>NZ_JBICSP010000002.1:404891-912132 GCF_043197135.1 Actinoplanes sp. NPDC049265 | reverse complement strand
GAGGTGCTCGGTCATCTCCTCGTTCAGCGCCGTCTCGAGGACGTTCTTGGTGAACAATTTCAGTAACCCGCCGGGACCGGTCAGCTCCAGCCCGCTGGCCCTCGCCTCGGCGACCATCGCTGCCGCGGCGGCCTGCTCCGGCGACAGCTGCCGCCCGACCCGCCTGTTCTTCGTCGGTGTCTCCACGATCTCTGACGTCATTACTCACAGTGCCCATCCCGCCGACTCTCAAGTCCGGCGAATCGGGCCAGAAACACCGTTTCGGGTACAGCCCCGCGCAGCCTGCCAGCCGCCGGGGCGGCGGGAATGGTGTGCGGGGCGGTGCCTTGCAGCGGCGCATATCGGCGGGCGGGGCGTTGGAAGCGGTGCGGTGGCGCGGGTGGTGCCGCGGTGCGGGGTGGTGTAGGCGGGGTGGTGCGGGCTGAGGGGTGGGGGTCAGGGGCGGCCGAGGTCGTGGAGGATTCGGGTGGCGGCGTTGTGGCCGGCGGCGCCTATGACGCTGCCGGCGGGGTGGGTGCCGGCGGAACCGGCGTACAGGCCGTCGAGCCCTGTGGCGTAGGGCATGCGCTGGTTGAAGGCGACCGTGTTGTCGACGTGGTGGATATGGCCGCCGGTGATGCCGAAGTGCTTCTCGATGCCGGGCGGGGTCAACGGCATCATGTCGGCGACCAGGGCGCTGGTGCCGGGGGCGTACCTGTCGCAGATGGCCAGGAGCTGGTCGACGTAGCGGGGCAGAGCTTCGTCCCACGTGGTGCCGGCCAGGTCGTAGGGCACCGACTGGACGAACAGCGCGGACGAGTGGTGGCCCTCGTCGTCCTGCAGGCTGGGGTCGACCGTGGTGTGCAGGTACCACTCCATGGTCGGCTCGGCGGGCAGGCGGCCGGCCTGGACGTCGGCCCACATCGCGCGCAGGGCGGCCATCGGGGAATCGGCCTCGGCCCCGCCGGCCAGGCCCGCGGAGCCGGGCAGCAGGTGGATGGTCGAGCCGAACGGGGACGGGGCGCCGGGCGGAAGGCAGGAGAAGGTGGGCAGGTCGCGCAGGGCCAGGTTGACCTTCATGGTGGTGCCGGGCTTGCGGATGGCGGCCATGTGGTCGATCAGGGAGGCGGGCAGGGCGCCGTCGGGAACGAGGTCGATCAGCGCGTACGGGTCGCAGGCGCCCAGCACGACCGAAGCGGCGACGGACGACCCGTCGGCCAGTTCGACACCACTGGCGGCGCCACCGGAGACGGTCACGGCGCTCACCCGCGTACCCGTGAAGATCTGCGCTCCTGAACCCCGCGCGGCGGCCGCGAACATCTGGGACACCGTGCCCATGCCGCCGGCCGCGATCATCCAGGTGCCGTCGGCCCCGGGCAGCCGGCACATGTTGTGGGCCAGGAAGTTGTGGCCGGTGCCGGGGTCGTCGGGGCCCGCGTTGAGGCCGGAGATGCCGTCGGTCACCGCGTACATGCTCATCAGAAGCTCGGATTTGAAACCGAAGCGGGCGAGATAGTCGGCGACCGAGCCCCGCATCATGTCGATGAACGTGCTCTGCAGGGACGGGCGGATGTAGCGGTCGGCGACCTGCTCGATCGACCCGGGCTCGGCCAGCCAGGCCGGCGCGAGGTCGGCCCGCAGCGCCGCGATCTCGACCGCCATCGCCTCGTCGGCGGCCACGTCACGCGGCGAGAAGAACCGCTCCATCTGGGCCCGGGTGGCCGCCCGGTCGCTGCCGAACAGAAGGTAGGGCGAGCCGGCCGGACCGGGCGTGGGCAGGAAGTAGTGCGGGTCGCGGCGCAGCACCGGGATCTGCACGTCGAGCTTCCGCAGCAGCTCGGGCGGCATCAGACCGAGAAGATAAGACCCGGTCGACTGGCCCAGGCCGGGCACCCGGGGGAACGGATGCTCGGTGCGCGTGGCGCCCCCCAGCACGTCGGCGGCCTCGAGGACCACCACGTCGAGGCCGGCGCGCGCGAGCAGGATCGCGGACACCAGCCCGTTGTGGCCGGAGCCGATGATGACCACGTCAGCACGCTGCGGGAGAGTCGTCATGGCGTGGACCCTAGCGCTGAAATCCGTCTCGCGTCCGGGCCTGTGGACAACGGGATTCCAGTAGGTTGACGGCATGTTCGGGTGGTGGGGGAGCGCCGTCGTACGCGTACGCGGATGGGTCATCGTCGCTGCGACGGTGCTTGTCGCGGCCGGCGCCACCTGGGGTTTCGGAGTCTTCGGGGCGCTCACCGGCGGTGGCTACGACGACCCGGGCTCGGAGTCCAACCGCGCCGCCGAGGCGATCGCCGAGCGGCTGCACCGGCCCGGCCCCGACCTCATCGTGCTCTGGTCGAGCACGGGCCGGACCGTTCAGGACGCCCAGGTACGCGCGGCGATCAGCGCCACGGTGGCCGGCCTGCGGACCCAGCCCCAGGTGACCAACGTCGCGAGTTACCTCGACGGGCGTACTCCGGGCCTGGTCAGCACCGACGGCCGGGCCACCTACGCGATGGTCTGGCTGGCCGGCGACGATGAGGACGCCAAGCTGGCCTCGTACGAGGCGATCGAGCCGCGTTTGGACGCGGCCGGGCTGACCACCGACGTCGGTGGCGAGGTGGCGTTCAACCAGCAGGCCAACGAGCAGACCGAGCGGGACGTGACCCGGGCCGAGCTGTTCTCGCTGCCGGTCCTCCTGCTGCTGCTCATCCTGATCTTCCGTGGGGTCGTGGCGGCGCTGTCCCCGCTGGTCATCGGTGGTATAGCGATCCTCGGCGCGTTCGTGGCGGTGCGCGGGCTGACCTATCTGACCGACATCAGCGTCTTCGCGATCAACGTGATCACGCTGCTCGGGCTGGGCATGGCCGTCGACTATTCACTCTTCGTGGTCAGCCGGTTTCGCGAGGAGCTGGCCGCGGGGCGGGACGTGCCGGACGCTATCCGGATCACTGTCGCGACGGCCGGGCGTACCGTCATGGTCTCGGGCCTGACCATCGTCCTGGCCCTCTCCTCCCTGCTGATCTTCCCGCAGCCCTTCCTCGGCGGGATGGCGATCGGCGGCATGGCCGCCGTGCTGATCGCGATGCTCGCCGCGCTGACCGTGCTGCCGGCGGCGTTGTCCCTGATCGGGCACCGGATCGACCGCCTGCGCATCCCGCTGCCGCAGCGCCGCGGCGCGGTGCCGGGCGCCGCGTGGGGCCGGCTTGCACACAGCGTGATGCGCCGCCCGGTGCTCTACCTGGTCGGTGTGCTCGCCCTGCTGGTGCTGTTCGCGGTGCCGTTCACCAGGGTGGAGTTCGGGGGCTTCGACGCACGGGTGATGCCGGCCGACACCCCGGCGCGGATCGTGGTCGAGACGCTGCGTGACGATTTCCCGGGCGGCGGCACAACCCCCATCGATGTGTACGCCCCGGCCGGTAACGCCGAGGCCCTGGCCGGCCGCGTCTCGGGGCTGCGTGGCGTGACCGGCGCCCAGGCCACCGACCCGTCCCTGCTCACCGTCACTACGTCGTACGATCCGAGCTCGGACGCCGCCCGCGGTGTGGTCCGGCAGATCCGTGAGCTGGCCCCGGACGCCCTCGTCGGCGGCCGGGCGGCGATCGACCAGGACCTGCTCGACAGCCTGTCCGACCGGCTGCCCTGGATGGCCCTGATCATGGCCGTGGCCACGTTCGTGCTGCTGTTCCTGGCCTTCGGATCGCTGCTGCTGCCGATCAAGGCGGTGCTGATGAACCTGGTCTCGATCGGCGCGTCCTTCGGCGTGGTGGTGTGGATCTTCCAGGACGGCCACTTCGAGAACCTGCTGCGCTTCGAGGCGACCGGGTTCATCGAGCCCAGCAACATGATCCTGGTCCTGGCCGTGCTGTTCGGGCTGGCCACCGACTACGAGGTGTTCCTGCTCTCCCGGGTGCGCGAGGAGTGGGACCGGACCGGCGACAACACCACCGCGGTGGCGACCGGTCTGCAGCACACCGGGCGGATCATCACCGCCGCCGCGCTGCTGCTCATCGTCGTGGTGGCCGGGTTTGCCACCGGCGGCGTCTCGATCGTGAAGACCATCGGCGTCGGCATGATCGTGGCCATCGTGGTCGACGCCACGCTGGTGCGGGCGCTACTCGTGCCGGCCACCATGCGCCTGCTCGGCCGGCTCAACTGGTGGGCGCCCGGGCCGCTCGGCCGCTTCCGCTCGCCGCTGCTGGAAGGCGCTGGCGCTGAGGGTGGCACCGTAGCCGACCAGCACGATCACGTGGAAGAGATAGAGCCAGAGGCCGACCGCGACCATGCCGCCGATCTGGGTGAAGCCGCCGAACGGGACACCCAGGTCCAGCGGTAGCGAGCAGAACAGCACGAAGCCGTGCAGGAAGCCGCTGAGGTTGGCGGCGGTGAACGAGCCGACCAGGACGGTGGCCAGCCATCGGGGGCGGCCGGGGGCCAGGTAGCGGTAGACCCAGATCACCACCGGCGTCAGCACCAGCCAGCACGCCAGGAACGACAGGACCACGCCGCCCACGGCGTACCAGCCACCGCGTACCCACAGGGAACTTGTCACCGGCAGGGCCAGGAACGCGGCGAGCAGCAGCGCCGGGGCGGCGGCCAGCAGAGGCAGCCAGAGCAGCCGGCCGCGCCAGCCGACCAGCGTCTCGTCCCGGCTCCGGACCGAGACGAACGCGCGGCGCAGGCCCTCGCCGTAGAGCGTCGCCGGGAGCAGGCTGGCCAGGGCGAACCACGGCGACAGGTGCAGTCCGGCGTCGATGAGCGCGGAGAGGGCCCGGGGCGCGCCGATCGCGTCCGGCAGCGCCGCGATCGTGTGCCCGGTCAGCCGGCGGACCCGATCAGCGCCGGCCACCAGCCCGGTGAGCCAGATCGCCAGCAGGCACACCGGCACCACCGCGATGCCGCCGTAGAAGGTCACCGCGGCCGCGTGCAGCGACACGTCCCGTCCTTGCCAGGCCTTCAGCACGCTGGGCTGATACCCAGTTGTCCACAGGCAAATTCGGACCTGGGCGCGAATCCGGGAAGATGGTGTCCATGCGGGAGCTAGTGCTGCTCGGGTCCACCGGTTCGATCGGGACCCAGGCCATCGACATCGTCCGGCGCGACCCGGGTCAGTTCCGGGTGGTCGCGCTGGGAGCCGGCGGCGGCAACGTCGAGTTGCTGGCCCGGCAGGCCCTCGAGCTGTCGGTCGAGGTGGTCGGGGTGGCCCGGGCCACCGTCGTGCAAGACCTGCAGCTGGCCTTCTACGCTGAGGCGCAGCGCCGTGGGTGGGCCAGCGGCGACTTCCAGCTGCCCAAGATCGTGGCCGGGCCGTCGGCGATGGCCGAGCTGGCCGAGTGGCCCTGTGACGTGGTCCTCAACGGCGTCGTGGGCAGTCTCGGGCTGGCCCCCACGCTGGCCGCGCTGCGTTCCGGGCGGGTGCTCGCCCTGGCCAACAAGGAGTCCCTGGTCGCGGGTGGGCCACTGGTCAAGGCCGCGGCGGCGCCCGGCCAGATCGTGCCGGTCGACTCCGAGCACTCGGCGCTGGCCCAGTGCCTGCGCGGCGGGCGGCGCGAGGAGGTGCGCCGGCTGGTGCTGACGGCCAGCGGGGGAGCGTTCCGGGGGCGTACGCGCGCGGAGTTGACGCATGTCACACCCGAGGACGCGCTCAAGCACCCGACCTGGGACATGGGCCCGGTCGTCACCATCAATTCGGCCACCATGGTGAACAAGGGACTCGAGGTGATCGAGGCGCACGAGTTGTTCGACGTGCCGTACTCCGACATCGAGGTGATGGTGCATCCGCAGTCGGTGCTGCACTCGCTGGTCGAGTTCACCGACGGCTCCACGCTGGCCCAGGCCAGCCCGCCCGACATGCGGCTGCCTATCGCATTGGCGCTGGCCTGGCCCGATCGGGTGCCGGGGGCGGCCGCGGGGGTCGACTGGCGTGAGGCACACAACTGGGAGCTGCGGCCGCTGGACGACGAGGCCTTTCCAGCCGTACGCCTGGCGAAACAGGCGGGCCAGGCGGGGCATTTGTTACCGGCTGTCTACAACGCGGCCAACGAAGAGTGTGTGGCCGCGTTCGTGTCCGGTCGGCTACCTTTTCTGGGCATCGTCGAAACCTTGGAGCGGGTGCTCGCGGCGGCGCCCGGGTTTGCCGATCCGAGTACCGTCGACGACGTGCTGGCCGCGGAGTCCTGGGCGCGTGCCCAGGCGCAGCGGATGATCGCGACTGCGGCTGAAGGGGCTTGAGGATGTTCGCGGTGGGGTTTGTGGCGTTCGCGCTCGCGATCCTGATCTCGGTGAGCCTGCATGAGGCGGGCCACATGATCACGGCCAAACGCTTCGGCATGAAGGTCACCAAGTACTTCGTCGGGTTCGGACCGACGGTGTTCTCCTTCCGCCGGGGCGAGACCGAGTACGGCCTGAAGCTGATCCCGCTCGGCGGCTTCTGCAAGATCGTCGGCATGACGCCGCAGGACGACGACGTCGACCCGGCCGACGAGCCGCGGGCGATGTGGCGCTTCCCGGTGTGGAAACGGACGATCGTGATGGCGTCCGGCTCGGTCACGCACTTCCTGCTGGCCCTGGTGGCGATGTATTTCGCGGCCGTCGCCGTCGGGGTGCAGAACCCGGCCCTGCCGGTCACCGCGACCGAGCAGCGTGAGGCACCCGCCCAGATCCAGGTCGGCGACTGCGTGCAGATCAACCTGCGCGACAACTCACCGTGCGCGGTCGGGCAGAACGGTGACGTCAAGGGCCCGGCGGCCGTCGCCGGGCTGAAGACCGACGACATCATCACCGCGATCAACGGCAAGCCGATCGCCAACTACGGCCAGCTGACCGACACGATCCGGTCCCTGCCGGCCGGCGCGGCCCAGTTCGCCTACTCCCGGGCCGGTCAGCCCGGCACGGCGACCATCAACCTGATCGCGGCCCAGCGGCCGCCGCTGGAAAACCCGAAGGGCCCGGTCACTCAGGTCGCGGTGGCCGGCATCAACTGGACCACCACGGAACCGCTCACGGTCACCTATGGCCCGGTCGACGCGTTCGGCTCGGTCGGCCAGCAGACCGCGACGATCGTCAGCGGCACGTTCGCGGCGATGAAGCGCATCCCCGAGAAGATCCCGGCCCTGTGGCACTCGATCACCGGTGACGAGCGCGACCCCGACACCCCGATCAGCGTGCTGGGTGCCAGCCGGTTGGGCGCCGAGGCGGCCGAGGCCGGCCTGTGGGAGATCTTCATCGGCATCTTTATCTCGTTGAACGTCTTCATCGGCATCTTCAACCTGCTGCCGCTGCTGCCGCTCGACGGCGGGCACATCGCCATCGCCTGGTACGAACGCGCACGTTCGTGGCTCTACTCCAAGCTGAAGCGACCCGATCCAGGGCGTGTCGACTACTTCAAGTTGATGCCGCTGACCTACGCCGTCATTCTGATCGGTGGGGCGTTCACCCTGCTCACCGTCACGGCGGACGTCGTCAATCCGATCTCGATCTTCTCCAGGTGATGTGACAGTGACCGCAGTCAGTCTCGGTATGCCGGCCGTTCCTCCTCCGCCGCTCGCCCCCCGCCGCCAGAGCCGTCAGGTGATGGTCGGCTCGGTCCCGGTGGGCGGTGGGGCACCGGTCAGCGTGCAGTCCATGACCACCACCCTGACCGCCGACGTGAACGCCACGCTGCAGCAGATCGCCGAGCTCACGGCGTCCGGCTGTCAGATCGTCCGGGTCGCGGTGCCGTCCCAGGACGACGTCGAGGCGCTCCCGGCGATCGCCAAGAAGTCCCAGATCCCGGTGATCGCGGACATCCACTTCCAGCCCAAGTACGTGTTCGCGGCGATCGACGCCGGATGCGCGGCGGTCCGGGTCAACCCCGGCAACATCCGCAAGTTCGACGACCAGGTCAAGGAGATCGCCAAGCGGGCGTCCGACGCCGGCATCCCGATCCGGATCGGGGTCAACGCCGGCAGCCTGGACAAGCGCCTGCTGGAGAAATACGGCAAGCCGACCGCCGAGGCACTGGTCGAGTCGGCGCTGTGGGAATGCTCACTGTTCGAGGAGCACGGCTTCCGCGACATCAAGATCTCGGTCAAGCACAACGACCCGGTCGTGATGATCCGGGCGTACCGCCAGCTGGCCGAGCAGTGCGACTACCCCCTGCACCTGGGCGTGACCGAGGCCGGGCCGGCGTTCCAGGGCACGATCAAGAGCTCGGTGGCGTTCGGTGCGCTGCTGGCCGAGGGCATCGGCGACACGATCCGGGTGTCGCTGTCGGCGCCGCCGGTCGAGGAGATCAAGGTCGGGCAAGCGATCCTCGAGTCGCTGGGGCTGCGTGAGCGTGGGCTGGAGATCGTTTCCTGCCCGTCGTGCGGCCGGGCCCAGGTCGACGTGTACACGCTGGCCGAGCAGGTGACGGCGGCGCTGGAAGGTTTCCCGGTGCCGCTGCGGGTGGCCGTCATGGGCTGCGTGGTGAACGGTCCGGGCGAGGCGCGCGAGGCCGACCTGGGTGTGGCGTCGGGCAACGGCAAGGGGCAGATCTTCGTCAAGGGCCAGGTGATCAAGACGGTGCCCGAGTCGGTGATCGTCGAGACGCTGGTCGAGGAGGCGCTGCGGCTCGCCGACGCGATGGGCGCCGACCTGCCCGACGAGATGCGCGAGCTGCTGCCGGGGCCGACCGTCACGGTGCACTGAGCCCACCTCGCGCGGCGAGTGGGTGCGGCCCCGCGTGGTGGGTGGGTGCAGCCCCGCGTGGTGGGTGGGCGTGGCCCCGTGCGGTGAGTGGGTGGGTGCGGCCCCGCGTGGTGGGTGGGTGCAGAGCCCCGCGTGGTGGGTGGGCGTGGCCCCGTGCGGTGAGTGGGTGGGTGCGGCCCCGCGTGGTGAGTGGGCGAGGCCCCGCGCGGTGAGTGGGCGCGCGGCGCCGTCGAGGGGGAGCTGGGCGGCGGTTGGGGACGTGCGCCCCACGGTGGGTCGCGCCGCACGGAATTCCGCGCGGTAGGGAACTCTGCGGTGGGCGCTAGAAGAGGACCGTGGCGAAGGTGCCGGCGGGGGTGAAACCGCAGCGGGCGTAGGCCTTGCGGGCGGGAGTGTTGTAGTCGTTCACGTAGAGGCTGACCGTGGGAGCCACGCGGCGCAGAGCGTCCTGGGTGACCGCCGCCATCGCCGGGGCGGCCAAGCCCTGGCCACGGAACTCGGGGTCGACCCAGACGCCCTGGACCTGGGCGGTGTGGCGGGTCACAATGGCCAGCTCGGCCTTGAAGATGACGCGGCCCTCGTGGAAGCGGGCGTAGGCGCGCTTGCCCCGGACCAGCTCGGCGATGCGGCGACGGTAGCCACGGCCGCCGTCGTCCATGAGGGGCGAGACGCCGACCTCCTCGGTGTACATCGCCACGGCCGCCGGGAACAGCAGATCGATCTCGTCGTGGCGGACCAGGCGTACCCCGGGATCGGGGTTGATCTCGGGCTCTTGATCGGCGACCAGCAGCGGCTGGTTGGGGCGCACGTCGCGGGCCGGGCCCCAGTGCACGGCCAGCCTGTCCCAGAGATCTAGCACCGCGTCGGCGCGACCGATGATCGACGAGCAGATGCGGGGCTCGCCGGCCAGCAACTCGGCGAAGGCGGCCACCGACGCCGGCGTCGCGCACACCGGAACCAGATGCGCACCGGACCAGATCATCGACTCGACGGCGTCGCTCGGGCCGTAGCCGTAGACCCGCCCGTCGGACCGCCACCAGCTCAGGCCATGGGCGGCTACACGCTCGGCGATCTGGGCACCGGCGTAGGGGTCTCGGTCGAGGATCCGCTCGACCGTCGCCCGCTCGGACTCCCCGAGCTGGCGCATCGGCACCGTCAGCACAGCTATCAGATTGCCAGACGACGACTCGTCCACACGCGTCGTACCCCGGCAAGAATGAAAACCTTGTCGCCGAGCGGTTGCCGATATATCGTCTACCTATCGACGACAGGTTGGAGAACGATCATGAGGCATGAAGCTTTCCGTCATCTGCGAGAGGCCCGCATGCGTGGGTTTGGTTTCCCTCCCGGTTTCCCGTTCGGCCCGGGTGGCCCCGGTGGTCCCGGTGGCCACGGCTGGGGTGGCGGGTTCGAGGGGCGCGGTGGCCGGCGGGGCGGGCGAGGCAGCCGGCCCAACGTCCGGCCCGCGGTGCTGGCGCTGCTCCTCGAGCGGCCGATGCACGGCTACGAGATCATTCAGGAGCTGGAGAGCCGCACCGGCGGCATCTGGCGCCCGAGCCCGGGCTCGGTCTACCCGACCCTCCAGTTGCTGGAGGACGAGGGCCTGATCGAGGCCGAGGCCGCCGGTGGCCGCAAGAGCTACCGGCTTACCTCCGACGGCCGGCCCGAGGCCGAGACCGCCGCCCAGAACCCGCCGTGGGCACAGTTCAGCGAGGACAGCATGTCCCAGGTGCACGACTTCCGCGACGCGGCCGTCGGCATCTTCGACGCGCTGCGGCAGGTCGGCTTCAACGGCACGCCGGAACAGCGGCAGAAGGCGCTCGAGGTGTTGGGGGACACCAAGCGCCGGCTGTACGCGATCCTCGCCGACGGCGAGTGACCGGCACCCAGGAGCGGCCCGCACCGAGTCAGTCGGTGCGGGCCGCTCGCCTGTTGGCGGGGGCGAGCGCCGGTGCGGTGCTCGGCGGCGCGGTGATCATGCTGGCCGGTCTGGTCGCGGCTCCGGGGCCTTGGTGGCAGGGGTACGTGAGTGAGGCCGGCGTGGCGGGGCTGCCGCTGGCCGGGCTCTACCGGGCCGGTCTGATCGTGCTGGCGGTCGGTGTCGCCGGGCTGGGCCTCCGGCTGCGTGCGGTGTTGCTGCTCGTGGCGGCGGGCCTGGCCGCGGTGTCGGGGGCGGTTCCGTGTACGGGCGGGTGCCCGTTGCCGCCCTTCGAGGCGAGCACGGGGGCTGACGTGGTGCACGCCGGCGCGGCCATCCTCGGGATGGTGGTCCTGGCCGGGGCGATGGCCGAACACTGGATGATCACGCGGGACCGGGCGGCGCGGTGGGTGTCCGGCATCGCGGTGGCGATCACCGTGCCGGTGGGCGGGGCGCTCGGGCTGATCATGCTGTTCGCGGGGCGGGTGATGCTCGGGGCGGCGTTGGAACGGCTCCTGCTCGTGGTCGCGGTGGCCTGGCTCGTAGGCCTTGGATTGACTCTTCTTCGTAGCTCCGTAATTGTGGAATTATGGAGGAAAGAAGTGTCGAGGAACGGCTGGCTGACCTGGAACAGAAGGTCGCCGCGCTGACCGCTGAGCCGCCCGCGACGCCGGCGCCGGGCCGGCACGAGCAGGACTTCTGGGCGCTGGAAGGGCTGCGCGGGCAGATCGGGGACCTCGAGGGCGGGGCGGTGCTCTTCACCGGCATCGTCCAACTGCCCACCGACGAACGCTACGAATGGCAGTACGGGCTGCCGGTCGAGCGGCTGATGGCCGAGGACTGGTCCGACCCGGCCCGAACCCTGGCCGCCCTCGGGCATCCGGTGCGGTTGACGCTGCTCCGGCGCGTACTCGAAGGGGTCCGCAATCCGGCCGAACTGGCCGAGCAGGAAGGGCTGGGTACGACCGGGCAGATCTACCACCACTTGCGGCAACTGGTCAACGCCGGTTGGCTGCGGTCGTCGGCGCGAGGCGTCTACGAGGTGCCCGGCGAGCGCGTGATCCCGCTGCTCGTGCTGGTCGCGGGGGCGTGGCGCTGAGCGGCTGACCGGGTACGCGCCTCGAGCGCCGTCACCACCCCGGCCATGTCGTCGCCCCCGTGGCCCAGGGCGACCGCCTCGCCGAACAGCTGCTCGCACACGTCGACCAGCGGCGACGCGATCCCGGCGCGGCGGGCGGCGTCGGCCACCAGCTCGCTGTTGTAGTGCACGTCCCGGATCGCGGCCTGCACCCCGAACTCGCGGTCACGCAACTTCAGCGTCTTGATCCGGGAGATGTCGCTGGCCATCTGACCGGCGTTCAGCACCGAGGTCAGCCGGTCCAGGTCGAGGCCGTGGCGCTCGGCGAAGTGGTACGACTCGGCCAGGCCGGTCACCAGGTTGATCAGGTAGACGTTGACCGCCAGCTTCATCAGCAGGCCCTGCGGGACCGGGCCGCACTCGATCGCGTCGCCGACCATCGGGGCCAGCAGCGGGCGGACCACCGCCACGTCGCCGGGCTCGCCGGCGAGCATCGCGACCAGCCGGCCGGCCTCGGCGGGCTTGCGGGAGCCGGAGACCGGGGCCTCGACGTACCGTCCGCCCGCGGCGAGCACATCCGCGCAGAGGCCGGCGGAATACTCGGGTGCGGTCGTACCCATGGGCACGATGATCTTGCCTTTGAGGGCGCCGAAGTCGTCGGTGCCGCGGGCCAGGACCGCGTCGATGGCCTCGCCGTTGGCCAGCATGAGCAGGATCACATCGGCCTGGGCGACGGCCTCGGCGGCGGACGGCGCCATCAGGGCGCGCAGCTCGTCGCTCGCGGGTGGCCGTCGGCTCCACACCACCAGGGGTGTGCCGGCGCGGGCCAGGTTGAGTGCCATCGGCTCGCCCATCACGCCGAGCCCCAGAAATCCGACGACCATGGGCAGACGGTAGGTGACCGGCGCTTTCGGCGTCGCGATCCAATTCGGCGATCGCGGCTCGGGGTGTCGCCGGGACGGGCTCTGCGGCGGCGATGGGGAAGCAGGGAGCGTTCAGTGCTGGGTGGGGGTCAGCGGCGACGCGGGCGCGGTGGTGGGGCGGTGCTCTCGCGGATGATCAGCTGGGTGCTGAGTTCCACGGTGGGGGTGTCGAGGGGCTTGCCGCGGGCCAGCCGCAGGACGGTGCCCGTGGCCAGGTGGCCCATGTCCTGCAGTGGCTGGCGGACCGTCGTCAGTGGCGGCGACGACCAGCGGGCGCTCGGGATGTCGTCGAAGCCGGTGACGCTGAGCTCGTCGGGCACCGCGATGCCGCGTCGCCGGGCCGCCTCGATCACGCCACGGGCGATGTTGTCGCTCGACGCCACGATCGCCGTCGGCGGACGGTCGAGGGCGAGCAGCCCCTGCGCCGCGGCGAAGCCCGCCTCGTACGAGAAATCGCCCCGCACGATCAACCCGGGGTCGTCCTCGATGCCCGCCCCGTCGAGCGCGGCCCGGAAGCCGTCGAGCCGGGCCCGGCTGCACAGCAAGCCGTTCCAGCCGGTCACCATGCCGATCCGCCGGTGGCCGAGCGCGGTCAGATGCCGGGTCACCTGGAACGCACCGGACCAGTTGGCGGCGCCGATCGAAGGCAACTCCGCACCGGCCCGCGTGCCCGGGTCGAGGGCCACCACCGGAATGTCCAAACTGTCGAGCATCGCCGCGAGCGGGCCGGCGCCGCTGGTCGCGGCCAGGATCACGCCGTCGATCCGGCCGGTGCTCACCCACCGTCGCAGGTCGTCGGCCGGCCCCGGGCCGAGCGCGGCCACGGCCAGGCCCACGCCGGCGTCGTGCGCGGCCGATTCCATCCCGCGGAGCTGTTCGATCTCCCAGCCGGTGTCGATGCCGGGAAAGATGACCTGGATCAGCCCGGTCGACTCGGGCCGGCGCGAGGCGCGAGCCTGGTAGCCGTGCTCGTCCAGCAGGTGCCGGACCCGGGCCCGGGTGGCGGCCGACACGTTGCCCTGTCCGTTGAGGACCCGCGACACGGTGGCCACCGACACGCCGGCCAGCCGGGCAATCCCGTTCAGAGTCACCCGCGGGGCGGGTACGGCGTTCATCGTCAGCCCTTCCGCCGAGGGCCCGTAGGTTAACCCGAAGCCGTCAGCCGACGCGACGGGCTTTCGCGCCCCACGATTCCACGATGGAGGACCGGAATCCCGGCCGCGTCTTCGCGAGGTCGCCGGCCCGCCTCCCGGTGGCGGCCGGCCGCCGGCGCGCTCGCCGCCGGCGGCACGCTGGCCCTGCTCTGGAACGACGAACGCATCGTCTGCGTGCCGCCTGGCTACGAACCAGTGTTGGAACGTCCGTCAGATGCGCCTAGGCTCCGAGCGCGGTGATCAGGGCGAGCTTGTCGGCGGTGCTGCCCGCGTCCCACTCCGGCGTCGCGATCAGGGCCTGCACCGGCACGCGGATGCCGTTGTCGGCGTACGCCTGGATCTTCGCGCGGCACTCGGCCGGTGAGCCGTGCACGATCAGGTCGTCGACCACTTCGTCGGGGATTGCGGCCAGCGCACCCCTGCGGTCCCCGGCGGCCCACGCCGACCACATGCCCGCCAGCGCCGGGCCGCGGCCCAGCCACTTCTGGAACTCGGCGTAGGCGGGCACGTTCAGGTACGACGTGATCATGCGCCGGCCCACCGCGCGGGCGTAGCCGGTGTCGGTGGTCGGGCAGACGAAGATCCGCGCCACCACGTCGAAGCCAGCCGCGGCGTTCTCGGGCTCGGCCAGGGCGGCGGGCACGTCGGTGGCGGCGCTTTTGGTCTCGGCCAGCGCGGTCGGCACGTCGGTGGCGGCCAGCCAGTTCATGATCACGCCGTTGGCCTCGGTCGCGGCGAGCCGCAGCATGCCCGGGCGCAACGCGGCCAGCAGGACCGGCGGCGGGGTCGCCGGGGGACGCTCGAGCCGGAACCGGCGTACCGCGAAGGTCTCGAACTCCTGGTCGACCATCTCGCCGGCCAGCGCCGGACGCAGAAAGCGCAACGTGTCGCGGCTGCGGGCGAACGGCCGGTCGAACGGCACCGAGTTCCAGTCGCCGACCACCACCGGCGAGGACGCGCCCACGCCGAGCTGGAACCTTCCCGGTGCGGTCTCGGCCAGGGCGGCCGCGGTCATCGCCAGCAGCCCGGGGCCGCGGGTGAAGACGGGCGCGATCGCGGTGCCCAGCCGCAGCGCCGGCGCCCAGGCCGCGGCCAGGGCGAGCGGGGTGAACGCGTCGGTGCCGGCCACTTCGGACGTCCAGGCGTCGGTGAACCCGGCGTCGACCAGGGTCTTGAACACGTCGGCGTGCTCGGCCAGCGGGATCCCGCCGAGCGGAACGGTCATGCCCCAGCGCTTCACCATGGGCCCGATCCTGCCACGGGACGTGATCCTGGTCTCGTGCCGCCGCATCGGGCCGGAGTGGGAGTATCTTTTTGTACTGACCAGTCAGTGCAAAGAGGTGTTCCGCATGTCAGTGCTCATCGCCGAGGGTGTGGGCGTCCGCCATCGCCGCCGCTGGATCGTCCGCGGCCTCGACGCGGTGGTCGAGCCGGGCGAGCTGGTCGCGCTCACCGGCCCGCCGGGCAGCGGCCGTACCACCGCGTTGCTCGCGCTGGCCGGTCGCTTCAAGCTCTCCGCCGGCAAGATCCACACCCCGGCGGGTACGCCTCCGTCAGCCCGCGATTCCGACACCCCCGCCCCCGACGCCCCGCCCGCAGCCGACGCCGACCCCGTGGACGGCACGCCCATAGACGTCGTGCCCGACGAGGCGGCGCCTGGCGACGCCGGGCGTGACGAGGCGGGGACGGTGGGTCCGATGCGGCGAGGGGTGGCACTGGCCTACGTCGCCGGGGTGAATGACCCCGAGCCGACCGCCACCGTGGCCGAGCACGTGCGGGAGCGGCTGGCCCTGCTCGGACACCGCCGGCGACGATTCGGGCGGCGGCGCGAGCTCCCCTCCGTACCCCTGCTGGGTCTCGATCCTGACCTGCGCGGCCGTGACCTGACCCCCTACCAGCGCCAACTCCTCGGCCTGGTCCTCGCCCGGATGGAGAACCCGGCCGTGATCGCGCTCGACGACTGGGACGCCGGCCTGGACGAGGCCGAGCGGTGGCGGCTCCGGCAGATTTTCACCGACCTCACCACCGAAGGCATCGCCGTGATCATCACCGCGCGCACCGTCGCATGTGACCTGACCACCCACGTCATCAACCTGGAGAAGCTGGAGGTGGCGGCATGATCCGGCTCGCGGGCATGGAGCTGCGGCGCTTCCTGCGGGGCCGGCTGACCGCGGCCGCCCTCGTCGTGCTGGCCGTGATCCCGCTGCTCTACGGGGCGCTCTACCTCTACGCGTTCTGGGACCCGTACGGCCGGCTCAACCACATCCCGGCCGCGCTGGTCGTCGAGGACCGGCCGGCCCGGGGCAGCGACGGCACCGAGGTGCACGCCGGCCGCGACCTGGCCGACGAACTGCGGAAACGGCAGGTCTTCGACTGGCACGTGACCGATGAGCGGGGCGCCGAGCGGGGCCTCGACGACGGCACGTACCACATCGTGCTGCGCATCCCGGCCGACTTCTCGGCCGATCTGGTCACCGCGCCCGACCCGGACGCCACCCCAGCCGACGCGCAACTGCACGTGGTGACCGACGACGCCACCAACTACCTGTCCGGCGTCTTCTCCAAGACCGCGTTCAGCGAGGTCCGGGCGGCCGCCTCGGCCTCGGCCGCCGCCGGGTACTTCGACCGGATGCTGATCGGTTTCACCGATCTGAAGCAGCAGACCGAGCAGGCCGCCGATGGCGCCGGGCAGCTGCGGGACGGCGCCCAGGACGCGAGTACGGGCGCCGACCGGCTGGCCGGAGGGCTCGGCACCGCCAAGGACGGCGCCGGGCAGCTCGACCGCGGGCTGGGTACCGCCGCCACCGGCGCCAAGGACCTGGCCACCGGGCTCGACCGGCTCAAGGCCGGCACGCGGCAGCTGGCCGACGGCACCGCCCGCGCCGCTGACGGCGGGCGGCAGCTCAAGACGGCCGTGGACGGCGCCGCCGACCGGATCGAGCCGGTCCTGCGCGACAACGCCGAGCTGATCCAGACCGCGGCCCGTCAGGTCTCGACCGGCGCCGACGCGCTGGCCGACAACATCGACGCCCTCGACGACGCGGCCGGCGACGCGGTCGGCAGTGCCCGGCAGCTGAGTCGCTACCTGGACGGCCTGCCCGACGAGACCGACGACATCGACGCGATGCGGGACACCGCCCACCGGCTGGTGGCGACGGCCGAAAAGATTCAGGACAGCATCGACCACGCCGACCTGGCCCAGTTGCGGGCGCGGCTGCGGACGCTGGCCGACGCCGCCGACCGGCTGGCCGACGCCGCACCGCACCTGGCCGACGACGTGGCGGCCGCCCGTACCCAGGTCGACGCCCTGGCCAACGGTCTGTCGGACCTCGCCGCGGGGGCCGGCCGGGTCGATGCCGGCGCGAACAGCGCCGCCGCCGGCGCCCACCGGCTCAGCGGCGGAATCTTCCGCCTGGCCACCGGCGCCCGGCAGCTCGACGATGGCCTGACCACTCTCGACCGGGGTGGCCGGAAGCTCGCGGCCGGGCTGGGTGACCTCGAGGGCGGCGCCGCGCGGCTGGCCACCGGGCTGGCCGACGGCGCCGATCGGATTCCCGGGTACGACGACGCCGCCCAGCGTTCGGACGTGCTCGGCGACCCGGTCGCGCTGGACCGCGACACGCGGCACCCGGCGGCCACCTACGGCGTCGGGTTCGCCCCGTACTTCCTGGCCCTGGCGCTCTGGGTCGGCGCGATGATCACGTTCATGGTGCTGCGCCCGCTGAACCGTCGGCACCTGGTCTCGGGCGCGCCCACCCCGCGCGTCGTCCTGGCCGGGTTGCTGCCCGCGGTGACGATCGGCGTGGCCCAGGCGACGCTGTTGTTCGCGGTGGTGTGCCTGGGGCTCGGCCTCGACCCGGTGCACCCGTTCGCGATGTGGGGCCTGCTGGCGCTGGCCGCGGCCGCGTTCGCCGCGATCATGCAGCTGCTCGGTGCCGCGCTCGGCCCGGCCGGCCGGATCCTCGCCCTGGTGCTGCTGATGCTGCAGCTCACGTCCTCCGGCGGCACCTATCCGGTGCAGACCACGCCGTGGTTCTTCCAGGCGGTCCACCCGCTGCTGCCCATGACGTACGCGGTGAGCGCGCTCCGCCACGCCATCGACGGCGGCGCGGCCGGTACGGTACTCACGGGTGGCCTGGCGTTGCTGGGCTACGGCGCCGCCGCCCTGATCCTGACCGTGCTGGTGGCTCACCGCGGCCGGCGGCTGACCCCGTCCGCGCTGCACCCGTCGCTGGTGATCTGAGGGGGACTTCCCGTGGTGGCCGATGGGCGTACCCGCAGGCGGGCCGACACCCGGCAGAAGCTCTACGAGGCGGCCGTGGAACTGATCGCCGAGCAGGGTTTCACCGCCACCACGGTGGACGACATCGCGCTGCGGGCCAAGGTCGCCAAGGGCACTGTCTACTACAACTTCAAGTCCAAGACCGCCCTGTTCGAGGAACTGCTCCGGCACGGCATCGACCTGCTCACCGACGCCTTCCGCGCGGCCGTGGCCGGCAAGCCCCCGCGCGAGGCGGTGGCCGCCCTGGTCCGCGCCCAGCTGGAGTACATCCGCCGCTACCGCGCCTTCGCCCAGCTGCTGCTCTCCGAGATGTGGCGCACCAACCGCGAGTGGCAGCAGACCCTGATCCTCCTCCGCGAACAGGCCATCGGGGTGATCGCCGAAACCGTCCAGGCCGGCGTCGACTCCGGCGACCTCCCACCCGACCTCGACGTCCGGGTGGCGTCGTCGGCCCTCTTCGGTGTCGGCCTGGTCGTGGCGGTCGACTGGCTGGTCTTCGCGCCCGAGCGCCCGATCGAAGACGTCGAAGCATCGCTGCTCGCCATCGTCCGCCGCGTCGGTTGAGGTAGGCCGCCGAGCCGCGATCAGTCAATGGCCCAGCCGGAATCGTCTGCACCTCACGCCACCCAGCCAGTTCGCCAAGTGATCGCCATGGCCAAAGATCGGGTGTCAACGGCCGGATTCCGATCGCCCAGCGCAGCATCGCAAGCACGAGACCGCCATCACTGAAGTGGCTCGCGACCCTGGGCACCGCGATGGCCTTCCGTCTTACGATGATCGTCGGATTTCTCGGGCTAGGCGTAATGGGCGAGCCGATGGCACTCAACCTGGTCCGCGCCGGCACGCCCCTGGTGGCGTGGAGCCGGCGGCCGCCCGCGATTGACGAGCTGCGAGCCCTGATGACGCCCTCGGCGGCCGACGTCCTCGCCCGCAAGGGCGCGCTGGCCGCGATCCCCGACGACGTGGTCGACGACCTGATCGTGCACGGTTCACCGGCCGAATGCCGGGCCAAGATCCAGGCCTACGCCGAGAACGGCATCCGCGTGCCGGTGCAGGCCCTGATCGCGACGCCGGAGTGGGACGCGAGCGGAACGGCCGGCAAGCTGGCCCTGATCACCGCGCTCGGGGCCTGACCCGGGGCCAGCAGCAGCTCGGTGTCGGCTGCCCGGCCAGCTTACCGCTCCAGGCACTGTCGGCGGTCATCCGATCGTCCGGGACCACGACGGACGGCCCGTGCTCGGTGACGATGCGCCGCCACCCCGCCCACAGACGGTCGACCTCGATGCTCGCGCGTACCACCTCGACCGAGGCGGCCGGCGACCGCTGGCCCGGTCGTACTCGCCGGCGACCTCCCCGAAGACCCGCGCCGGAATCTGCTTCTCCGCGACGGCAGCGTCGTCAGGTCTCATCGCGAGGGCACAGGAGCATCGAAATGGGGGCTCAGACTCACCCACCTCATGAGATAGTGGTGGGCGTCGGCCGGCAGGCGCCAATAGCTGATAAGCGACTCCGCCTGTGATCGGCGACTTCCCGAAACCTTTGCGATGAGACTGCCGAAGTGGTCTGACGGATCTTCTGCAAATGGCATGAGCAGGAGAATGAACGCCGCTCGGGCCTCAGCGCTCAGCAGCATGATCATTGAATCTTCGGCGACGTCTTGCGGTCTCGCCAGGTGCCCAAGCACTGTCAAGTATCCGGGAGTCACCGAAACCACTTGCCGGCTGAGATAGTCACGATAGGAAATGATAGCCGGGTAGTATTCTTCGAGTGATTCCTTGAATGCCTGGATCTGGTCGTTTCCGGCGAAGGGAAGATGCCGAGTCATGTGTTCGAGGAAGTTGATGACCGGGGGAGGATAAGACCCGCCGAGAACCAAGGTACTTTTGTACAAGGGGTCGAGTCCGTCGGCGGTGATGTCGTCGGGCCCCGGCATGGAAAGTATGCGCTGCCAATACTCCACCGAAGGTATCTTGACCAGTTGGAGAACTTGGGCCACCCTTGCCGCGATCGGTTGATTTACGAGCCCGCGCTGAATGGCGGCGACCAATAGCCCTGCCGACGAATGGACAGGCCTCTCCTGTGCGTTCTTGATGAGATGGCGTGTAACGTACTCGATGACGCGCTCTACGTTGTCCGGCGATGTGACCCGAAGAATCTCAATCATGGCCATGTCTTTCAGTACCACATTGGACGGACGGTACTCCGCGACTCTTCGGTCGTTGACCGAGACCTCACAGGCCGTTGTCACGATCGATTCGATGACGGCTCGCAGTGAGTCGTTGGCGGGAGCTACTGTGTCGAGCGCGCGTGCGGCAAAGCGCTTTGCGTCATAAGATCGTTCCCGGCTCGTCGCTAGTTGCAGGAGATCCTCGGCTCCGCCTTCGACCGTCCGATCCAATATCTGCACCGCCAACTGTGCCATGACTTCCCAGGAGAAGTCATCGACGTGCGCCGAAATCGCCTTCCAGACCGCGCCCGGCCGGGGGTTCTGCTTCACCAGCTGGGTAGCGGCAAAATATTCCAGGAATGTTCGGTGAACGAAACCATAGACTGGCAGCAGAGAGTTGGTCCCGAGTTCGGTGAGCACCCACGCGCGGCCTGCGCAGTAATCCAGGAAGTCTGAGGCGGCTTGCTCCGCCTCGTCGCGATTTTCGAATCTGCGCCGCTGCATGAAGTTGGCCAGATACGAAACCAGTTCCGGTCTCGGAAGTGCTTGCCGTCCGACCGGATCGGTGAAGATCTTCCAAGCCAAGTGTTGAACCGCCGGTCTGATGTTTGCGCCATACCGGTGGGCAACTTCGATACCGCGCTGACGATCCCACGTCTCGAACAATAGCTCCGCGCATTTCTCGAAGATCTCGGGCCGGTTGCGCGGAATGTAGTGGACGGACGAATAAAGGCCGCAGAGCAGCGACAACAGCAGTGGATTCTCTCGGAGATCGCTGGCGATGTTGCTTTCGTGGAGGAACGCCGTGGTCAGATCGTCGCGATCTTCGGGCCGGGTGGTAGAGAGCCGAAACCATCGCTTGGCGTAGTCCTGGACCTGCGGGAGGCTGAAGGGTCTGACGTAGGAGGCTGGAAAGAGATCTGCGTCCAAGGGTGCCTCGTCGTACCCGACGACTCGGGATGTGACGACGATCCGGGCCAGCGGAAACCGATGCGCAAAACCTTCGAGCAGTTCAGCAAATGATCTGCGATGCTCGCTGGTTCCAAGTTCGTCCACTCCGTCAACGATGACCACCGCGCGGCCATTGAGCAGCAGATACTCGACGGCGTCGGGCGGCGGGCAGATGTTGCGGGGCCGGCGGCAGGTTGCCTCAAGGTAGTGAAGTAATGTCTCGTGGTCTGTTCTCAGTGATGCGGTGTGGTCCCGAACTCTGAGCAGGAAAGGGACTTGACCGCATAGCCCTGGCACCAGATCGGCCGCTATGTCATGCGCCAGCTTGGCGGCCATGGTCGACTTCCCGGCGCCAGGGTCGCCGAGGATGACGAAACGGGTAGCGTACGCTGCGACTTCGGAGGCAGATGCGGTCTCCTCCTCCAGCGGGTACCACCAGTTCTGGTCGGCGCGGGGCACGAGCGCCGGCGTGACATAGAGCTCCGCGTATTCGACTTGGCGTCCGCCGTTGTGGCTGGCCATGCGAAGCTTCGAATTCCCGGATCGGACGGCAGATCGTGCGTTCTGCGCGAACTTGTCGATCTCGGTGAGAGTTGAGATGCCCGCCAGAAGCTCGCTGTTTCGTGCGCCGGCAATGGCAACCCTGCTGGCGATCGCGAGGGCCCGCGCGCTGTCGAAAGCCGTCGGCGTAGCGACCCGCCGGACCGCGTGAACTGATTCGTAGACAAGGTTCTCGAGCTTGTCCGTCATGTCGAGCTGATCGGCTCCGTCGAACCCGCCTCTGAGTCGCAGGCCATGTCTGATCTGCTCACGTATCGCGGCTGTTTCCTCCTCCCTCATGTCAGTCAGGGTGAGGATCGTGGCCTGTTGGACGATCGCGCCGAATTGTGCGGAGTCGATGAACCCGGCTACTGATGATCTCTGGCGCTCAGTGAGCTGATCAACCAGCCGGTCAACGGCATCGTTGGACAGAAGGCTGGCGGCCTCGTCCGCGATGGCGCGGTTTCGTCTTTTCGAAATCAGCTTCTTGCTGATCAGCGGGATGCCCTGCGCCGCGGCCTTGACCGCCGAGCCGGCAAGCGTTATGGGGTCCATCAGGCAACTCCGCTGGGGGGACGGATGGGGACGCCCAGTGTAGTAACGAGCCGCATGTCCCCGGGCGTTGTGTTTGACAGACTCTCGGCGTAATCATGGCGTTCGGTGGCTCATGATCGCCATTCCAGCGATGAGAATTACCGATGGTCTTCGATCACCGGTCAGTTGACCAGGGAACGGCTGCGCCAGGCGGTGGCGAAGGACGTGCGGCCGTTGGTGCGTAGCAGGGAACCCTCGTAGAGGCGAGCACCGACGCCGAGCATGGCCGCGGCCGACAGGGCCAGGATCAGCAGGGACACGTACGGCTCCCAGGGGGCCAGGTCGCCGGTGAAGGCCCGGATCGGCATGGCCAGGGGGGCGCTCAGGGGGATGTAGGACAGCACCTTCATGGCCAGCGGGTTGTCGGACAGGAAGATCGTCAGGAAGAACGGGATCATCACGATCATCTGGAGGGGAGCCGACACTCCGGCCAGGTCCTCCTGGCGGGCGGCCAGGGCTCCGGCGCCGGCCCAGAGGGTGGCCAGCATGACGAAGCCGAGGATGAAGAACGGCAGGAACCACCCGATCGCCGGCAGGATCAGCGACACGATCGACGTGTCGACGCCGCCCAGGCGCATGCCGGCGAAGGCGACCAGGCTGATCAGGGCGATCTGGCCGAACGCGAGCAGGGTCATGGCGGCGACCTTGCCGGCCAGCAGGGCGCGGACGGGGACGCTGGCGACCAGGATCTCGACGATGCGGGTGGCCTTCTCCTCGGTCACGCTCTGGGCGATCTGCAGGCCGAAGGTCAGCGACGTGGTGAAGAAGATGAAGGCCAGGACGAACGGGACCAGGAAGCTGACGAAGGGATCGCGGTCGTCCGGCTCCAGCAGCTCGACCGGCGGCGACTCGCTCAGGGCCTGCACCACCGCGCGAGGCGCCTCGTCCAGGCCGAGAACCTTGGGGCCGCCGACCACGGCCGCGTCGGCGTCGCCGTCGCGGACCAGCTGAGCGGCCTGGGCGTCGGAGCCGGCCGGCACCACGGTCAGGCCGGCCCGGGTCAGGGCGCCGGCCGACGCCGCGGCGGTGGGGGACACGGCCACGTTCTGCGGGTCGTCGTCCAGCAGGATCGGCAGGGCGATCGAGCCGATGGCGATGAGTAGGAAGAACACCGTACTGAAGAGGAAGGTCTTGTCTCTGATCTTGACCTTGATCTCACGTGCGGCCACCAGCCGCGCCGCCTCCAGCGTGGTCATGCGGACACCACCTCTCGGAAGATCTCGGCCAGGCTCGGCCGCACCGGAGCGAACGACGTAACGGCCCCGCGGGCCAGGGCGGCCCGCAGGACGTCCTGGTCAGAGACGTCGGCGGCCAGGTCGAACACCGCGCGCGGGCCGTCCAGGCTGACCAGCGTGACACCGGGCTGGTCACGCAGCCAGCCGGCGTCGGCGGCGACCTCGACGGCATAGCGGGGGAGCGCGTACGACGAGCGCAACTCGGCCCGGCTGCCGGCCGCCCGGATCGTGCCGTCGGCGATGATCACCAGGTCGTCGCAGAGGCGTTCGACCAGTTCGAGCTGGTGACTGGAGAAGAGGACCGGCGCGCCGGTGGCGGCCCGTTCGCGCAGTACCCCGACGACGGTCTCGACGGCGATCGGGTCGAGGCCGCTGAACGGCTCGTCCAGCACCAGCACCTCGGGGTCGTGCACGAGGGCGGCGGCGATCTGCACCCGCTGCTGGTTGCCCAGTGACAGCTTCTCCACCTGGTCGCCGCCGCGCTCGGTGAGCTGCAACCGGTCGAGCAGGGCGGCGGTGCGGCGGCGGGCGTCGGCCCGGCTCAGCCCGTGCAACTGTCCGAGGTAGACGATCTGGTCGGTGACGGTCATCTTCGGGTAGAGGCCGCGCTCCTCGGGCATGTAGCCGAACCGCTGCCGGGTGGGCCGGTCCAGCGGGACGCCGCGCCAGGAGACGGAGCCCCGGTCGGCGGCGAGCACGCCGAGGATGATCCGCATCGTGGTGGTCTTGCCGGCCCCGTTGGCGCCGACGAAACCGGTCATCCGGCCCGCTGTCACCCCGAACGTGACGTCCTCGAGCACCTGACGATCGCCGAAGCTGCGGCTCACGGCGTCGACGGTCAGAACATCGGTCATGCCGTCGAACGGTAGGGGGCGGCCGGCGGCCCTGTCGTCCGGCCCGGGGACGACCGCCCGGGGTCCTCCGTGCGGAGGACCCGCGTGGTGGGCGACGGGTCAGCCGCCGGGCCGGACGACGCCCAACTCGTAGGCGAGAACGACGGCCTGGGTGCGGTCGCGGGCGCCGAGCTTCATCAGAACCCGGCTGACGTGGGTCTTCACCGTGGTCTCGCCCAGGTGGAGGGCGGCCGCGATCTCGGCGTTGGTGGCGCCGCCGGCCAGATGGACCAGGACCTCGTGTTCGCGCGGGGTGAGGTCGGACAGGCGGCGGCCGGGGGCGGGGCCGGACGGGCGGGCGAACTCGGCGATCACCCGGCGGGTGATCTCGGGCGCGAGCAGGGCATCGCCCCGGGCGACCACGCGCACCGCCTCGACCAGGGCCTCAGGGGTGCCGTTCTTGAGCAGGAAGCCGGAGGCGCCGGCCTGCAGGGCCGCGAACAGGTACTCGTCCCGGTCGAAGGTGGTCAGGATCAGGACGCGGGGTCCGTCGCCGCCGGTGATCCGCCGGGTCGCGGCCAGGCCGTCGGTGCCGGGCATCTCGACGTCCATCAGGACCACGTCGGGGCGCAGCTCGGCGGCCAGGTCGGCGGCCTGGGCGCCGTCGGCGGCCTCGCCGATCACCTCGATGTCGTCCTCCAGGTCGAGGATCACGCGGAAGCCGGTGCGGACCATCCGGTGGTCGTCCGCGAGCAGGACACGGATCATGCGCTGGCCTCGAACTGGGCCGGGCGCTGGGCGGGTACGGCGGGCAGTTCGAGGGGGAGGCGTACGCGTACGCGGAAGCCGCCGTCGTCGCGCGGGCCGGTCTCGATGGTGCCGTCGTGCACAGCGACCCGTTCGCGCATGCCGATCAGACCCATGCCGCCGGACGAGAGCGGCGGTGCGGCCCGGCCGTCGTCGGCCACGTCGATCTCCAGGTCGTGCTCCAGGTAGCGGATGCGGACGTCCACCGTGGACGCGTGCGCGTGCTTGAGCACGTTGGTCACGGCCTCCTGGACGATCCGGTACGCCGCCTGCGACACCGACTCGGGCAGGGCGACCGGATCGCCGTACGCGGTCAGGGTGGCGGTCAGCCCGGCCTCGCGTACCCGGACCAGAAGCTCGTCGACCCGGTCGAGGCCGGCGGCCGCCGACGGTGTCTCCACCGACTGGTCCGGCGCGCGCAACGCGCCGAGCATCCGCCGCAGCTCGGCCACGGCCGTCCGGGCGTTCTCCTCGACCGCCGACAGCGCGGCCCGGGTCTTCGGCGGGTCCTTGTCGAGGGCCTTGCGCGCGGCCGACGCCTGGATGCCCATCACCGACACGTGATGGGCGACGACGTCGTGCAGTTCGCGGGCGATGCGCACCCGCTCGCCCAGGACCGCCCGCTCCTCGGCCTGTTCCTGGGCCGCGCGCAGCTCCTCGGCCTGCACCTCGAGCTGGTGCTGGCGGCGGACGGCCAGCCAGGTGCCCTCGCCGGCGAGGTAGGCCCCGGCGAAGATGCCGGTGTTGACCAGCACCAGGCTGACCAGTGCGGCGACGGTCGGGGTGAACGGGCCGCGGCCGTCGGTGATCTGGGCCAGCCGGTCGAGCGACGTCAGCCAGGACAGGAAGACCCAGACGAACATCCCGGCGATGACGATGATCCGGATCCACTTGGCGCGGACCCGGTCCTGCTCCCAGGCGCCGATCGCGTACATGGTGGCGAACAGCGCGCCCCCGGCGAACTGCTGTTCCTGGGTGCCCCGGACCTGACCCGCGACGAAGATCAGGGAGACCGCGGCGAACACGATCGACGGATGGGCGCGCCGCCAGATCAGCGGCAGGGTGATGGCCGCCGCCCAGGCGTAGTGCTCGAGCGCGCTGGGCCGGAATTGCCAGATGAACACGCCCGCGCTGCGCGCCATGGCCACGTTGACCAGGGCGGCGGCCGTGGTGCCGAGGCCGATCCACAGGTCGATCCGCCGCTGCCGCGGGGTCGGGCCGGGCCGTCGCCAGTCGTCGGACATGCGCAGAAGCTACCCGGCCTGGTCGTACTCGTGGGGGGTGCGGGGCTGGTGGGTCTGTGTGGGTACGTCGGCGTCGTCGTCCGGGGTGAGGGCGCCGCCGAGCTCGATGATCCGCCGGTGCGCGGCGTTCAGCCGGTCCTCGAGGGTGACGATGCGGCAGGCCGCGGTCAGGAGCATGCCGTCGTCGAGCAGTTGTCGTACGCGTGCGGCCAGCTGCAGCTGGTGCCGGGAGTAGCGGCGGTGGCCGCCGTCCGAACGTTCGGGCTCGATCAGCCCGGCCGCACCGAGGCTGCGCAGGAAGGCGGGGGTCACCCTGATCATCTCGGCCGCGCGGCCCATCGTGTACGCGGGGTAGTCCGCGTCGTCGAAGTTGGTGCTCATCTGCCTTTCCGGGGGGTGAGGGGTCCCGAACACGATCCAGGGCCCCGGCGGGTAACCGGGGCCCTGGCTGTTCAGTTCTGTGGCCTGTTCACCGCGTGCGTGCCGCTAGCGGCGGGCCGGAGTGAAGGGCATCGGCTGCGATCACCTCTTGTCGGGGTCGGGGACGTTGAGAGTTCGCTTACACGTTGCTGCGGTATCTCGTCCTCCTTCACCAGCGACAGCGTCTTGCTCCTTGGAATGTTAGGCCGGTCACAGGCAGATTTCTAGTACCGCCACGACAGATTTTGTGCAGCGGCGCGGGAGCGGGCGATGACCGAAAAGGGAGAGAGGTGACCGCGCCCCCGCGCCGCCGCGGGAATGGTGTCCATAAGGCCTGCCGAGGGCCCGCGTCGCTACGCGCCGACGTCAGAACACCGGCCGGGCCGCGCGCGCTCTGCCTGCTGAAAAGCAGTGAACGCGTCGTGCGTAAGCCCTGACATGCCAAGAAGTCTGCCGTCAGCCGAACAGCCCGGCAACGCAATTAACCGCGCTCATTGACGCTGGTAACACCACGGGGAGATCATCCAGGCACGGCCGTGGCTTGCGTCACAGTCGACCCCCTGGCTGAGGGAGAAACATGACTACCCAACCAGTCCCCAGCACCGACGAAGAACGGCTCGCACAGCTCGGCTACCAGCAGGAGCTTCATCGCCGGCTGTCCGGGTTCTCGAACTTCGCGGTCTCCTTCTCGATCATCAGCATCCTGGCCGGCGCGATCACGTCGTACGGCATCGCCATGAACGCCGGCGGACCGCTTGCGATCACGCTCGGCTGGCTCTTCGTCGGCATCATGGTCACCTTCGTGGCGCTGGCCATGGCCGAGGTCTGTTCTGCGTACCCGACCGCCGGGGCGCTCTACTGGTGGACGGCGGCGCTGGCCAAACGCAACAAGGCCGCCTGGGCCTGGTTCATCGGCTGGTTCAACTTCCTTGGCGAGGTGGCGGTCACCGCGGCCATCGACTTCGGCGCGGCCATCACCACGTCGGCGTTCCTGAGCCTGACCTTCGGCATGGAGGTCACCGCGCTCAAGACCTTCCTGATCTTCCTGGTCATCATCATCGTGCACGGGCTGCTGAACACCTTCGGCGTCAACCTGGTGCGGCTGCTCTCGGACGTCAGCGCCTGGTGGCACCTGGTCGGCGTGGCGGTCATCGTCGTCGTCCTGGCCGTCGTGCCGGACCAGCACAAGCCCATCTCCGAGGTGTTCTTCGAGGTCAAGAACGAGACCGGGTTCACCTTCGGCGGGGCGGCGATCTACGCGGTGCTGATCGGACTGCTGATGGCCCAGTACACGTACACCGGCTACGACGCCTCGGCCCACGTGGCCGAGGAGACCCACGACGCGTCCCGGGCGGCGCCGCGCGGCATCGTGATGTCGGTGGTGGTCTCCGTGATCGCCGGGTTCTTCCTGCTCACGGCGATCACCTGGGCGATCCAGGACTACGACACCGAACGCACGACCGACCTCGCCCTGCCCCCGGCGCAGATCTTCATCGACGCGGCCGGCCACAACCTCGGCACCTTCCTGCTGTTCATCTGCATGGTGGCGCAGTGGTTCTGCGGCATGGCCTCGGTGACCGCCAACTCGCGAATGTCCTACGCGTTCGCCCGCGACGGCGCGCTGCCCGGATCGCGGCTGTGGAAGCAGGTCAACCCGCGGACCGGCACGCCGACCAACTCGATCTGGCTGTGCGTGACCCTGTCCACCATCCTGGTCGTCCCGTCGCTGGTGAACACCACGGCCTACCTGGCGGCCACGTCGGTCGCGGTCATCGGCCTCTACATCGCGTACGTCGGTCCGGTGTTCCTGCGCCGGATGCTGGGCAACGAGTTCCAGGTCGGGCCGTGGAACCTCGGGAAGTGGAGCGCGCCGGTCGGCTGGATCGCCATCGTGTGGGTGGTGATCATCTGTGTGCTGTTCATCCTGCCGACCGCGGCGCCGATCACCGCGAGCAACTTCAACTACACGATCATCGCGGTGGCGGCAGTGGTGGCCTTCGCCACGATCTGGTGGTTCGCGAGTGCCCGCAAGTGGTTCACCGGACCGAAGCAGAACCTGATCGAGAAGGCCGCGCACGGGGAACAGACCATGCCGACCGCCGAATAACTCTGGGGGACCGAGAAAACATGGATGTCGAGGACCTGGACGTCGCCGTGGACAACGGCAGCGTCGACACGGTGCTGCTCGCCCTGACCGACATGCAGGGCCGCTTGCAGGGCAAACGCCTGCACGGCCGGTACTTCATGGACGAGGTGGTGCAAGGGGGCAGCGAGGGCTGCAACTATCTGCTCGCGGTGGACGTGGACATGAACACCGTCGACGGGTACGCGATGTCGTCGTGGAACTCCGGCTACGGCGACTTCGTGATGAAGCCGGACTTCAGCACCCTGCGCCCGGTCCCGTGGCAGCCCGGCACCGCGATGGTCCTCGCCGATCTGGAGACCACGAGCGGCGAGGCCGTCTATGCCTCGCCGCGGCAGATCCTGCGCCGCCAGCTCGACCGGCTGGCGGCGCACGGGCTGACCGCGTACGCCGGAACCGAACTGGAATTCGTTCTGTACAAGGATTCCTACGAGCAGGCGTCGGACAAGAACTACCGCGGCCTGGTGCCGGCGAACCAGTACAACGTCGACTACTCGCTGCTCGGGACCGCGCGGGTGGAGCCGTTGCTGCGCCGGATCCGTAACGAGATGTACGGCGCCGGGCTGGTGCCGGAGAGTGCCAAGGGCGAGTGCAACTTCGGGCAGCACGAGATCGCGTTCCGCTACGACGAGGCGCTCAAGGCGGCCGACAACCACGTGATCTACAAGAACGGGGCCAAGGAGATCGCCGCGCAGGAGGGCATGGCGCTGACCTTCATGGCCAAGCCCAACGAGCGCGAGGGCAACTCCTGCCACATCCACTTCTCGCTGCGCGGCCAGGATGGAAAGAGCGCGATGCTCGGCGACGGCCCGGCGCACCTCTCCGAGATCGGGCAGCGGGTGCTGGCCGGGCTGCTGGCCACGATGCGTGAGTTCAGCATCTTCTGGGCGCCGAACATCAACTCGTACAAGCGGTACGCGGCCGGGTCGTTCGCGCCGACCGCGCTGCGCTGGGGGGTGGACAACCGCACCTGTGCGCTGAGGATCGCCGGGCACGGTCAGGGGATGCGGGTGGAGAACCGGGTGCCGGGCGGGGACGTCAACCCCTACCTGGCCATCGCCGCGCTGGTCGCGGGGGCGTTGCACGGCATCGAGAACGAGCTGAGCCTGGAGGACGAGTTCGTCGGGAACGCCTACGACGACGCCACGGCCGGGCGGGTGCCGACGACCCTGCGGGAGGCGGCCGAGCTGTGGTCGGGCAGTGGTGTGGCGGAGGCCGCATTCGGTGCTGACGTGCGGGATCACTATGCCAACATGGCGGCGGTCGAGCTGGCCGCGTTCGATGCGGCGGTAACGGATTGGGAGCTGCGGCGCGGCTTCGAGAGGCTGTGACATGGCCTCCGCTCCGCTCCGGCGGGCGGTGCGCCCCCAATGCCGATGACTCAGTCACCGAAAATGCCGCGGCGGGGTTTCCGCGGCATTTTCGGCGCCCGAGTCATCGACGGGCGCACTGCGATCGGCTCGTCTCGTGTCAGGATCAACTCGTGACTCAGGTGATCAACCCTTCCACGGGTGCGGTGCTCACCTCCGTGCCGGGAATGGGTCCGCACGAGACCGACGCGGCGATCGAGCGTGCGCGGAAGGCCTTCGAGAGCTGGCGCAAGGTCGCCCCCGGCGACCGCGCCCGGCTCCTGCGCCGCTTCGCGGCGGTGGTCGACCAGCACATCGACGAGCTCGCCGACCTGGAGGTACGCAACTCCGGGCACACCATCGGCAACGCCCGGTGGGAGGCGGGCAACGTCCGGGACGTGCTCGACTACTACGCGGGCGCGCCCGAGCGGCTCACCGGCCGGCAGATCCCGGTCGCCGGCGGCCTCGACGTGACCTTCCACGAGCCGCTCGGCGTGGTCGGCGTGATCGTGCCGTGGAACTTCCCGATGCCGATCGCCGGCTGGGGCTTCGGGCCCGCGCTGGCGGCCGGCAACACGGTGGTGCTCAAGCCGGCCGAGCTGACCCCGCTGACCGCGATCCGGCTCGGCGAACTCGCGCTCGAGGCGGGCCTGCCACCGCACGTGTTCACCGTGCTGCCGGGCCGGGGCAGCGTGGTCGGCCAGCGGTTCGTCACCCATCCGGCGGTCCGCAAGGTGTGCTTCACCGGCTCCACCGACGTCGGCAAGGCGATCATGGCGGGTTGCGCCGACCAGGTGAAACGCGTGACGCTGGAACTCGGTGGCAAGAGCGCCAACATCGTCTTCGCCGACGCCGACCTGGCCAAGGCGGCCGCGTCGGCGCCGGCCTCGGTCTTCGACAACGCCGGCCAGGACTGCTGCGCCCGCTCGCGGCTGCTCGTCCAGGATTCCGTGTACGACGAGTTTCTCGCCCTCCTGGAACCGGCGGTCCGCGCCTTCCGGGTCGAGGACCCGGCGTCGCCCAGCGCCGACATGGGCCCGCTCATCTCCTCCGGCCAACGCGAATCGGTCGCGTCGTACGTCGAGGACGCCGACGTGGCGTTCCGTGGCACCGCACCCGACGGCGACGGCTGGTGGTTCCCGCCGACCGTGCTGCTGGCCCACTCGACCGGCGACCGGCACTGGCGCGAGGAGGTCTTCGGCCCGGTGCTGTCGGTGCTGCCGTTCCGCGACGAGGAGGAAGCGGTCCGGCTGGCCAACGACACCGAGTACGGCCTGTCCGGCAGTCTCTGGACCCGCGACCTCGGCCGGGCGCTGCGGGTGTCCCGGGCGGTCGAGACCGGCGCGCTCAGCGTCAACTCGCACTCCTCGGTGCGCTACTGGACGCCGTTCGGCGGCATGAAACAGTCCGGCCTCGGCCGCGAGCTCGGCCCCGACGCGCTGCACTCCTTCACCGACGTCAAGAACGTGTTCATCGCTACGGAGGACTGATTTGGAACGACTTCAGGACCGGGTCGCCGTCATCACCGGCGCCGGCAGCGGCATCGGGCTGGCCACCGCGCGACGGTTCGCCGCCGAGGGGGCACGCGTTGTCTGCGCGGACATCTCGGTCTCCGCTGGAGAAAAGGCCGCCGGGGAGGTTGGCGGGGAGTTCGTCCAGGTCGACGTGGCCGACGAGGAGTCGGTGCGGGCGCTGATGGACGGCACGGCCGAACGGCACGGGCGCCTCGACATCGTCTTCAACAACGCCGGCATCTCGCCGCCCGACGACGACTCGATCCTGGACACCGGCCTGGACGCCTGGGAACGGGTGCTCAAGGTCAACACCACGTCGGTCTTCTTCGGCTGCAAATACGCCATCCCGCACATGCGTACGCAGGGCAAAGGCTCGATCATCAACACCGCCTCGTTCGTGGCGCTGCTGGGCGCGGCGACGTCGCAGATCGCGTACACCGCGAGCAAGGGCGGCGTGCTGGCGATGACCCGCGAGCTCGGCGTGCAGTTCGCCCGCGAGGGCATCCGGGTCAACGCGCTGTGCCCCGGGCCGGTGGCCACGCCGCTGCTGATGGATCTGTTCGCCAAGGACCCGGAGCGGGCCGCCCGCCGCCTCGTGCACGTGCCGATGGGCCGGTTCGCCGAGCCCACCGAGATCGCCGCCGCGGTGGCCTTCCTGGCCAGCGACGACGCCTCATTCATGACCGCCAACCAGTTCGTCGTCGACGGCGGTATCACGGGCGCCTATGTAACACCTTTGTAGCAGTTCGGGTTTAACTCGCGGGTCTGCTGGGCAGGGTTTGTGCACGACCGATGTAATACATCGCAGGGGTCGAGTCCCCGCCCGGGCGTGCGTATGGGCGCCGCGTGGGTGGGTCGGAAGGACCCAGGTGCGCGGCGCCTCCCGTTCTGGGAAGGCGCCGCGTTCTATAACGTGGGGATCATGCGCCGTCCCATCATCGGCATCACGACCTACGTCGAGCCCGCCACCTGGGGGGTTTGGCAGGATCTGCCCACGACGCTGGTGCCGCACGCCTACGTGGAGGCGATCACCGGTGCCGGTGGGCGGGCCGTGCTGCTGCCGCCGGATGACACGGACACCGATGTTCTGCGTACCCTGGACGGGTTGGTGCTCTCCGGCGGAGCCGACCTCGGCCCGGCGCTCTACGGCGCCGAACCGGAGCCGCTCACCGTGGCCCGCACCGACCGGGACGCGGCAGAGTTGCCGCTCACCCGCGCCGCCCTCGACGCCGACCGGCCGATCCTCGGTGTCTGCCGGGGCATGCAGGTGCTCGTGGTGGCCGCCGGCGGGACGCTGCATCAGCACCTACCGGACGTGCTCGGCCACGAGAAGCACCGCCCGGCGCCGGCCGTCTACGGCACGCACGCCGTGACGCCGGTCGCGGGCAGCCGCATCGCCGGACTGCTGGGTGACGACCTGGAGATCCACTGCTACCACCATCAGGGCGTGGCCGATCCGGGATCGTTGCTGGTGACCGCGCGGACCGAGGACGGACTGCCCGAGGCGGTCGAGGACCCGGCCCGCCGGTTCGTGCTCGGTGTGCAGTGGCATCCCGAGTTGCACCGGGACAAGCGGCTGTTCGGCGCTCTGGTCGACGCCGCCCGATAGCGAAGGAGGATCATGCGCAGGCCCCTGATCGGAATGACCGCCTACGCGACGAACGTGCGGTACAACAGCAACGAGGTCCTGGCCGGGATGCTCCCGATGTCGTACGTCAAGGCGGTGCACGCCACCGGCGGGCGCGCCGTCCTGATCACCCCGGACGAGCCGGACGTCGATGTGCTGGACACGCTGGACGGCATCGTCTTCTCCGGTGGCGGCGACATCGACCCGAGGTACTGGGGCGAGGAACTGCACCCGGCGGCCGACGTCGACGAGCCTCGGGACACCGCCGAGCTGATGCTCATGAAGGCCGCCCTGGAACGTGACCTGCCGCTGCTCGGCGTGTGCCGGGGGATGCAGGTGATGGCCGTGGCCGCCGGTGGTTCGCTGCACCAGCACCTGCCCGACGTGATCGGCCACGACCGGCATCGGGCCGCACCGGGCACCGATCCGCTGGCCGCGGACTCGTCCGCGTTCGGCCGGCACGACGTCGAGGTCCGGCCCGGTTCGCGGGCGGCCGCCCTGCTCGGCGAGCGCCTGACCGTGAACTCGTTCCACCACCAGGGCGTCAACGACCCCGGTACGTTCACCGCGAGCGGCTGGTGCCCGGACGACCGGGTGATCGAGATCCTGGAGGACCCGGACCGGACGTTCGCGCTGGGCGTCCAGTGGCATCCGGAACGTACCGGTGATCTCCGGGTCTTCGCGGCGCTGGCCGAGGCCGCGTCCCGCCGGTCCGAGGCCGCACGACAGGCGCTGGCGGCCTGACCCGGCGCCTCGCGGTGTTACCGTGCTAGGCCTGGCCGGACGTGTACTGGGGAGGTGGGCGTGGGCTCGGACGACCCCCTGCCGCAGCGGCTGCGGACGGCGTTCGAGCGCGGCGGCGAGATGGGCCGCCGGATGCGCGAGCTCGACTGGGCCACGACACCCCTCGGCCCGCCCCGGGACTGGCCCGAGGAGTTGCAGTACGCGGTGGCGGCCATGCTCGCCTCGCGGGCGCAGATCGTCATCTTCCACGGGCCGGAGTACTGCGCGCTCTACAACGACGCGTACATCGAGACGATGGGCACCAAGCATCCCGGCTACCTGGGGCGGCCCGGGCGCGAGATGTGGGCCGAGGCGTGGGGCGTGCTGCAGGCCCTCTTCGACGGGGTGGTCGGCTCGGACGAGTCGTTCTGGGCCGGCGACCACCCGTTCATGCTCGACCGGTACGGGTTCCTGGAGGAAACGTACTTCGACATCTCGTACGACCCGATCCGGGCCGGCGACGGCACCGTGACCGGCGTCAACTGCATCGTCAGCGACACCACGTCGCGGGTGCTCAACGAGCGGCGCGTACGCACCCTGAGCGCTCTCGGCCGCCGCCTGGCCGATCAGGTCGACCAGGCCGGCCTGGGTGCCCGGGTGGCCGAAGTGCTCGGTGAGAACCGGGGTGACGTGCCGTTCGCTGCGCTGTGGCTGGACGATCCGGAGACCGGCGGCGAGCTGAGCCTGGCCGGGTCCAGCGGCGCGGCGCCGTCCCCGCTGACCCGGATGACGCCGGCCGAACGCGGGATCATCGCCGGCGTGCTGCGCAACGGCCGGCCCGACCGGGTGCCGACCCGGGCGGTGTGCGACCCGCCGCCGCACGCGGCCGCCGACACCGCCCTGGTGCTGCCGGTCGGCTCCGGCACCGATCAGGCCGGCGTGCTGGTCGTCGGGTTGAGCCGGCACCTGGCCATGGACCGCGACTACAGCGACTTCCTCGACCTGGCCGGCGGCCAGATCTCCCAGGCCGTCGCCGCGCACCGGGCGTACGAACTGCAACGCCGCCGGGCCACCGAGCTGACCGCGCTGGACACCGCCAAGACCAACTTCTTCTCCAACGTCAGCCACGAGTTCCGTACCCCGCTGACCCTGATCCTGGGCCCGCTCGAGGATCTGCTCGCCGCACGTCTCGACGCCGACGTCTCCGACCGGCTGTGGCTCATGCACCGCAACGGGCTGCGCCTGCTCCGCCTGGTCAACACCGTGCTGGACTTCTCCCGGCTGGAGTCGGGCCGGATTCGCGCCGCCTACCGCCCGACCGACCTGGCCACCTACACCGCCCGGCTGGCCGGCACGTTCCGCTCGGCCACCGAACGCGCCGGGCTGTGGCTGACCGTGGAGACGCCGCCGCTGGCCGCGCCGGTGCACGTCGACCGTGAGATGTGGGAGAAGATCGTCTTCAACCTGCTCGCCAACGCGGTCAAGTTCACCCGTGAGGGCGGCATCACGGTCCGGCTGGAGGCGGAGGGGGATTCGGCCGACGCGGTTGCGGTGCTGACCGTCGAGGACACCGGGGTCGGCATCCCGGCCGAGGAGCAGGCGCTGCTCTTCGACCGTTTCCACCGGGTCTCCAGCAGCTGGTCGCGCAGCCACGAGGGCACCGGCATCGGTTTGGCCCTGGTCCGTGAGCTGGCCGAGCTGCACGGCGGCGGGGTGGCCGCGGCCAGCGAGGCCGGGCTGGGCAGCCGGTTCACCGTACGGATCCCGTTCGGCACCGCCCACCTCCCGGCCGAGCGGCTGATCGCCGACCCGCGGCAGCTCGGCGACGAGCTCGACCCGCGGCTCTACCTGGACGAGACACAGAGCTGGTCGGCCGAGCCGGCCCGCCCGGCGACCGGCGGTGCCGGGCCGGGCGGCCGCATCCTGCTCGCCGACGACAACGCCGACCTGCGCGAACACGTGTCCCGGCTGCTGCGGCCGCACTTCGAGGTGACAGCGGTGGCCGACGGGCAGGCCGCCCTGGAGACGGCCCTGAAGGAGCCGGTCGACCTGGTCCTGACCGACGTGATGATGCCCCGCCTGGACGGCTTCGGGCTGATCCGGGCGCTGCGGGCCGACGAACGGACCCGGGACGTGCCGATCGTGGTGCTCTCGGCCCGCGCGGGCGAGGAGGCGTCGGGCGAGGGGCTCGCCGTCGGCGCCGACGACTACCTGGTCAAGCCGTTCTCGGCGCGGGACCTGGTGGCCCGGGTGCGGGCCAACCTCGAGCTCGGCAAGGTACGCCGGCAGATCATCAGCCGATTGCGCGGGCTGGTCGACGCGGCGGCGGCGGTCAACACGGTACGCACCACCGCCGAGGTCCTCGACGTCGCGGCGCGGCACGTGCGGGCGATGACCGCGGCCGGCCGGGTCGTGGTGACCGCCCCGGGCGTACGGGCCGAGGTGGACGGCGGCGCCGCCCCGGGCGCGACCCCGGTGTCGGTGCTGCCACTGCTGGACACGGCCGGGGTCGAGCGCGGCGAGCTGAGCGTGTGGGAGGGCACCGGCGGCGTACTCGAACCGGCCCTGCTGACCCAGTTGGCCCGGCTGATCGGCCTGCGGCTGGAGAACGCCCGGATCTACGAGGCCGAGCACCGGATCGCCACCACGTTGCAGCACAGCCTGCTGCCGGCCTACCTGCCGCGGATGCCGGGGGCCATCGTCGCCGCCCGCTATCTGCCCGGCAGCACCGAGGCCGAGGTCGGCGGCGACTGGTACGACGTGATCAGCGCCCCGGGCGAGAAGCTGTTCCTGGTCATCGGGGACGTGGTCGGTAAGGGTGTGCAGGCCGCCGCCGGGATGGGGCAGCTGCGCAACGCTCTCCGCGCGTACATCCTCGAGGGTTTCGGCTGCGGGGAGAGCCTGAGCCGCCTCAACCGGCTGGTCGACAACCTGGGCCGGCGGCAGTTCGCGACCGTGGTGTGCGTGTGCTTCGACCCGCGAACCCGGATCTTGCATTACGCGTCGGCCGGTCATCCGCCGCCGGTGCTGACCGCCGCCGGCACGGACGGCACGTTCCTCTACGACGCGGCCATGGGACCGCCGATCGGCGCCCTCAGCGACATCGACTACCCGACCCGGGAGGTCGAGCTGGACGCCGGTACCCGGCTGCTGCTCTACACCGACGGGCTGGTCGAGGACCGGCGCCGGGGCATCGACACCGGGCTGGCCGAGCTGACCAGCGACGTCGCCAAGCCGGCCGAGCACATCGAGGACCTGCTCGACATGCTGCTGGCCAAGGCGTCCCAGCAGTCCCGCCGGGACGACATCGCGCTGCTGGCGCTGCAGGTCACCGAGCCCCGCGAGTTCGTGCTGCGGCTGCCGTCCGACCCGACCCGGCTGAGCGTGCTGCGCCGGCGGCTGGAGGACTTCCTCACCGCGCACGAGGTCCCCGAGGCCGACGTGTTCGATCTCACGGTGGCGGTGTCGGAGGCGGCGGCCAACGCGATCGAGCACCCGATCGACCCGGCCGAGCCGTTCATCACCATCGAGGCGTCACTGGATCGGGAGGCGGTGACCGTGACCATCCGGGACACCGGCACCTGGCGGCCGTCGAGCGGGCCGGGCTTCCGCGGGCGGGGGCTGGCGCTGATCGGGGCGCTGTCGGAGATGTCGCTGGTCCGGTCCGAGTTCGGCACCTCGGTGACGTTGCGCCGGCCGCTCACCCGGGATGTACCACCCACGGCTGAGTCGCCAGACCACTGATGTCGAGGACCCGGTGGACCTGGGTGGACGGGATCACGTGGAGGGAGCCGGGGTAGCGCTCGTTCAGCCGGATCAGGGCGTGCAGGGCGGCCGAGTCGAAGAAGGTCACCGCGGTCAGGTCGAGGGTCGCTCCGCGTACGCCCTGCGGGGTCGCCGCCCGGAACATGGCCTCCGCGGTCGACATGTCCACCTCGCCGGTCACCGTCACGGTGACCCGGTCGTCGTGTACCTCACCGACGGCGGAGAAGGAGCCGAGCCCGTCTTGATCCACGGCTGCACGATGGCACAGCGCTCCGAGGGCAGGCAACAAGGGGTTGTGCCAGGTGGGTGAACGAGGGCTCAGCGATAGGCTGGTACGCATGACCGAACGAGCCCCGCTCACCCCGGGTGAGCAGTCCCCGCGGCGGCAGGTGCCCGCTGACATCACCCGCCCGGAGTACGTCGGGAAGCCCCGCCCGAAGGAGTACCACGGCTCGCACGTCCAGTCGGCCGAGACCATCGAGCGGATGCGCCTGGCCGGTCGGCTCGCGGCCCAGGCCACCCAGCTCGCCGGCGAGCACTGCAAGCCCGGCGTGACCACCGACGAGATCGACGCGGTGGTGCACGAGTTCCTCTGCGACCACGGCGCCTACCCGTCGACGCTGGGTTACAAGGGCTATCCGAAATCCTGCTGCACCTCGCTCAACGAGGTCATCTGTCACGGCATCCCGGACAGCACGGTGATCGAGGACGGCGACATCGTCAACGTGGACGTGACGGCCTACATCGGCGGCGTGCACGGCGACACCGACGCGACGTTCCTGGTCGGCGACGTCCGCGAGGAGGTGCGGCTGCTGGTCGAGCGCACCCACGAGGCGATGATGCGGGGCATCCGGGCGGTGGCGCCGGGCCGCCCGATCAACGCGATCGGCCGGGTCATCGAGGCGTACGCGCGCCGGTTCGGGTACGGCGTGGTCCGCGACTTCACCGGGCACGGCATCCACGGGACCTTCCACAGCGGCCTCTACGTGCCGCACTACGACAACCCGAAGCTGGACACGGTGATGGAACCGGGCATGACCTTCACCATCGAGCCGATGATCACGCTGGGGACGTACCAGTACTCGATGTGGGCCGACGGCTGGACCGTGGTGACCAAGGACGGCTCGTGGACGGCCCAGTTCGAGCACACCCTGGTCGTCACCGAGGACGGCTACGAGATTCTCACTCTGCCCTGAGAAAGTCGTCGATCGTCCCGTCGACCGGGCGGCCCCGCGCGGTCAGATCCTCGGCCTGCGCCTTCAGCAGCGCACCGAGCTCGCGCATGTCGGCCGAGGCCAGGCCGGTGCGCTTGACCGCGTCGGCCCGGCTGCGGAAGTAGGTGCGGCTGAGCAGCCCGGTCACCATCGCGGCGTGCAGGCGGGCCTCGGCCATCAGCACCAGGGCGGTGTCGGTCTCGTACCACTCGGCCAGCCGTACCGCCCGGGCGTGCGCCGCCGACGCCACACCCCAGTTGCGCCGGGCCAGCGCGGTGAACTCGCCCGGCCGGGTCTCGGCCAGCTTGGCCAGGTGGGCGTCGCGCTGCTCGGCGAACCAGCCGTGCGGGTCGTAGAGCGATTTCGCCGACAGGTAGCGGTCGGCGATCAGTGGCCAGCGCGGGGTCAGTTCGCGGGCCCGGCGCAGGCCCTCCTCGGCGTTCACCACGGTCAGGTCGACCAGGATGCCGTCCACCCGGCGCAGGGTCGGCCGTGGTCCCGCGTTCCGGTAGGTCACCACGAGCAGGTTGACGTCGCTGCCGTCGGTGTCGTCGCCGTGCGCCACCGAGCCGTGCACGCCGATCGCGCGGACGTCGGCCGGCCAGCGGTTCTCGATCAGGTCACGCAGCCGGGCGGCGAGGTGACCCCGCGGCCCGGCGACATCGATGTCCATGGGACCCGTTCTATGCCGGGCGGGCCGGAAAAGCCATGGTCAGCTTCTACGCCGGGCGGCCGGGAAAGGCCATGGTCAGCGGGGCGACGCCGGCGGCCCTGCGCCAGCGGACGGCCTGGATCGCGGCTCCGCTGAGCGCGGCCAGCGAGACCGCCCGGTCGGTGCCGCTGGTCGCCGCCAGCGTCGCCCGCCAGGCCTGGGCCACCCCGTCCTCGACCTGGATGGCCAGCTTGAGGGCGGTCTCCTTGTCGGTCACCGGGAACGGCAGGTCGTAGCCGGCCGGTGCCGGGGCCGGGCTGGCCTTGAGCTCGTCGAGGCGGCTGACCAACTGGTCGCGGCGGGCGCGGTGGTCGGCCTCGGCCGATCGGGCCAGCGTCTGGGCGGTGCCGCTGAGGTGCACCCCGATGATTCCGTACGCGTAGATCGCCGCTTCTTCGGCGGCCAGCGCCCGGGCCAGGTCCTCGTTCACCTCAGCGCCTCGACATGGGCGGCCCGGCAGGCGGCGATCGACCCGACCAGGACGGCCCGGGCGGCCGGGGCGGTGCGGGCGGACGCGTCGGCGGTCTTCATCGCCCTCGATTCCGCCGTACGCATTCCCGGCAAGTCCTCTTCCCGCGTGGGAGCGCTCGACGGGCTGGACGGCGCGGGTGCACCGATGACCCGGGACAGCTCGGCGGCGTGGGCCCGGTGGTCGGCGGCCAGCGGGGTGATCCGGGCGGCCAGCTCGGGCTGGGCCGCGGCCAGCCGGTCGTAGGCCTCGGCCAGCGCCAGCGCGTCGTCCAGGATCGGCTGCAGCGGGTCCGGTTCGGGGATCGGTTCGGGGTCGCTGTCGAAGAGTCCGCAGCCGCTCGGCGCGGTCATGGCCACCGCCCCGATCACGGTCGCGCCGAGCACGCGCCGCCGGTTCCACATCCCCACGGCGGATAGTCAACACCATTCACACCATCGGTAGTTAACCGGTCGCTGACCAGCGGCTCGTGGGGATTCGGAGCGGCGGCGGCCGGGCTTTCCGAGCGAAGCGTTACGCTCTGCGCAGCCGCCGGGGGTTTTCGGCCCGGCGGCATGCCGGTGTTTCCGGCGGCGGCCAGAAAGGGGTGTTCATCGATGACGCAGCGTGGTCGCGCGGGCTCTCGCCCGGGTCATCGCCGCCCCGGTGGCGGCCGTGACCGGGACGCGGCTCCCGATCGTCCCGCGGCACCCCGGATCGACCTGGCCGCGGCCAAGGCCCGGGTGCTCGCCGTGATCGAGCCGGTGGTCACCGCGGCCGGGTACGACCTGGAGGACATCGGCCTGTCCCGGGCCGGCCGGCGGCACGTGCTGCGCGTCCTGGTCGACGCCGACGGCGGAATCAGCCTGGACGACGTGGCGTTGGTCTCCAGGGCGATTTCCACCGCGCTGGACGCGGCCGAGGAGTCCGGCGATGAGGTGATCGCCGGGGAATACCAGCTCGAGGTCGGCTCGCCCGGGGTCGACCGGCCGCTGACCCTGCCCCGGCACTGGCGCCGCAACGTGGGCCGTCTGGTCACGGTCAACGGGCAGACCGGCCGGGTCACCGCGGCCGACGAGACCGGCATAACTCTGGACTCGGTTGTGGTGGCGTACGCGGACCTCGGTCCGGGTCGCGTCCAGATCGAGTTCAAGCGCATGGAAGAAGCCGAGTTCGAGGACGAGGATGAGGAGGGCGAGGAATGAACATCGACCTCGCGGCGCTGCGCGCCCTGGAGCGCGAGCGGGAGATCCCGTTCGACACGATCCTCGCGGCGATCGAGACGGCGCTGCTCACCGCGTACCGCCACACCGACGGCGCGGAGACGCACTCCCGGGTGGAGATCGACCGCAAGACCGGCGCGGCCCTGGTCTTCGCCCAGGAACTGGACGACGAGGGCACTGTCGTCCGCGAGTGGGACGACACCCCGCACGACTTCGGCCGGATCGCGGCGATGACCGCCAAACAGGTGATTCTGCAGCGGTTGCGCGAGGCGACCGACGAGGCCCACTTCGGCGAGTACGCCGGCCGCGACGGTGACCTGGTGACCGGCGTGGTCCAGGCCGACGCCGCGCGGGCCGAGAAGGGCATCATCATCGTCGACCTGGGCAAGCTCGAGGCGGTGTTGCCGCAGTCCGAGCAGGTTCCCGGCGAGACCTACGAGCACGGCGCCCGGATCCGGTGCATCGTGGTGCACGTGGTGAAGGGCTTCCGCGGCCCGCAGATCACCCTGTCCCGGTCGCATCCGGCGCTGGTCAAGAAGCTGTTCGCGCTCGAAGTGCCGGAGATCGCCGACGGCACGGTCGAGATTGCCGCCATCGCACGTGAGTCAGGTCACCGTACGAAGATCGCGGTCCGGTCGACCGTGCCCGGGGTGAATGCCAAGGGCGCCTGCATCGGCCCGATGGGTCAGCGGGTCCGGGCCGTGATGAGCGAGCTGCACGGTGAGAAGATCGACATCATCGACTGGTCGGACGACCCGGCACAGTTCGTCGGCAACGCGCTCTCCCCGGCCAAGGCCCTGCGGGTCGAGGTCGTGGACGCCGCGTCCCGCACCGCCCGGGTGACCGTTCCCGACTTCCAGCTGTCCCTGGCCATCGGCCGTGAGGGGCAGAACGCCCGGCTGGCGGCCCGGCTCACCGGCTGGCGCATCGACATCAAGCCGGACAACGAGCCCGCCGGCGTCACGGAACACGATGCCGCCGAAGCCGGAAGCTGACCGAATACGCGCAGCCGTAGGCGGAGGAGTAGACTTGCTCACGGCCGGGCCGACACGCACCTGTGTCGGTTGTCGCTCACGCGCCCCGGCCTTCGCATTGTTGCGGTTCGTCGCGGCCGGTTCCGGGGATGATCTCCGGCTCCAGCCTGATCCGAACCGCCGACTGCCGGGGCGGGGAGCCCATCTGCATCCCGATCCGGCTTGCTTCGCGCTGGCGGAGCGGCGTCGTGCCTTCGGGCGCGCGTTGCGACTCATCGGTGTTGCTGACACCGGTCCGCTGGCCGAGCACATCCGGGTGGTCTCTCGACCCTCCGGAGCCGCCGATGGCGGGGCGTCGAAGCCCAGCCACGACCCAGCAAGGTAGGACGACCGACATGAGCACACGATGAAGTCCCTGAAATGAACAGGCTTCTAGTGCACGAGTGAGGTCGCTGCGGGTGCGCCTGCACGACCTCGAAGTGAGGAGTGCAGTGCCAGGCAAGGCCCGCGTACACGAGCTCGCAAAGGAGCTCGGGGTCGACAGCAAGACCGTTCTCGCCAAGCTCAAGGACATGGGCGAGTTCGTCAAATCAGCTTCCAGCACCGTCGAGGCCCCCGTGGCCCGGCGACTTCGTGGTGCCTTCGAGGCGTCGAACGGCAGCGCTCCGGCGCCCGCCGCGGCGGCTCCCAGCGCGCCCAAGTCCAGCACGAGCGCGCGACCCGCGCCGCCGCGTCGTCCCTCCGCGCCCGCGCCGGGAGCAGAGGCGACCAAGCCCAGTGCCCCGTCGTCCCCGGCGCCCGCACCCGGCCCGTCGGTCCGTCCCGGGCCCCGGCCCGGTCCGGCCCGTCCCGGCCCCACGCCCGGTCCGGTCGCCAAGCCGGCCAGCGCGCACGACATCGAGGTGGCGGCGGCCGAGGCGCGGGCTTCCGCGCTCAAGGCCGAGCAGGAGGCCGCGGTCAAGGCCGCACAGGCCGCCCGGACCAGGGACGCCGAACGCCGGCAGCAGACGCCGCCGGCCGATGGTGGTGCCACGCGTCCGGGTCCCGGTCCGCGTCCCGGCCCCGGTTCGGTGCCGCCGCGTCCGGGTTCACCGGCCTCGCGTCCCGGCCCCGGTCCGCGTCCCGGCCCCGGCGGTAACACGCCGCGTCCGCCGTCGCGCAGTCCCGGCAACAACCCGTTCGGTGTCTCCGGCGGCTCCGGCCGTCCGACCCCGAACGCCATGCCCCGGCCCGGCGGCCAGTCCGGCAGCGGCATGCCGCCGCGGCCGAGCCCGGCCTCGATGCCGCCGCGGCCCAGCCCCGCGTCCATGCCGTCGCAGCGTCCGGGTCGTCCCGGTCCTGGCGGCGGTGGCGGTGCCGGTCGCCCCGGTGGTCCCGGCGGCGGTCGTGGTGGCCCCGGTGGTGGCGGTGGCGGTGGCTTCCGTCCCGGTGGTGGCGGCGGTGCCGGCGGTGGCGGTTACCGTGGCGGCCCCGGTGGTGGCGGCGGTGGCGGTGGCTACCGTGGCGGCCCCGGTGGTGGCGCTGGTGGTGGCGGTTACCGCGGTGGTCCCGGCGGTGGCGGCGCTCCCGCGGGTGGCGCTCCCGGGCGTCCCGGTGGTGGCGGTCGCGGTCGTGGCGGCGGTGCCGCGGGTGCCTTCGGGCGTCCCGGTGGCCGGCCGACCCGTGGCCGCAAGTCCAAGAAGCAGCGGCGTCAAGAGTTCGACAACCTCAGCGCCCCGGCGATGAGCTCGGGCGCGCCGCGCGGCCAGGGTCAGGAGATCCGGCTGTCGCGTGGTGCGTCGCTGTCCGACTTCGCCGACAAGATCAACGCGAACCCGGGCTCGCTCGTCCAGGAGATGTTCAACCTGGGCGAGATGGTGACCGCCACGCAGTCGGTGTCCGACGACACCCTGCTGCTGCTGGGCGAGCACCTGGGCTTCAACGTGGTGATCGTCAGCCCCGAGGACGAGGACCGCGCGCTGCTGGCGCAGTTCAACATCGACCTCGACGCCGAGGTGGCCAAGGACCGGCTGGTCACCCGGCCGCCGGTGGTGACCGTCATGGGTCACGTCGACCACGGTAAGACCAAGCTGCTGGACGCGGTCCGCAAGACCAACGTGGTCGCCGGCGAGGCGGGTGGCATCACCCAGCACATCGGCGCCTACCAGGTCGTGGTCGAGCACCAGGGCGAGGACCGGGCGATCACCTTCCTGGACACCCCGGGTCACGAGGCGTTCACGGCCATGCGTGCCCGTGGTGCCAAGGCGACGGACATCGTGATCCTGGTGGTCGCGGCCGACGACGGCGTGATGCCGCAGACGGTCGAGGCGTTGAACCACGCCAAGGCGGCCGAGGTGCCGATCGTGGTCGCGGTCAACAAGGTCGACAAGCCCGACGCCAACCCGGAAAAGGTGCGGCAGCAGCTGGCCGACTACGGCCTGCTGGCCGAGGAGTACGGCGGCGAGACGATGTTCGTCAACGTCGCGGCCAAGCCCGGCATCGGCATCGACGAGTTGCTCGAGGCCGTCCTGCTGACCGCCGACGCGGCGCTGGAGCTGACCGCTCCGATCGACGGGCCGGCGCAGGGTGTCGTGGTCGAGTCGCACCTGGACAAGGGTCGCGGTGCCGTGGCCACCGTCCTGGTGCACAAGGGCACGCTCCGGGCCGGCGACTCGATCGTGGCGGGCGGCGCGCACGGCCGCGTCCGCGCCATGCTCGACGAGAACGGCAACACGGTGGCCGAGGCCGAGCCGGCGCGTCCGGTTCTGGTCCTGGGTCTGACCTCGGTGCCGGGTGCGGGTGACACCTTCCTGGCGGCCGAGGACGACCGGACGGTGCGGCAGATCGCCGAGCAGCGGCAGGCTCGCCGCCGCGCGGCCACGCTGGCGAACTCGCGTCGGGGCCGGACGCTCGAGGACCTGGTCAACGAGCTGAAGGAGGGCGAGAAGACCTCGCTCACCCTGATCATCAAGGGCGACAGCTCGGGTTCGGTCGAGGCCCTGGAAGACGCACTGTTCAAGATCGATATTCCGGACGAGGTCCAGCTCAAGGTCATCCACCGCGGCGTCGGTGCGGTCACCGAGAGCGATGTGAACCTGGCCAGCGCCTCCTCCGAGGCAACCGCCACGATCATCGGCTTCAACGTCCGGGCCTCGAACAAGGTCAAGGAACTGGCCGACCGCGCCGGCGTGGAGATCCGCTACTACAGCGTCATCTACCAGGCCATCGAGGAGATCGAGGCGGCCCTCAAGGGCATGCTCAAGCCCGAGTACGAAGAGGTCGAGCTGGGCACGGCGGAGATCCGCGAGGTCTTCCGCTCGTCCAAGATCGGACTCATCGCGGGTTGTGTGGTCCGTACCGGCCTCATCAAGCGCAACGGCAAGGCCCGCATCCTGCGGGACGGGGTCGTCGTGTCCGAGGGCAACGTCACGATCAGCTCGCTGCGGCGGTTCAAGGACGACGCGACCGAGGTCCGCGAGGGCTTCGAGTGTGGTCTGACGCTCACCGGGTTCGGCTCGCCGCAGGTCGGCGACGTGATCGAGACCTTCGAGATGCGCGAGAAGCCGCGCGCCTGATCGGCTCGTGCAGTTCGGCCCCGCACCGGTTCGGTGCGGGGCCGTTCTGTCATTTCCGGGCTATCAGCACATCGCGTTCGATCGACTGGTCTACGCGGTGGGCCAGGTCGTCGTGCTCGACCGGGGTCAGGCCGTTGGCGATCAGGATGTCCTCGGCGTGCTCGCGCCGGGCCACCTTGAGATTCCAGGAGAGGCCGATCGCTCCGCCCGGGCGCAGCAGGGTGGCCCAGTGCGGCACGGCCCGCTCCAGCAGGTCCAGTGGGCGGCGGGAGAGGCCACCCTCGTCGTCGTAGCTGCCGTGCGCCACGCCGTAGGGCAGGTCGGCCACCAGCACGTCGGCGCAGCGGGGCTTGAGCAGGCCGTCCAGCTGGGTGGTGTCGGCGTGGATCACGGTGACCTGCTGGGTGGCGCCGGCCTTGTGGTCGTCCTTGGACGCGGCCAGCGTGACCTCGAGGCGGCGGGCGGACTTCCGGCCCTGGCGGCGTACCGGATGAAGGTCGGCGGTGTGCTTCAGGCGCTTGCGCTTGAGCCAGGTCTGCAGGAACGACTTGTAGGCGTCCACGTCCTTGCCGTCGAGCTCGACCCCGATCGCGTCGTAGCCGTACATCAGAGCCTGGTTGAGGGTGGTGCCACGGCCGCACACCGGGTCGAGGACGGTCAGCCCGCCGGTCAGCATCCGCTTGGCCGACTCGGAGGCCAGCACGGTCAGGTTGAGGACGAGCTTGGTGAACTGCTCGTTGGTCTTCCCGGCGTACTTGGGAATCGTGATCAGATCGCTGTCGTAGCGGGCGAGCGGGCTCAGCGTGACCGGCCGGAGCAGCTCGCCTTCGCTTTTGAACAAAGCGAAGGCCGAGGACAGATTCGACAGGTACGCCACATCTTGCGCGGTCAGGTCGCCGGTGAAGGTGAGGTACGGCACGCCACCGATCACGGTGGTCGCGATCTCGTCCGGGCGGGTGTCGAGGACGCCGGCGAAGGCATTGAGCTCGGCCATGGCCAGCCTCGCGGCCTGATCGGCGTAGACGCGGTTGGCGGACGGGGCTAGGAGCAGGGCGTACGGATCGGGCATCGGGAAAGAATCGCATGCCGTTTTCCGGCCGTACGCGTAAGGTGCGGCCGTGTTCACGGAGACCGCATTGTTCGACATCCTGTTGCCCGGCGACTCGCGGTCGCTGAAGCAAAAGCGAGGGTACGTCCGGCCGATCATCGCGATGCTGCGGAAGTTCGAGGTCAGCGTGGCCGAGGTCGGTCATCTGGACCTGCACGGCCGGGCCGCGATCGGGGTGGCCGTGGTGGCCGCTGACCTGGCCCACGCCCGGACCGTGATCGACACCTGCGAGAACCAGGTGGCCGGCCGGCCCGAGATCGAGTTGCTGTCGGTGAAGCGCCGGCTACACGGCGATGAAGACTAAGCGGTGGGTTATCCACAGACGGACCCTCGGGACGTTCGGTCGTAACGGCACGTGGGTAGGCTCCACCCGTTGGGATTCACGGGGTTACGTTCTGTCGGAGGTGGGCGAGATGTCGGATCCGGCCAAGACCCGTCGGCACGCCGAGCGCGTGCGTGAGCTGGTTGCTTCCCTGGTGCGGGAGATCAAGGATCCCCGGCTCGGCATGGTGACGATCACTGACGCGCGGCTCACGGGTGACCTGCGCGACGCGACCGTCTACTACACGGTCCTCGGCGACCCGACCGAGCAGGCGGCCACGGCCGCGGCGCTCGAGAGCGCCAAGGGCATGCTGCGCAGCCGGGTCGGCCACGCGCTGGGCCTGCGGCACTCGCCCAGCCTCAGCTTCACCCTGGACAACGTTCTCGACCACGTCAACGAGATCGACGATCTGCTGGCGGCGGCCCGGCACCGCGACGCCGAGGTGCAGCGGCTGGCGGCCGGCAAGCAGTACGCGGGCGAGCCCGACCCGTACAAACCCGAGCCCGAGGACGACGACGAGGGCGAACCCGATCGGGTGGGCGCCCGCGAGGACCAGGGGTGACCGAGCTGGCCACCCGCCCGGCGCCGGCCACGACGACGGAGTCCGACTGGTCGGCGGCGGTCGCGGTGATCCGCGAGCTGTCGCCGGCCGGCCGGGTGCTGCTCATCTGTCACGTCAACCCCGACGGCGACGCGCTGGGCAGCATGCTCGGCTTCGCGCTCGGGCTGCGCCGGCTCGGCGTGACCCGGTTGCAGGCGACGTTCCCCGGCGTCTTCGAGGTGCCCGAGCCGTTCGCCGAGCTGCCCGGTGTCGACCTGCTCGTGCCCGAGGCAGAGGTCTGGACCGATCCCGACCTGGTCATCACCTTCGACGCGGCGGCGTCGTCGCGGCTCGGCGCGCTGGCCGACCGGCTGCCGGCGGCGCGGGCCACGGTGGTGCTCGACCACCACGCGTCCAACGCCGGGTTCGGTCAGGTCAACCTGGTCGACCCGCATGCGGCGGCCACCTCGGTGGTGGCCGTGGCCCTGCTCGACCGGCTCGACGTGCCGCTCGACGCCGAGATCGCCGAGTGCCTCTACGTCGCCCTGGCTACCGACACCGGGTCGTTCAAGTTCGACATGACCACGCCGGCCGTGCACGAGCTGGCCGCCCGGCTGATCGCGACCGGGCTGCGGCCGGGGGAGATCTCCCGCCGCACCTTCGACACCCGCCCGTTCGAGGCGGTCAAGCTGTTCGCCGAGGTGCTGGCCCGGGCCGAGCTCGACCCGGCCGCGGCGGCCGGGCACGGGCTGGTGTCGACCTACGTGACGCGGGACGATCTGGCGCGGCACGGGCAGCGAGCGTACGTGATGGATGCCCTGATCGACCCGGTCCGCACGGTGGCCGAGGCCGATGTCGCCGTGCTGGTCAAGCAGACCGGCGAGCAGACCTGGGCGGTTTCCCTGCGCAGCAAGGGCGCGGTCGACGTGAGCGCGGTGGCGGTCGCCCTGGGCGGCGGCGGGCACCGGCTGGCCGCGGGCTACACCGGGCACGGCACGCCGGCCGAGATCGTGGCCGAGGTCCGGTCCCTGGTCGAGGGGCACCTGCTGTCGGCTGAGTGACTCTCCGTCCCGCAGAACGGGAACCACCCAGCGGCCGACCTGACTGAACGCTAGTTTGGGTTAACGGTCATTTGGTTCCGTCGCGGTCGTGACCACCGCCCGTTGCCGGAACCATCAGCCACCGGCGTCCGGCGATCCCGGACTGGTCCTGTTTGTTCAGGGTGCATCCGATGCGATGTGCCTGCTCTGCCCGTGGAAGGACCCACGATCATGGCCGCCAAGCCGAAGCCCCAGCCGTCCCCCGACGAGGCCCGCGAGGCCCTGCGCCGCGCCCTCCAGACGTCGATGGACACCCGCCAGTAAGCACCATTAGCCGGTTTGCCTCCTTACTGCTCGGCGGGCATCATGAGAACTCATGAGCCCGCCTGCCGAGCAGACGCCCGCCCCCGCCTCCGCGTCGGCGCGGCGGATCGCCCAGCTGGCCCTGCCGGCCCTCGTCGTCCTCGCCGCTGAGCCGCTCTACGTCCTGGTCGACACGGCCGTCGTCGGGCACCTCGGCGCCGTCCCGCTCGCCGCCGTCGCGGTCGGCGGCACGGTGATGTCGCTCGCCGTCTGGTTCGGCACGCTGATGGCGTACGGAACCACCGGCCGCGCCGCCCGCCGGTTCGGTGCCGGCGACCGCGGCGCCGCCGTCGCCGAAGGCGTACAGGCCTCGTGGCTCGCGCTCGCCACCGGCCTGCTCCTCGTCCTGATCGCCGAAGTCGTCGCCGGCCCGCTCGCCCGAGCCCTGGCCAGCGACCCGTCCGCCGCCGAGGCCGCCGCCGGCTGGCTCCGCATCGCCGTCCTCGGCGCGCCCGGCCTGCTGCTCGCCGCGGCCGGCAACGGCTGGATGCGCGGCGTGCAGGACACCCACCGGCCGCTCTGGTTCATCCTCGGCGCCAACGTGCTCAGCGCCATCCTCTGCCCCCTGCTCGTCTACCCCGGCGGACTCGGCCTGACCGGCTCGGCCATCGCCAACGTCACCGCCCAGACCGTCGCCGGCGCCCTCTTCCTGCTGGCGATCATCCGCGAACACGCGCCGCTGCGGCCGCTGCCCGCGGTGATCGTCAACCAGCTCGTACTCGGCCGCGACCTGCTCATCCGCGGCGGCGCCTTCCAGGTCTGCTGGCTGTCCGCCACCGCTGTGGCGGCCCGCTTCGGCGTGGCATCGGTCGGCGCCCACCAGATCGCGCTGCAGCTGTGGTTCTTCGCGGCGCTGGCCCTGGACGCGGTCGCGATCGCCGCCCAATCCCTGGTCGGCGCGGCACTGGGCGCCTCCGACCCGGTGAGCGCACGCGACGTCGCCCGGCGGGTGACCGTCGCCGGCGGGGTGGCCGGAATCGGGTTCGCCGTGCTGGCCGGCGCCGGCGCCGGAGTGATCCCGTCCCTGTTCACCGGCGACGCGGCCGTACGCGACCAGGCCGCGGTGGTGTGGCCGTGGTTCGTGGGGCTGCTGCCCTTCGCCGGGGTGGTCTACGCATTGGACGGTGTGCTGATCGGCGCGGGGGACGTGGGGTTCCTGCGCAACGTGACTGTCGCGGCGGCGTTGCTCGGGTTCTTGCCGGTGGTGTGGCTGGCGTACGCGTGGTCGTGGGGGCTCGGAGGAGTCTGGGCCGGGCTGGGGTTGTTCACGTTGGTGCGGTTCGGCGGGATGTTGTATCGGTGGCGGTCGGCTCGGTGGGCCGTGCTCGGTGCGACTCGCTGAGGCTTCGGGTCTGGCGGGCGACTCGCTGCGGCTTTGGGTTGGCGTTCGGGGTGTTTTGTGCGGCCTTGGGTCGGTGGTCGGCGTGTGCTTTGTGCGGGTTGGTGGAGTTTGCCGGCGGCCGGAATGGGTGCGCCCTGTAGGTGACGCCGGCTCGCGGCGGGCGTGGCGTTGCCGGTGGTAGGTCCGGGCGGTTTCCGTGGCTGGGGTGGCGCTCTGGACTACCACTGTGGCGGGGTGGTGGTGGGGCTGGGTGGTGGTCGGGGGTTGCGTGGCGGTGTGGGCGGCCACTGTGGCGGGGTGGTGGTGGGGCTGGGCCGTGGTCGGGGGTTGGGCGGCGGCGTGGGCTCGCACTGTGACGGGTGGTGGAGGGCTGGGCGGTGTGGGCGGTTGGGATGCCGCCTTGGGCTACCGCTGCGGGCCACGATGGCGCGTGGGTGGCGGCGGGGGGAGTTCGTGGGCAGCCCGGCCGCCTGGCGAACCGGCCTGTACCGCTGTTCGGCCTGCCACTTTGCACAGGCCTGTGGACGCCGTGGGTGATGGAATGGCCGCTGTGGACAGTTCGCTGGAATGTCGAATTCGCGGGCTACGGTGACGCCCACCCAGTGCCGGGGTGGGGGAGGTGGCGGTGCGGCGGGAAGATCGCGAAGCGATGGGGATGCGCGAGGCGGGGAGAGGGTTCGGCACGGTGGGCGGGGAGAAAGCGGTGGGCGGGAAGGAAGCGCGGTTGGGCGGGAAGGAGGCGGTGGGCGGGGAGCAGGCGGTTGGGCGGGAAGGAGGCGGTGGGCGGGGAGCAGGCGGTTGGGCGGGAAGGAGGCGGTTGGGCGGGAAGGAGGCGGTTGGGCGGGGAGCAGGCGGTGGGCGGGGGAGCAGGCGGTGGGTGAGGAGCAGGCGGTGGGGCGGGGTGGGGGAGATTGCTGGTGGGTGTGCCGGTAACGGGGGAAGCGGGCGGCAACCGAGTGGCAACCGGGTTGAGCCCGGTTCGCACTCCGGGAAAACTCAAGTTTGGCGAAGTGAAGGGCATGACCGACACGCAGATCGTTGAGTTGGGGCTTCAGGCCATGACCATCGCGGCGAAGATGTGTGCGCCGATTCTGTTGACCGCGCTGCTCATCGGGTTCGCGATCTCGCTGTTCCAGTCGGTGACGCAGATTCAGGAGGCGACGCTGTCGTTCGTACCCAAGGCTATCGGTGTGGGTGTGGCGATTCTGTTCTCCGGCAACTGGATGCTGCACGAGATGATTTCGTACACGCAGCAGCTGTTCGAGAGGATTCCGGCTCTGCTGGCCTGACGATTTGCGACGACCGCTACCGTTTCGGCCATGACGCGGTGGGTTCGGTCGGTGGAGCGGCATATCGGGGCATCCGCGGAGGTGCTGTACGCGCTGGTGTCCGACCCGGACCGGCATCGGGAGTTCGACGGTTCCGGCGGGCTCGTGACCAGGACCGAGGCCAGCACCAGCGAGCGACCGCTGCATGAGGGCGACTGGTTCAGCTTCGACATGAATTTGCGCGGGCGGTACGCGATGACCAGCACCGTCATCGAGGCCGAGCCGTTCCAGCGGTTCGCCTGGCAGGCCCGTCCGCACCGCGACGTCCGCGGGTGGCGGCGGATGTTCGGCGGCCGGATCTGGCGGTACGAGTTCGAAGATCTGGGGGACGGGAGCACCCTGGTCCGGGAGAGCTGGGATCTCTCCGAGGAGCCCCTGAGGTTCATGATGATGGTCGGTGGCAAGGCGGCCATGCGGGTCATGGACCGGTCGCTGGCGCTGATGAGCGAGAGAGTCTAGGCCGGAGAGAGAGTCTGGGCCGGCGAGAGAGGCTAGGCCGGCGCCAGGACGATTTCGGCTCGAGCCTGGCCGGACTTCTCGCTGACGATGGCCAGCAGCAGGCCGTCGGGGGAGAACACCGCGTACGGGCCGGTGATGCCCACGGCCGTGAGGCGGCCGCCGTGGCGCATGATCCGGGTTTCGTCCTCGGTGGCGATCCGCTCGGGGAAGGCGCGGCGGGCGGCGTCGGCCATCGGTAGGGTGATCACGTCGGGGGCGCGGGTCTCCAGGGTGTCCAGGGTGGACGCCTCGGCCAGGGTCATCGACCCGACGGCGGTGCGTCGCAGTGCCGTCAGGTGGCCGCCGACACCCAGGGTGGCGCCGAGGTCGCGGGCGATGGCGCGGATGTAGGTGCCCGAGGAGCAGGCCACGTCGATGTCCACGTCGACGACCGCATCGGCCCGGCGGATGTCCAGAATATCCAGCCGGGAGATGGTGACCGTGCGCGGCGGGAGCTCGACCGCCTCGCCCTCGCGTACCCGCTTGTAGGCCCTCTCGCCCTTGATCTTGATCGCGCTGACCGCGCTCGGCGCCTGCTGGATCTCGCCGGTCTGGGCCCGCAGCCCGGCGGTGATCGCCTCGTCGGTGACGGTGGACGCGTTGGCCTGCGCGGTCACGTCACCCTCGGCGTCGTCGGTGATCGTGCTCTGGCCCAGGCGGATCGTCGCGGCATAGCTCTTGCCGGCGCCGATCACGTACGTGAGCAGGCGAGTCGCCCGGTTGACGCCGATGATCAGCACGCCTGTGGCCATCGGGTCGAGGGTGCCGCCGTGCCCGACCCGCCGGGTTTTGGCCAGGCGGCGGATCCGCGCGACGACGTCATGTGACGTCATGCCGGCGGGCTTGTCAACTACAATCAGGCCATCCGTTTCCATCTCGTCCACCCTATGTGGCACGGGAATTCGGCCGTCCGGCCCATCCGGGGATCGACCGACTTTGCTTTCATCCTGCGATGGACATCTATCGCGGCGCCGCTGCCGCCGCTCTCGCCGCCGTCGCGGTCGCGGTGACAGCCACCCCGGCCGTGGCCGATTCGGTGCATCCGGGGACGTTCTCCGGCGAAGGCTTCGACGCCTGCACCGCCCCGACCAGCGCGACCATGCGGGCCTGGGCCTCCTCGCCGTACCGCGCGCTCGGCATCTACTTCGGCGGCAGCAATCGTGCCTGCGCCCAGCCGCAGCTGACCGCCGCCTGGGTTTCCGAGCAGACCGCCGCGGGCTGGCATCTGATTCCGATCTATCTGGGGATGCAGGCCTCGTGCACGCTCTCGACCAAACCCAACAAGATCGACAACACGCGGGCGTACGCGCAGGGCCGTGAAGCCGCCGCCGACGCGGTCGTGCAGGCTCAGGCGATCGGGCTGGCCGGCGACAGCACGCTGATCTACGACATGGAGGCGTACAACGCCAACGATCCGGCCTGCTCCGAGGGCGTCGTGCAGTTCATCGGCGGCTGGTCGGCCCGCCTGCACGACCTCGGCTATCTGTCCGGGTTCTACAGCAGCATGGCCTCCGGCGTCCGGGACCAGGTCGCCGCCTACGACCGGGCCGGCTACGTCCGCCCCGACTACGTGGACTTCGCCCGCTGGGACCAGTTGTCCACGACCACCGACCCGGACATCCCGTCGGCCTACTGGTCGCCGCACCGCCGGATCAAGCAGTGGCGCGGCGACCACGTCGAGTCGTACGGCGGCGTCTCCATCAACATCGACAACGACCGCCTGGACGTGGCCCCGGCCCCGCCCACGCCGAGCGGCGACTACACCCGCAACGGCTGGTCCGATCTGCTCACCCGGAACGGCGGCACGCTGGAGATCCACCCGGGCAACGGCGGGGTGCTCGACACCACCCAGTCGATCACCTTCGGCGGTGGCTGGGCCGGGATGAACGCGATCGTCCGGTTCCCGGACTGGGACGGCGACGGCAACGAGGACGTGATTGCCCGGGACTCGGCCGCGAGCAACCTCTACTTCTACGCGGGTACGACGACCGGGCTGGGCGCCCGTAAGCAGGTCGGCTCCAGCTGGGGCGGGATGCGGGAGCTCACGCCGGTGGGCGACTTCAACTCCGACGGCTATCCCGACCTGATGGCGGTACGCAACGCCGACAACAGCCTCTACCTCTATCCGGGGCAGCCGGGCGTGTCCTTCGGCGCGCGGGTGAAGGTCGGCGACGGCGACTGGGACACGATGAGCGAGCTCGCCGGGCTGGGCGACTTCGACCGGGACGGCACCAACGACCTGGTCGCCCGGGAGACCGCGACCGGCATCCTGTACTTCTACGCCGGCCGGGCCGGTGGTTTCGCGGCGCGGCGGCAGGTCGGCAGCGGCTGGGAGGGTCAGCACGACCTGGTCGGCGTCGGTGACGTCAACCGGGACGGCTTCACCGACCTGATCGCGACCAATGCCAACGGTGTGGTCAACCGTTACGAGGGCGACGGCACCGGCTTCCCGCGCCGCTTCCGGATGGCCACCGGCTTCGGCAACCGGACACCGGCCTTCTAGCCAGGCAGGTGCTGCGCGACCACCGCGACCTAACCGGGCAGGTGCTGCGCGACCACGGCGACCTAACCGGGCAGGTGCTGCGCGACCACGGCGACGAGGTCGGCGGCGGCGTACGGCTTGTCCAGGAAGCCGTCGCAGCCGGCCTCGATCGCTGCCGCCCGGTCCTGGGGCAGCACGCTCGCGGTGACCGCGACCACCGCCGGGTGCCCACCGGCCGGCGCCACGTCACCGGCCGCCAGTTCCCGGGCCAGGGTCAGGCCGTTGCCGTCGGGCAGGTTCATGTCCAGCAGCACGAGGTCGACCGGCTCGCTGGCGAGCTGCTGCCGGGCGGTGGCCAGGGTGCCCGCGTCCAGGATCTCGGCCTGCCGGACGGCCTCGATGTCGGCCCGGGCCAGCACCGCCTTGACCAGCGTCCGGTTCAGCTCCTCGTCCTCGACCAGCAGGATTCTGCTCACTCAGGTGTCCTTCCACGCCGGGGAATCAGGTGTCGTTTCTCGGTTGCGAACGCCGGCCGAGCAGCGGCGCCAACGTCTCCCAGCCGGCCCCGCCGGCCATCGCCTCGGCCAGCACGCCCCCGGCCATCGCGGTGGCCACCAGGGGCACCGCGTCGGCCGGGTCGGCGCCGCTGGCGGCGGTGATGCCCAGGACCGGCGTGTGCGCCGACTCCTCGGCGATCGCGGCCATCAGGCTGAACCCGTCCACGTCGGTGGTCTGCATGTCGCAGACGATCAGGTCGAAGTGCTCGGCCCGGCTGCGTTCCAGCCCGTCCCGGGCCTCGGCGCAGGCCACCACGTCGGCGCCACCGGCCCGCAGGCCCTCCTCGATCGCGACCCGGACCTGGTCGTCGTGGTCGACCACGAGCACCCGCGGGCTGGACCGGTCGGCCAGCGTCTGTGCCAGGGCGCCGAGCAGGGCGGCCTGGTCGACCGGCTTGACGAAGTAGTCGCGGGCGCCGAGGGCCAGCCCGGCCTGCCGGTCGTCGACGATGCTGGCGAAGAAGACCGGGATCCCGGCCAGCCGGGTGTCGGCCTTGAGCCGGCGGATCACCTCCCAGCCGTCGATGCCGGGCAGGGTCACGTCGAGCACGATGGCGTCCGGCGGGTGGGTGCCGGCGGCGGCCAGCCCGTGTTCGCCGCTGCCGGCCACGTCGACGCGGTAGCCGGCCGCGCCCAGCTGGGTGCTGAGCAGTTCGGCGGACTGCGGGTCGTCCTCGATCAGCAGTACCCGCGGCGTGGTGTGGTCGCCGCCGTCGACATCCGGGACGACGCGAAGGACGGGGGCGGCCGGTAGGCGTACCCGGAAGGAACTGCCCTGACCCGGCGCCGACACCAGCGAGATCTCACCCTCGTGGGCCTCGACCAGCCACTTGGTCAGCGCCAGCCCGAGGCCGGTGCCGGCCCGCCGCCCCTCGTCGTCGCCGGCCTGCTGGAACTCCTCGAAGACGCGGATCTGGTCGGCCGGCGCGATCCCGATGCCGGTGTCGTCGACGATCACCTCGACCGAGTCCTCGCCCAGCGGGCGGGTGGTGATCGTGAGGGTGCCGCCCTCGGGGGTGAACTTGATCGCGTTGGAGAGCAGGTTCTCCACGATCTGCCGGAAGCGCACCCGGTCGGCCAGCGCGGTCGCCTCCCGCAGCTCGGAGTCGACGTTCAGCTGCTTGGTGGTGATCAGCGGGGCGAGGCCGGTGAGCAGTTCGGTCACCGCGGTGTCGATCCGCAGCGGGGCGAGCCGCAGATCCAGCCGCCCGGCCTCGACCTTGGCCAGATCCAGGATGTCGTTGATCAGGCCGAGCAGGTGCCGCCCGCTGGTGTGGATGTGCTCGACCCACTCGGCCGGGACCCGCCGCCGGTCGCCGTCCGGCTCCTCCAGCCGCATCAGGTCGCTGAACCCGATGATGGCGTTCAGGGGGGTACGCAGCTCGTGGCTCATGTTGGCCAGGAACGTGCTCTTGGCTTGGCTGGCCCGGGTCAGCGCCTCGACCGACGCGCTGAGTTCGTCGGAGAGCCGGCGCTGGGCGTTCATCACCGCCTGCCGCTCGGCCAGGATCCCGGCCTGCCCGCCCAGCGCGGCCAGCAGCCGCAGGTCTTCGTCGCTGAACAGGGTGCGGTGCCGGTTGAAGAGCAGCACGGCGCCGTCCACGTCCGGCGGCACCGGCATGCTCAGCACGGTGACGAAGTCGTCGGTCAGGTCGTCACCGTAGTGCGCGACCAGCGCCGGGCTGCTTTCCCGGAGCCGGGCCGGCCGGTCGGCCCGGATCAGCGCGGTCAGGTCGGCGTTGGCCAGGTCGTCGGGGCGGGGCAGGGGCGGGCCGGAGTAGCCGATGGTGGCGAGTTGACCGTCGGGCCGGGGCATGAGTACGCCGACCGCGTCCGCGCCGGTCTGCACCCGCATGATCTCGGCGTAGATCTGCCAGACCTGCTCCGGCGACTCGACCGGGGCCCGCAGCAGCCGTTCGGTGACGCGTTGCACGGTGACCGCGGAGAACACCCGGCGCAGCCAGCGGGGCGGCGCGAACGCGACCAGGTAGCCGAGGGCGCTGATCACCGCCAGGGTGCGGCCGCCCGCGGTCAGCGCGGGTGTGTGGGTGAAGGTGCCGAGGCCGCTCAGCGCGACCATGCCGCCGAAGGCCAGGGTGGCGGTGGCCGCGATCATCAGCCGGGCCTTGTTGGCGCCGGTGCGGCGGCGCGCCTTGCCGATGAGCAGGCCCGCGGCGACGCACTCGCCGGCCAGGAAGACGGTGACGACCAGCGCGAGCACCGGGTTGCTGGGGGTGATGCCGGTGAAGAGCCGGGCGCCGGCCACGAACACCCAGATCAGCCAGACCAGCAGTTCGAGCCTGCGGGGCACCGACCGCAGCCGCGCGGCCAGCCGGACGGTCAGGCACGGCTGGGTCAGCAGGATCGCCACCGCCACCGGGGTGACCCAGGCGGGCACGATGCCGGGTGCCATCTGCGTCACTGTCGACGCGGTGAGCACGGTCGGCGGCAGGAAGAGGAGCGTGATGTTCCCCAGCAGGGGGTCGCGGCGGAGCAGGTAACTGATCAGGGACCGGACGAAGAGCGCCGCGAAGGTCAACTCCGCGCCGAACAGGACGATGCGGCTCCAGTCGGTACCCATATCGGGACTGATCGTATCTTTTCGGCGGCCCGAAGACGGCCGATACGCTGTGCCGATGCAGCGCTGGCGGGGTTATGAGGCGGTGCCGGGCGGCTGGGGTCGCTCGGTCGTGACGATCGGCGTGTTCGACGGCGTGCACCGCGGACACCAGGCGATCATCGGCCACGCGGTGAAGCGGGCCCGCGACCTGGGCGTGCAGTCCGTCGTGGTGACCTTCGACCCGCACCCCTCCGAGGTGGTACGCCCGGGCTCGCACCCGGCGGTGCTGACCGAGGCCGTCCGCAAGGCCGAGCTGATCGAGGAACTCGGCGTCGACGCGCTCTGCATAGTGCCCTTCACCCCCGCGTTCTCACAGCTCAGCGCCGAGGCGTTCGTGCACGACGTGCTGGTCGAGGCGCTGCACGCCACCGCCGTCGTGGTCGGCGACAACTTCCGGTTCGGGCACCGGGCGGCCGGCGACGTGACGCTGCTCTCGGCTCTGGGCCGGTCGTTCGGCTTCGGGGTCGAGGAGGCGCCGCTGGTCGCCGACGACGGGGTGGTGTTCTCCTCCACGTACATCCGCAGCTGTGTCGACGCCGGGGACGTCCGGGCCGCGGCCGCCGCGCTGGGCCGGCCGCACCGCCTCGGCGGCGTCGTCGTCCGAGGTGATCAACGCGGCCGTGAGCTGGGCTTTCCCACCGCCAACCTGATGTGCCACCGGTACGCGGCGATTCCCGCCGACGGCGTTTACGCCTGTTGGCTGGTGCGCGGCGGGGTGCACGCGGGCCGGCGGGCGGCCGCGGTGTCGGTGGGCACCAACCCGACCTTTTCCGGGCGGGAGCGCCGGGTCGAGGCGTACGTGCTCGATTTCGACGGCGATCTCTACGGCGAGCGGGTGTCCCTCGATTTCGTCGAGCACCTCCGTGAGCAGCGCGCCTACGAAGGGATCGAGCCGCTGGTGGCGCAGATCCGTGACGACGTGGAACGGACCCGTGAGCTGTTGAGTTAAGCGGCTGGTAATGTTGGGGGTGCTGGGCTTCACCAGCGACCGGTCTCGCCTGCCTGCCCGACGCCGCGGGCGCGAGAATTCTTCCGGCCACCGGCAACACAGAATTTCGGAGATTATGGCGCTCGATCAAGAGACCAAGACCAAGATCATCGACGAGTACAAGGCGCAGGACGGTGACACCGGGTCGCCCGAGGTGCAGGTCGCGATGCTGACCAAGCGGATCGCCGACCTCACCGAGCACCTGAAGGTGCACAAGCACGACCACCACAGCCGCCGTGGGCTGCTGCTGCTGGTCGGCCGCCGCCGCCGACTGCTCAACTACGTGCAGAAGAAGGACATCGCGCGCTACCGGACGCTGATCGAGCGTCTCGGCCTGCGCCGATAGCTTTCACCGGGGGAGCGGGTGCCATACCGCTCCCCTTTTCACAACCCCACGGACCCGCCGCGGCCGGTCCTCGGTAGTGGTTCCCGAGCTCGCCTCGGGCACTTCGATCGAAGACCGGCGTACACAATTCCCGTCGGGTCCTTCGACGAAGGAGTTCCAACTCAAGATGCCAGAGCAAACCGCTCTTGGGACCGAGTCCCGCACCGCCGTGATCGACAACGGGTCGTTCGGCACCCGCGAGATCACCTTCTCCACCGGCCGGCTGGCCAAGCAGGCCGCCGGATCAGTTGTCGTCCAGCTGGGCGACACCACCGTTCTCTCCGCCACGACCGCGTCCAAGCAGCCGAAGGAGCACTTCGACTTCTTCCCGCTGACGGTCGACGTCGAGGAGCGGATGTACGCCGTGGGCCGGATCCCCGGCTCGTTCTTCCGCCGCGAGGGCCGCCCCAGCGAGGACGCCATCCTCACCTGCCGGCTGATCGACCGGCCGCTGCGCCCGTCGTTCACCAAGGGCCTGCGCAACGAGGTCCAGGTCGTCGAGACGATCCTGGCGCTCGACCCGCAGCACCCGTACGACGTCGTCGCCATGAACGCCGCGTCGATGTCGACCAAGCTCTCCGGCCTGCCGTTCTCCGGCCCGGTCGGCTCGACCCGCGTCGCGCACGTCGAGGGCCAGTGGGTCGCCTTCCCGACCCTGGAAGAGCTCGAGCGGGCCACCTTCGACATGGTCGTCGCCGGTCGCGTGACCGCCGACGGTGACGTCGCCATCATGATGGTCGAGGCCGAGGCCACCCCGCACGCGATCAAGCTGATCCAGGCCGGCGCCACCGCGCCGACCGAGGAGGTCGTGGCCAGCGGTCTGGAGGCCGCCAAGCCCGCCATCCGCGAGCTGTGCCGGGCGCAGAGCGAGCTGGCCGAGATCGCCGCCAAGCCGGTCGCCGAGTTCCCGGTCTTCCTGGACTACCAGGAGGACGTCTTCGCCGCCGTGACCGACCTGGTCCGTGACGAGACCGCCGAGGCGCTCAAGATCGCCGGCAAGGCGGAGCGCGAGGAGTCCCTCGACCTGATCAAGGCCAAGGCCCAGGAAAACCTGGCCGAGCGCTTCGAGGGCCGCGAGAAGGAGATCTCCGCCGCCTTCCGGTCGCTGACCAAGTCCGAGGTCCGGCAGCGGGTGCTGCGCGACCAGGTCCGCATCGACGGTCGCGGCCCGCGGGACATCCGGCCGCTGAGCGCCCAGGTCGGCGTCCTACCGCGGGTGCACGGCTCGGCCCTGTTCGAGCGGGGCGAGACCCAGATCATGGGCGTCAGCACGCTGAACATGCTGCGGCTGGAGCAGGCACTCGACACCCTGGCGCCGGAGAAGTCCAAGCGCTACATGCACAACTACAACTTCCCGCCGTACTCGACCGGTGAGACCGGCCGGGTCGGCTCGCCCAAGCGCCGCGAGATCGGGCACGGCGCGCTGGCCGAGCGGGCCCTGGTGCCGGTGCTGCCGTCGCGCGAGGAGTTCCCGTACGCGATCCGCCAGGTCTCCGAGGCGCTGGGCTCGAACGGCTCGACCTCGATGGGCTCGGTCTGCGCCTCCACCCTGTCGCTGCTGTCCGCCGGTGTGCCGCTGAAGGCCCCGGTCGCCGGCATCGCCATGGGCCTGATCTCGGACGAGGTCGACGGCAAGACGCAGTACGTCGCCCTGACCGACATCCTGGGTGCCGAGGACGCGTTCGGCGACATGGACTTCAAGGTCGCCGGCACCAGTGAGTTCGTCACCGCGCTGCAGCTCGACACCAAGCTCGACGGCATCCCGTCGGACGTGCTGGCCGGAGCGCTGCAGCAGGCCCACGACGCCCGCACCACCATCCTCGAGGTGATGGAGCAGGCGATCAACTCGCCGGCCGAGATGTCCGAGTACGCCCCGCGGGTGACCTCGGTCAAGATCCCGGTCGACAAGATCGGCATGGTGATCGGGCCCAAGGGCCAGACCATCAACGCGATCCAGGACGAGACCGGCGCCGACATCTCGATCGAGGACGACGGCACGATCTACGTCGGCGCGACCAACGGCCCGTCGGCCGACGCCGCGGTCGAGCGGATCAACGCGATCGCCAACCCGACGCTGCCCAAGATGGGTGACAAGTTCCTCGGCACGGTGGTCAAGACGGCCGCGTTCGGCGCGTTCATCTCGCTGCTGCCCGGCCGTGACGGCCTGCTGCACATCTCCAAGGTGGGCGACGGCAAGCGGGTCGAGAAGGTCGAGGACTTCCTCAACGTCGGCGACAAGGTCGAGGTCCAGATCGCCGACATCGACCAGCGCGGCAAGATCTACCTGGACAAGGTCCGGCCCGAGGGCGCACCCGCCCCCGAGGCCTCCGCCGAGTCCCGTCCGCCTCGTGAGGACCGTGCTCCCCGTGAGGGCGGCGACCAGCCCCGCCGGCGGCGCCAGCGTTCCGGCGGCGGCAGCGACCGTGGCCGCGACAGCTGACCCACGGAATGACAGAAAGTGACCGCGGGCCGGCCGCCAGGCCGGCCCGCGCTCTTACCAAGACCCTGCAGGACGGCGTGCGGCGCACGGTCCTGCCGAGCGGCCTGCGCATCGTCACCGAGAGCATCCCGACCACCCGCAGCGCCTCGGTCGGCGTGTGGGTCAACGTCGGCTCCCGGGACGAGACCGCCACCATGTCCGGCGCCTCCCACTTCCTCGAGCACCTGCTGTTCAAGGGCACCGAGAAGCGGACCGCGCTGGACATCTCGGCCGACATCGAGGCGGTCGGCGGCGAGACCAACGCCTTCACGACCAAGGAATACACCTGCTTCTACGCGCGGGTGCTGGACGCCGACCTGCCGCTCGCCGTCGACGTGCTGTGCGACGCGGTGGCCGCCTCGGTCCTCGCCCCGGCCGACGTCGAGGTCGAGCGGGGCGTGATCCTCGAAGAGATCGCCATGCACGAGGACGAGCCCGGTGACGAGGTGCACGACATCTTCACCGAGTCCGTGTTCGGGGCGGAGAGCCCGCTCGGCCGGCTGATCTCGGGCACCGAGGCGACCATCTCGCCGATGACGCGTACCCAGATCAACAGCTTCTACCGCAAGCGCTACCTCCCGCCGCGCATCGTCATCGCGGCGGCCGGCCACCTCGACCACGCGACAGTGGTCCGGCTGGTCCGCAAGGCACTGGCCGGGACCGCGCTGGACACCCCGGCCGCCCCACCGGAGAGCCGCCGCGCCTCCGGCCGCAAGGTCAGGACGCTCCCGGTGCGGACGATCGTCCGCCCACGGGACACCGAGCAGGCGCATCTGGTGCTCGGCGGGCCCGGCATCAGCCGGCTCGACCAGCGGCGGTTCGCGCTGGGCGTGCTCAACAACGTGCTCGGCGGCGGCATGTCGAGCCGGCTCTTCCAGGAGATCCGGGAGAAGCGCGGGCTGGCCTACTCGGTCTACTCGTACGACACGCAGTACGCCGACGCCGGGGTGTTCGGCGTCTACGCCGGCTGCGCGCCCGGCAAGGTCGACGAGGTGCTCGACCTGACCCGGGCCGAGCTGGCCTCGGTCGCCGCCAAGGGCGTCACGGCCGAGGAGGTCGCCCGGGGCAAGGGCATGGTCAAGGGCGCGTACGTGCTGGGCCTGGAGGACACCGGCTCCCGGATGAGCCGGATCGCCAAGTCCGAGCTGCTCTACGACGACCTGATGCCGGTCGACGAGCTGCTGGCCCGGGTCGACGCGGTCACCCTGGACGACGTCAACCAGGTCGCCTCCGAGTTGCTCGGCGCCCCGATGTCGCTGGCCGTGGTCGGACCGTTCGAGGCGGGTGCCTTCGACCACCGATGACCACGACCCTGACTCCCCCCTCGGAAAAGAGCGACCTGCGACAGCGCCGCATCATCGGCATGTCGGTGTGGACGGTCGTCTTCGCGGTCGGCACCTACTTCATCGGGGTGCCGACCAGCGACCCGCTGATCGCCTTCGGCTGGCTGTGGCTGGCCACCGTGGCCTGGAACAACCACTGGCCGATCAAGCGCCACCTGCTGTTCCTGCGCGACTGGCTGCCGATCTCGCTGCTGCTGATCGTCTACAACGTCTCCCGCGGGTACGCCGACGACCTGTTCGCCCCGCACGTCCACGAGCTGATCGACACCGACCGGTTCCTGTGGGGCTGGCTGACCGGCGGCGAGGTGCCGACGCAGTGGCTGCAGCACCACCTCTACCGGCCGGGTGTCGTGCAGTGGTGGGAAGTCGTCGTCTCGCTGGTGTACTTCTCGCACTTCCTGACCGTGCCGACCATCGCGGTGCTGCTGTGGATGCGGTCGCGGGCGCAGTGGGCGCGGTTCATGCGGCGCTGGTTCACGCTGTGCGTGATCGGGCTGGTCACGTACTTCCTCTATCCGGCCGCGCCGCCCTGGTGGGCCGCCGAGCCGGAGCACGGTTCGCTGATCGCGGCCACGCGCATCTCGACCAACGGCTGGGACGCGATCGGGCTGCACGGCGCCGGCAACACACTCAACGCGCTGCAGGTCGAGGCGTCCAACCCGGTCGCCGCGATGCCGTCGCTGCACACCGCGTTCGCGATGATGGCGGTGGCGTTCTTCCTGCCCTACGTGCGGCGGCGCTGGTGGCCGCTGCTGCTCGCGTACCCGCTGGCGATGACCTTCACCCTGGTCTACAGCGCCGAGCACTGGGTGATCGACGTGCTGGTCGGCTGGGCCTACGTCGGCCTGGTCTTCCTGGCCGTGGGCGCGGCCGAGCGCCGGTGGACGGCCCGCCATGAGCTAGGTTCTACCCCGTGACGATCCACGTTGGGGTTCTGGGTTCTCGCGGCCGCATGGGCCTGGAGGTGTGCAAGGCGGTCGACGCCGCCGACGACCTCGAGCTGGTTGCCGCGATCGACGACGGAGACCCGCGGTCCGCCGCGGCCGGTGCCCAGGTGCTGGTCGACTTCACCACCCCCGACGCGGTCATGGACAACCTCCGCTGGGCGATCGGGCAGGGCATCCACATGGTCGTCGGCACGTCCGGCTTCGGTGCCGACCGCCTCGACGAGGTCCGTGGCCTGCTCGCCGACCGGCCGGGGGTGGGCGTGCTGATCGCCCCCAACTTCGGCATCGGCGCGGTCCTGATGATGCAGTTCGCGGCCCGCGCGGCCCGATACTTCGACTCGGTCGAGATCATCGAGCAGCACCACCCGCGCAAGCTCGATGCCCCGTCCGGCACGGCCACGCACACCGCCCGGCTGATCGCGGCGGCCCGGGCCGAGGCCGGGTGCGCGCCGATGCCCGACGCGACCAAGGAGGAGCTCGCGGGCGCCCGGGGCGCGGAGGTCGACGGGGTGCGGGTGCACGCGGTGCGGGCGGCCGGGCTGGTCGCTCACCAGGAGGTTCTGTTCGGCACGGCCGGCGAGACGCTGACCGTCCGGCACGATTCGCTCGACCGGGCGTCGTTCATGCCCGGGGTGCTGCTGGCCGTGCGCGCGGTTCCCGGCCGCCCCGGCCTGACGGTCGGCCTCGATCCACTTCTGTGAAAATCTGATGTCGTAGCTCGGTGGGTGGTGCTGACCGTCGCTCCCGCCGAGGTCGCTTCGCTCCACGTGCGTGAGTGGTCACCCTTGGAAAAGACCGCGGTTCTCCGCGGTCCACCGGATGCGTCCCGCCCCCTCGTCGTAAAACTCCGCAGGCCAGGACGCCTGCGGCTGGTGGCCGGCGTCGCGCAGGTGCAGGGCCCGCTCGGCCACCGCGCGCTGCTGCTCGAGGACGGCGTCGTAGAGGCCGTCGGTTCCGGTCAGCCCGTAGGCGGCGGCGAACGTCTCGATCCGGGCCCGCCGGTCGGGTGGCGCGGGATAGCGCAGCCAGCGGAGGCATTCGTCGTCCGGCCGGAACGGCGCGACGTACTCCAGGGCGTAGGCGACGTCGTGCCGCCGGGGCTGCGGCCAGGCGTAGTCCCAGTCGAGGATGCCGACCGGGGTGGTGCCACGCCAGACCAGGTTCCACGGGCCGAAGTCGCCGTGGCTGACCACGTCGTCGCCGTGCGGCGTACCCGTCGCGTCGGCCCAACGGGTGTCCGCCGGTGGCCGGAAGCCGGCCACCGCGTCGTGATAGTCCCGCAGCAGCCGGGCCATGGCGACCAGTCCCGCCTCGGTCACCACCGCCGACCAGCCTTCCGGCCCCGACTCACCCTCCAGATAGGTGAGCACCTCCCGGCCTTCCGCGTCGACGCCCAGCACCCGGGGCGAATACGGGAAGCCCACGCTCTCGAGATGCCGCAGCAGCGCGTGGATGCTCTCCGACCAGGCGTGCATCGGCCGCCGCACGGTGTTCCCGACCCGTTCCACCCGGCGGTGCGGCGAGTCCTGCAGCACCTCACCCATGGTCGTTGGCGAGGCGGCGCAGCCCCGGGGACGGGATGATCCGCAGGGCCGCGTTGCGTTCGGCGCAGACGGCGAGCGCGTCACCCAGCGCGCCCCGCATCGCGTCGATCGCGTCGTCGGCCAGGTCGGACGCCTCGTCGAAGGCCAGCGTCAGGGTGGTGACCGGGGCCTCGTGCAGCCGGAACGCGTCGTTCACCATCCGGTGCAGCTCGTGGGCGACCTGGATGGTGAGCTGCCCGTGGATGTGGATGGTGTCCTGCTCATCGGTGAACATGCTGCCCATCGGGCCGATGGTAGTCAGCCGGCGCGAGCGGGCCCCGGGCGTCAGTCGTCGAGGGCGAGCGAGACGTGCAGGCGGAGCTGGGGCACCAGCATGTCGTCGACGTCCAGGGCCCGGCCGGCCCCGTCCGGTTCCCAGCCGGTGCTGGTCAGGAACTTGCGCATGGCCGGGTCGGCGTCGTAGACCCAGGCGACGGCCGACTTGAAACCGTCTTCCTTCCACAGGTCGACGGTCGCGGCCAGCAGGCGGCTGCCGTGACCGCGCCGGCCCCAGCGCGGCTCGATCAGCAGGTCGGTGACCGCGGCCACGTCGTCGCCGAGCGGCGGTTCCTCGGGGGCCAGGGCCTGCTCGTCGGCGGGGCCGGCGGCGGCGAACCCGACGGTGGTGGTCAGCTCTTCGCCCTGCTCGACGGCGATCAGCACGCGGTGCCGGGGTGACGGTGGCGCCTCGATCGCCGCGGTCCAGCCGCGGGTGAGGTAATCCTCGTCCAGGTTGGCCAGGACGTGCGCGGGGAACATCCGGCGGTACGCCGTACGCCAGGTGCTGAGCTGGATGCGGGCGATGTCCGCGGCGTCCGACGGACGTGCGGGGCGGACGTAGCCGAGTGCCATCCCGCGAGCCTACAGCCGCGCCTCGTAGCCGATCTCGGGCCGTCGGCCGGCACGCGTCGATTCTGTCGTACCCCTGGACTAGATTTCCGACCGTGACCATTCCGGAGACCTTGAGCGTCGCGCAGGCCCGCCGGATCACGTTGGCCGCACAGGGTTTCCTCGACCCCAAGCCGGGTGGCGCCACCGACCTGCGTCACCTGCGCCGGGTGCTGCGCCGGCTGCACCTGATCCAGATGGATTCGGTCAACGTGCTGCAGCGCGCGCACTTCATGCCGCTCTATTCCCGCCTCGGGCCCTACCCGATCGAGCTGATCGAGCGGGCGGCCTACCGCCGGCCGCGCGAGCTGTTCGAATTCTGGGGCCACGAGGCGTCGCTGATCACCACCGACCTGCAGCCGCTGTTCCGCTGGCGGATGGAGCGGGCCGCCGACTTCGCCTGGGGCTCGATGACCCGCATCGCCCGTGAGCAGCCCGAGCTGGTGGCCTGGGTGCTCGACGAGGTGCGCGGGCGCGGGCCGATCACCGCGGCCGAGATCGAGCACGACGCACCCCGGCGCACGGACAACTGGGGGTGGAACTGGTCGGTCGTCAAGCAGGCGCTGGAGTGGCTGTTCTTCACCGGCCAGGTGACCGCGGCCGACCGGACGACGTCGTTCGCCCGGCGCTACGACCTGACCGAGCGGGTGCTGCCCCGCGCGGTGCTGGAGGCGCCGACCCCGGCCTACGAGGACGCGATCCGGGCGCTGGTCCAGTTGTCGGCCCGGGCCTTGGGCGTGGCGGCCGAGGGTGAGCTGCGCGACTACTTCCGGCTGCCGGTGGCCGGGTTCAAGCAGGCGGTGGCCGAGCTGGTCGAAGACAAAGTGCTCGAGCCGGTGACCGTGCAGGGGTGGAAACAGCCGGCCTACCTCCACCACGAGGCCCGCCGGCCTCGCTGGGTCCGCGCGTCGACCCTGGTCAGCCCGTTCGACCCGCTGATCTGGGAGCGGTCCCGGACGGAACGGCTGTTCGACATGACCTACCGGATCGAGATCTACGTGCCGGCCCCGCAGCGGACCTACGGCTACTACGTGCTGCCGTTCCTGCTGGGCGACCGGTTCGCCGCCCGGGTCGACCTCAAGGCCGACCGCAAGGCGGGGGTGCTGCAGATCCCGGCGGCCTGGATCGAGCCGCACGCCGACCAGGACGAGACCGCTGTCGCGCTGGCCGCCGAGCTGCGCCGGCTGGCCGGCTGGCTGGGGCTCGGCGAGGTGGCGGCGCCCGAGCGTGGCGACCTCGCCGGGCCCTTGGCGGCGGCGCTGACGAGCAGCCCGGCCGGTGTACCGTGACGCCCATGACGACCGAGACGGTGCCGGCGCCTCCGCCCCCGCACTACGGCGGCTCCGACCGGGTCTCCCGCACTCTCAACCGGCTGTGGTATGGCTCTCCGGTGTGGGTGGCGCCGGCCGCGATGCTGGCCTGCATGGGTTCCGCGCTGGCGTACACCGAGCTCGCTCACCCGACCCAGGCCGGCGCCGGGGACGCACCCAGCTGCCTGCTGAAATACACCACCGGCTTCATCTGCCCGGGCTGCGGCGGCACCCGCGCGGCGTGGTATCTGATGCATGGCGACCTGCCGGCCGCGGCGCGGCACCACGCGCTGTTCGTCTTCGCCGTCCCGTTCCTGCTCTACATGTACGTGGCCTGGGCCGGGCGGCGCGTCTTCGGCTGGAAGCTGCCGCAGCTCACCCTCGGGCCTAAGGTGCTCGGAGTGTTCCTCGCGGTGTGGGGTGTCTGGAGCGTGCTCCGAAACCTGCCGTGGGCGCCGTTCACCTGGTTCTACGTCTGATCACGAGGGTTGGCCGATGACCGTCGACACACAATACGAACAGTTGCTGCGCAAGGTCCTGGAGACCGGCGTCCCCAAGGGCGACCGGACCGGCACCGGCACGGTCAGCCGGTTCGGCGAGCGGCTGCGCTACGACCTGTCGGCGAGCTTCCCGCTGATCACCACCAAGCGGGTGCACTTCAAGTCGGTGGCGGTCGAGCTGCTCTGGTTCCTGCGCGGCGACAGCAACACGGCGTACCTCAAGGAGCACGGGGTCAAGATCTGGGACGAGTGGGCCGACGCGAACGGTGACCTCGGCCCGGTCTACGGCTACCAGTGGCGTAACTGGCCGACCCCGGACGGCGGCCACATCGACCAGATCGGCAAGCTGCTCGACACCCTGCGGACCAACCCGGATTCGCGGCGCATGGTGGTCTCGGCATGGAACGTGGCCGACCTGCCGTCGATGGCACTGGAGCCGTGTCACGCCATGTTCCAGTTCTACGTGGCCGACGGCCGGCTGAGCTGCCAGATGTACCAGCGCAGCGCCGACATGTTCCTCGGCGTCCCGTTCAACATCGCCAGCTACTCGCTGCTCACCCGGATGATCGCCGACCAGGTCGGGCTGCTCCCGGGCGAGTTCATCTGGGTCGGTGGCGACTGCCATGTCTACGCCAACCACGTCGACCAGGTGCGTGAGCAGCTGACCCGCGAGGCGTTCCCGTTCCCGCGGCTCCAGCTGGCGGTCCGCCCGACCCTGTTCGACTACTCCTACGAGGACTTCGAGCTGGTGGGGTACGAACACCACGCCGCGCTGAAAGCGCCGATCGCGGTTTGAGCGGCGACAGGTCCTCGCTCTCCGCCCGGAGCGCGGCCGGTGTCGACGTGGCCGGTCCCGGGGCGCGCGGCGGGGCACCGGGAGGCGTGGGATGAGCGTGCATCTGATCTGGGCCGAGGCCCGGGGGCGGGTGATCGGCGCCGGGGGTGGCATCCCGTGGCGGCTGCCCGGCGAGCAGGCGATGTTCAAGCAGCGCACGATGGGTTCGACGGTGGTGATGGGCCGGGGCACCTGGGAGTCGCTGCCCGCGCGGGTCCGGCCGTTGCCGGGCCGGCACAACGTGGTGCTCTCTCGCGGCCCGATCGACGGCGTGGAGTCGGCGGCGAGCGTCGATGAGGTGCTGAAGAAGTATGACGATTTCTGGGTGATGGGGGGCGGGGCGGTCTACGCGGCTTTCCTCCCGTACGCGACGCACCTGGTTCGCACCGAAGTTGATCTTGAAGTGCGCGGGGACACCTACGCGCCGCCGGTGGACGACTGGCCGGGGTCGCCCGGTGAGTGGCAGATCACGGACACCGGTGTCCGGTGGCGGGTGGTGGAGCACGTCCGCGCGGAAGCGCCGCGAAATGCCTGAGCCACGTCCGATAGGTTGTGGGGTATGAGCCAGGACCCGCGGCCCTTCGGACGGCTGCTGACCGCCATGGTGACGCCGTTCACCCGCGACGGCGCGCTGGACCTCGACGGTGCCCAGGCCCTCGCCGCCTACCTGGTCGATGAGCAGCGCAACGACGCGCTCGTGATCAGCGGCACCGGCGGTGAGTCGCCGACCACCACCGACGCGGAAAAGGAAGCGCTGATCCGCGCTGTGGCCGAGGCGATCGGCGACCGGGCCAAGATCGTCGCCGGGGTGGGCACCAACAACACCGCGCACTCGGTCGAGCTGGCCCGCGCGGCCGAAAAGGCCGGGGCACACGGCCTGCTGGTGGTGACGCCCTACTACAACAAGCCCTCCCAGCCGGGCGTGGCCCGGCACTTCACCACGATCGCGGACAGCACCGGGCTGCCGGTCATGCTCTACGACATCCCGCACCGCTCGGGCATCCCGATCACCACCGAAACCCTGATCGAGGTGGCCGCGCACCCGGGCATCGTCGCGGTCAAGGACGCGAAGGGCGACCTGGCCGGCACGTCCGAGGTGATGCGCCGCACCGGCCTCGCGTTCTACTCCGGCGAGGACGCCGCCACGCTGCCCCTGCTGTCGATCGGGGCGGTCGGTGTGGTCGGCACCTCGACCCATTTCGTCGGTGCCGTCGCCAAGGACATGATCTCCGCGTACGAGCGCGGCGACGTGGCCGGGGCGCTGGCGCTGCACCGACAGGCGCTGCCGCTGTTCACCGGCATCTTCCGGGCCCCCGGCACGGTCTTGGTCAAGGCCGGGCTGAACGCCCTCGGCCGGCCGGCCGGTCCGGTGCGCCTGCCGCTGGTGGACGCCACCGCCGAGCAACTGGACCAACTTCGCAGGGATGCTGCCGACGCCGGCATCGCCCTCTGATCAATCGGAAAGAATCAGAAACTTCATGAGTCAAGCTCACCTGGAGCTGGAACCGCCCCCGCCACTGCCCGAGGGCGCTCTGCGCGTCATCCCGCTGGGCGGCCTGGGCGCGATCGGCCGCAACATGACGGTGTTCGAGTTCGACGGCAAGATCCTGATCGTCGACTGCGGTGTGCTGTTCCCCGATGTGGAACAGCCCGGCGTCGACCTGATCCTGCCCGACTTCGCGCCGATCCTCGACCGCCTCGACGACGTGCAGGCCATCGTGCTCACGCACGGCCACGAGGACCACATCGGCGCGGTGCCCTACCTGCTGGCCCACAAACCGGACATCCCGCTGGTCGGGTCCGAGTTCACGCTGGCCCTGGTCGAGGCCAAGCTGGCCGAGCGCCGCCTCGACCCGTACACCCTGACCGTCCGGGAGGGCCGCCGCGAGCAACTCGGGCCGTTCGAGTGCGAGTTCTTCGCGGTCAACCACTCGATCCCGGACGCGCTCGCCGTCGCCGTGCGTACCCCCGCCGGCCTGGTCCTGCACACCGGCGACTTCAAGATGGACCAGGTCCCGCTGGACGGCCGGATCACCGACCTGGCCGGCTTCGCGCGGCTCGGCGCCGAGGGCGTCGACCTGCTGCTGTCCGACTCGACCAACGCCGAGATCCCCGGCTTCGTGACGCCCGAGCGCGACATCGGCCCGGTGCTCAGCACGATCTTCGGCAAGGCCCGGGGCCGGATCATCGTGGCCAGCTTCGCCTCCCACGTGCATCGGGTGCAGCAGGTGATGGACGCGGCCTACGAGTACGAGCGCAAGGTCGCCCTGATCGGCCGGTCCATGGTCCGCAACATGGGCATCGCCCGCGACCTGGGCCTGCTCCGCATCCCCGACGGCCTGCTGGTCGGCATGGACGACGCGATGAACCTGCCACCGGACGAGGTCGTCTTCATGTCGACCGGGTCGCAGGGCGAGCCGATGAGCGCGCTGGGCCGGATGGCCAACGGCGACCACCGGCACATCAGCATCGAGTCCGGCGACACCGTGGTGCTGGCCAGCTCGCTGGTGCCGGGCAACGAGACCTCGGTCTACCGGGTGATCAACCGGCTGGCCCGGGCCGGCGCGACGGTGGTCCACAAGGAGACGGCCAAGGTCCACGTCTCCGGTCACGCCCCCGCCGGCGAGCTGCTCTACCTGCTCAACGTGACCCGGCCCAGCAACCTGATGCCGGTGCACGGCGAGTGGCGCCACCTGCGCGCGCACGCCCAGCTCGGCATCGAGTCGGGGGTCGCGCCCGACCGCGTGGTCCTGTGCGAGGACGGCGACGTGGTCGACCTGGTCGAGGGGCACGCCCGCCTGGTCGGCAAGATCGAGAGCCGCTACGTGTACGTGGACGGGCTGGCCGTCGGCGACGTCAGCGAGTCGCTGCTGACCGAACGCCGGATCCTCGGCGACGGCGGCTTCATCTCGGCCACCGTGGTGATCGACTCGGTCACCGGCAAGGTCGTCGGCGAGCCCAGCATCTCGGCCAAGGGCTTCTCCGAGGACCCCGAGGCGTTCGGCCCGGTGATCCCGCTGCTGACCCAGGCGCTGCATCGCTCGGCCGAGGACGGCATCACCGACCCGCACCAGTTGCAGCAGGTCGTGCGCCGGACGGTGGGCCGCTGGGTCAACGACGCCTATCGACGACGGCCAATGATTGTGCCCACTGTCGTAGAGGTTTGAACCCTTCGAAGCTTGTCTCCGTATTTCCGGTCACGGCGCCGCCCCCACGGCGCCCGTGTCGAGGGGAGTGCGGAGTATGCAGCGCAAGCGGATCGCCATCGCGGCGGTCGCGGTAGCGGCGACGGGGGCAGCGGTGGCGTTCACGCTGCCCTCGATGGCGGGAACCACCCCGTCGTCCGGTGGTGCGAGCCGGACGGCCGCCGCCGGGGACGTTGCCCCGCAACTGCTCGCGGCGATGCAGCGGGACCTCGGTCTGAACGCGGACCAGGCGCGCGCCCGGCTCAAGCGGGCCACGTGGGCGAGTCGGGTCTCGTCGACGCTCGCGGCGCAGACCGGCAAGGAGTACGCCGGTGCCTGGCTGACCCAGGACGGCATGACCCTCAAGGTCGCGGTGACCGACAAGGCCCAGGCCAAGCTGGTCGAGAAGGCCGGCGCCGAGCCGGTGCTGGCCGAGCGCAGCGCGCAGGCGCTGGACGCCGCCAAGCAGAAGCTGGACGAGGCCCGGGCCGCGGCGACCAAGCTGACCGGTTGGTACGTGGACAACCCGACCAACAAGGTCGTGGTCGTCGCCCAGCCGGGTGAGACCAAGTCGGCGTGGGCGTTCGCCGAGGACGCCGGGCTCGACCTGGACGACGTCTCGGTGAAGACCGCGCCACAGGCCAAGCCGCTGGCCGACGTGCGGGGCGCCGACCCGTACATCATCAACGGCAACGCCCGCTGCTCGATCGGCTTCGCGGTCGAGGGCGGCTTCGTCACCGCCGGGCACTGCGGCGTGCCGGGCGACACCACCACCGACATCAACGGCGGCGCGCAGGGCGAGGTCACGTTCTCGGTCTTCCCCGGTGACGCCGACATGGGCGTGGTCGCGGTCGCCGCCAACTTCGCCGACGAGCTGCTGCCCGTGGTCAACGACTTCGACGGCAACCTGCTGCCGGTGGCGGGCAGCACCGAGGCCCCGGTCGGCGCCGCGATCTGCCGGTCCGGTTCCACCACCGGCCTGCGCTGCGGCGTGATCCAGGCCAAGAACCAGACCGTCACCTACCCCGAGGGCGCGGTCACCGGCCTGACCCAGACCGACGTGTGCGCCGAGGGTGGCGACTCCGGCGGTTCGTGGCTTTCCGGTGACCAGGCCCAGGGTGTGACCTCGGGCGGTTCCGGCGACTGCACGGTCGGCGGCACCACGTTCTTCCAGCCGGTCAACGAGATCCTGGCCACCAACGACCTGACCCTGCTGACCAGCGCCGGCGGCCAGGCTCCGCCGGCCGGTGGCGAGGAGCCCCCGGCCGACGCCGCCGGCAACTGCGCCGACCTGCCGATCAACGGCCAGAGCGAGATCAACCGGGCCGGTGCCACGCAGGTCCAGCCGCAGGGCGGCGCTTTCCAGGCCAACGCCGGTGAGCAGAGCGCCTGCCTGCAGAGCCCGGACGGCGCCGACTTCGACCTGGTGCTGCAGCAGCGCACCCGGCAGGGCTTCCGGACGGTCGCCACGGCGAAGGGTGAGAACGGCACCAAGACCCTGACCTTCAACGGCCAGGCCGGCACCTACCGCTACATCGTCGCCGCCACCTCGGGCAGCGGCGCGTACACCATGGGCATCAGCGTTCCGTAAGGGTTCCCGAATCAGCTGCCCCGCACCCCGGTCTTCCTCCGTCCGGGCTGCGGGGCAGCACCATGTTCGACGCCCATCCATCGGTGCGGCAAACCGATGGACGGGCATCACGCGATTACCGTGAGGACCATGGCGGGCCGTACTCCTCCGGCGAGCCGGGGCCGAAACGCGTCCACGACGCGCGGCGCCGCGTCCACCCCTGCCCGCAAGCAGGCGGCACGCCAGCCCACTCGCCGCGCCCCGGCCAAGCGGGCCACGGCCAAACGCGCTCCCGCCCGCAAGTCGGCCAACTCGGGCATCCTCGTCCGCGGCTTCGGCGCCCTGTTCATGGGGGCCGCGCACAGCGTGGGCTGGGTCGCCCGCAGCGTCGGCCGGCAGGCGGCGACGGCCAAGGACATCGACCCGGAGCACCGCCGCGACGGCGCCGGTTTTCTCCTGCTCGGGCTGGCCATCCTGGTCGGTGTCGCGGTCTGGGGCGGTGGTGCCGGTCCGGTCGGCGCCCGGCTGGCCGACGCGGTCCGGCTCTTCTTCGGCGGCCTGTCCGTGCTGCTCCCGCTGCTGCTGCTGGTCGGCGCGATCCGGCTGATGCGCAAGCCGGCTGACCCGGAGCACCGCGGCCGGTCACTGGTCGGCTGGAGCGCGATCATCATCGCCACGGCCAGCCTGCTGCACGTGTCCCAGCGGCCCGTGGACGACGTGGCCATGGACAAGGCGGGCGGGCTGATCGGTTACGCGATCGGGGCGCTACTCGAACGCGCGGTGACCGCCTGGGTGGCCGTACCCCTGCTGATCCTGCTCCTGATCTTCGGTCTGCTGGTGATCACGGCGACGCCGATCAACAAGATTCCCGAGCGCGTGATGCTGCTCGCCGACCTGCTGATGGGGCGTACCCCCCAACCGCCTTCCCCGGACGAGGAGCCGCTCGAGGACGAGGAACCGGACGAGGAGGAGCCGGTCAAGACGCGGCGTCCGGCCCGGCGCCGGCAGGGCTCGCTGGCCGACGTCGGGCTGGCGCCCGAGGAGGAAGACCCGATCGTGCACGACACGGTCGTCCTGCCGAAAGCGCGCAAGCCCATCCCGCCGCCCGCGCCGCCGGAGCACTCCGATCCGCTGCCGACCCGGGCCGAGCAGCTGGAGATCTCGTCGGTGCCGGGCGACTACCGCCTGCCGCCGCCGACCCTGCTCGGCAAGGGCAGCACGCCGAAGACCCGCAGCAAGGCCAACGACGAGGTGATGAACGCGCTGACCGGCGTGTTCGACCAGTTCAACGTCGACGCGCAGGTGGTCGGCTTCACCCGCGGCCCGACCGTCACCCGCTACGAGGTCGAGGTCGGACCGGGCGTCAAGGTCGAGCGGATCACCCAGCTCAGCCGCAACATCGCGTACGCCGTGAAGAGCCCCGACGTGCGCATCCTGTCGCCGATCCCGGGCAAGAGCGCGGTCGGCGTGGAGATCCCCAACACCGACCCGGAGAACGTCTCGCTCGGCGACGTCCTGCGGTCCCGGGCGTCCACCGCCGACCACCACCCGATGCTGGTCGCCCTGGGCAAGGACATCGAGGGCGGCTTCGTGGTGGCCAACCTGGCCAAGATGCCGCACATCCTGATCGCCGGCGCGACCGGTGCCGGTAAGAGCTCGTGTCTCAACTCGCTGCTGGTGTCGATCCTGACCCGGGCCACCCCGGACGAGGTGCGGCTGCTGCTGGTCGACCCCAAGCGGGTCGAGATGACCGCCTACGAGGGCATCCCGCACCTGGTCACGCCGATCGTGACCAACCCCAAGAAGGCCGCGGACGCGCTCGAGTGGGTGGTCCGCGAGATGGACATGCGGTACGACGACCTGGCCGCCAATGGGGTCCGGCACATCGACGACTTCAACCGCAAGGTCCGCAGCGGCGAGATCACCGCGCCGCCGGGATCCGAGCGCGTGATGAAGCCGTACCCCTATCTGCTGGTGATCGTCGACGAGCTGGCCGACCTGATGATGGTCGCGCCACGCGACGTCGAGGACAGCGTGGTACGGATCACGCAGCTGGCCCGGGCGGCCGGCATCCACCTGGTCCTGGCCACCCAGCGGCCCTCGGTCGACGTGGTGACCGGCCTGATCAAGGCCAACGTGCCGTCCCGGCTGGCCTTCGCGACCTCGTCGCTGGCCGACTCCCGGGTCATCCTCGACCAGCCCGGCGCCGAGAAGCTGCTGGGCCGCGGCGACGGGCTTTTCCTGCCGATGGGTGCGAGCAAGCCGGTCCGTATCCAGGGCGCCTGGGTCGACGAGAAAGAGATCCACGCGGTCGTCAAGTTCTGCAAGGACCAGCGCGAGGCCGAGTTCGCCCAGGGGGTCACCGACGCGCCGCCGAGCAAGAAGAAGGACATCGACGAGGAGATCGGCGAGGACCTGGAGGTGCTCATCCAGGCCATCGAGCTGGTCGTGACCTCACAGTTCGGCTCCACCTCGATGCTTCAGCGCAAGCTGCGGGTCGGCTTCGCCAAGGCCGGCCGGCTGATGGACCTGATGGAGACCCGGGGCATCGTCGGCCCGTCCGAGGGATCCAAGGCCCGGGAGGTGCTGGTCAAGCCGGACGAGCTGGAGGAGACCCTGGCGACCCTTCGGGTCGACGACTGACCCCGGTAGCCTTACCTGGTGCCCGCCCACGAAGAACCCCGCCGTGTCGCCCTCCTGACCCTCGGCTGCGCCCGCAACGAGGTCGACTCCGAGGAGCTGGCGGCACGCCTCGACGCGGGCGGCTGGCAGGTCAGCACCGATGCCGACGAGGCCGACGTGGTGCTGGTCAACACCTGTGGCTTTGTCGAAAAGGCGAAACAGGACTCGATCGAGACGCTGCTGGCCGCTTCCGAGACCGGCGCCAAGGTGGTCGCGGCCGGGTGCATGGCCGAGCGGTACGGCAAGGAGCTCGCCTCGTCGCTCCCCGAGGCCCAGGCGGTTCTCGGCTTCGACGACTACACCGACATCGCCGCCCGGCTCGACCAGGTCCTGGCCGGCGAGCGGATCGAGGCGCACGTCCCACGCGACCGGCGCGAGCTGCTGCCGCTGACCCCGGTGCAGCGCCAGTCGGCCAAGGTGGTGGTGCCCGGGCACGCCACGGTCGACGAGCACACCCCGGCCCATCTGCGGCAGGTGCTGCGCCGCCGGCTCGACAGCGGCCCGGTGGCGTCGCTCAAGCTGGCCAGCGGCTGCGACAGGCGCTGTGCGTTCTGCGCGATCCCGGCCTTCCGTGGCGCCTTCGTCTCCCGTGACCCGCAGGAACTGCTGGCCGAGGCGGAGTGGCTGGCCAAGACCGGGGTGCGCGAGCTGGTGCTGGTGAGTGAGAACAGCACGTCGTACGGCAAAGATCTGGGCGATCCCCGCGCGCTGGAAAAACTGCTGCCCCAGCTGGCCGCGGTCGACGGCATCGTGCGGGTGCGCGCGAGCTATCTGCAGCCCGCCGAGACCCGCCCCGGCCTGGTCGAGGCGATCGCCACCACGCCCGGCGTCGCCCCCTACTTCGATCTTTCCTTCCAGCATTCCAGCGAGCCGGTGCTGCGCCGGATGCGGCGGTTCGGGTCGACCGCGAAGTTCCTCGACCTGCTTGCTTCGGCGCGCTCGTTCGATCCTTCGATCGGCGCGCGGAGCAACTTCATCGTCGGCTTCCCGGGCGAGACCAAGGCCGACTTCGACGAGCTTTGCCGGTTCTTGAGCGAGGCGCGGCTGGACGCGATCGGCATCTTCGACTACAGCGACGAGGACGGCACCGAGGCCGCGGGCATGACCGGCAAGGTGCGCGGAGACACCGTCAAGCGGCGGTACGACCGGATCACCGCCCTGGCCGACGAGCTGTGCAACCAGCGGGCCGAGGAGCGGTTGGGTTCGACCGTCGACGTGCTGATCGACACGGTCGCCGACGGCGAGGTCGAGGGGCGGGCCGAGCACCAGGCGCCCGAGGTCGACGGCTCGACGACGCTGGTGGCCGGCGACTCCGGGGTCGACCTGGCCGTGCTGCGGCCGGGTGACCTGGTCCGGGCCCGGGTCACCGGCACCGAGGGCGTCGACCTGGTCGCCGTGCCGTTTGAGATGATCTCCGCGGCCGCGAAGTGACCGAACCCGGGCCGGTGGCCGTCCCGCTGCTGAACCCGGCGAATGTTCTCACCGTCGTCCGGATCATCCTGGTTCCGGTGTTCGTGGCCACCGTGGTCGTGTCCGCGATGGTCGACCCCGGCTGGCGCGTCGTGGCCTGCCTGACCTTCTGCGTGGCCTCGGCGACCGACTTCGCCGACGGCTGGATCGCCCGGCGCTACTCGATGGTCACGTCGTTCGGCAAGGTGGCCGACCCGATCGCCGACAAGGCGCTGACCGGCACCGCGCTGGTGCTGCTGTCGATCTACGGCGACCTCGCGTGGTGGGTCACGGCGGCGATCCTGGTGCGCGAGTGGGGGGTGACGGCGCTGCGCTTCTGGGTCATCCGGTACGGGATCATCCCGGCCAGCCGTGGCGGTAAGGCCAAGACGGCGCTGCAGATCGCGGCCATCGCCTGGTATCTCCTGCCGATGCCGTCGCCTTTCGATGTGGTCGGGCCGTGGCTGATGGGGGCGGCGCTGGTGGTGACGCTGGTCACCGGGGTCGACTACGTCGTTCAGGCGGTCCGCCTCCGCCGGGCCCGTTCATGACCGCTTTGCTCGCGGTGCAACGTCTTCTTTCCCTGTCGCAAACCGTCGCCACCGCCGAGTCGCTCACCGGCGGTGCGCTGGCCGGCGCTTTCGTCGAGATTCCCGGGGTCAGTGCGGTGTTTCGTGGGGGCCTGGTCGTTTACGCGACCGATCTCAAGCACTCGTTGGCCGGGGTTTCGTCGTCGTTGTTGCGAGAGCGCGGCCCGGTCGATCCCGACGTCGCCCTGGCCCTGGCCCGTGGCGCTCGCTCTCGATGCGGGGCCGACTGGGGGATGGCCACCACGGGAGTCGCCGGACCCGATCCGCAGGACGGCAAACCGGTCGGAACGGTCTATGTCGCCGTCGCCGGGCCCGCCTCCGCCGACGTCGAACATCTCCAGCTCACCGGCGACCGGGCTACGATCCGCGCCGGAACCGTGACAGCGGTGTTAAACCTGCTCGTCACCCAGCTGGGCCGCGCGAACCCCGGTACCTGACCCCGGCCTGCGGGAATGCCGTTTCGTCGGAGATCGTTGGGGCGGGGGTGCCAGGCGGGCCCGATCCGGAATTCGGCGGGGCGGGATGTCGGCGTGGCTCGCAGCGGGTACGGTTGCGGGAAGCCTCCGGCGGTTGCCGGTGGCCCCGCCGCAGGAGGAGGTGCCATGGTCCTGCTACGCCGGGTTATCGGTGACGCACTTCGGGCGCGCCGGCAGGGACAGCACCGCACACTGCGCGAGGTGTCCACCGCCGCCAACGTCAGCCTGGGTTACCTCTCCGAGATCGAGCGCGGGCAAAAGGAAGCGTCGAGCGAGCTGCTCGCCGCCATCTGTGACGCCCTGGGCGCACGCCTGTCCGAGGTACTGAGCGACGTCAGCAACACGCTGTCCCTCGCCGAGGGCATGGAAGGTGTTCTGACCCCGCTGTCACCCTCGCTGCCCGAGCAGCAGCAGAGCTCGGCCGCCGACGGGGACGTCAAGGTCTCCGTACGCCAGGACTCGCCGCTCAAGGCCACTCTGCGGACCACGCGCAAGCGCGGCCGCGACATGATCTACGCGGCCTGATCTGCTCTCGCTCCTCTCAGGTGCCGGGCGTAGCCTCTGTTAGGGGAGACCCTGATAACTCCCTGAGGTCACGTGACGACGGTGGCATGGGGCTGCAACGATGGATCGCATCCATCGGGCCGAGCGACATTTGAGGGAGAACGGCGATATGGCGAACCCGTTCGCTAAGGGCTGGCGTTACTTTTTGGCGCTCTTCGGCGCGAAGATCGACGAGTACGCCGACCCGAAGGTCCAGATCCAGCAGGCCATCGAGGACGCTCAGCGCCAGCACCAAGCGCTCGTCCAGCAGGCCGCCGCGGTCATCGGCAACCAGCGCCAGCTCGAGATGAAGCTGTCGCGCCAGATGGGCGAGGTCGAGAAACTGCAGGGCATGGCCCGGCAGGCGCTCGTGCTGGCCGACCGGGCGCGTGCGGGCGGTGACGAGTCCGAGGCGCAGAAATACGAGGCGACCGCGACGACGCTGGCCACCCAGCTGGTCTCCGGCGAGCAGTCGATGGAGGACCTCAAGACCCTCCACGACCAGGCGCTCTCCGCAGCCGGCCAGGCCCGCAAGGCGGTCGAGAACAACGCGATGGTGCTGCAGCAGCGCATCGCCGAGCGGTCCCGCCTGCTGAGCCAGCTCGAACAGGCCAAGATGCAGGAAACCGTGGCCCGCTCCCTGGAGTCGATGTCGTCGCTGGCCGCGCCGGGCAACACCCCGTCGCTGGACGAGGTGCGCGACAAGATCGAGCGCCGGTACGCCGACGCGATGGGCCGCGCCGAGCTGGCCTCCAACTCGGTCGAGGGCCGCATGCTCGAGGTGCAGAAATCGAGCCTGGACATGGCCGGATCGTCCCGGCTCGAGCAGATCCGGGCGTCGATGGCCGGCGACCAGCTGGGCGCCAAGCCGAACACGCCCGCGGTCGAGCAGGGCAACACCGCCCCGGCGGCCGACCCGGCCAGCGTGGCCCGGCTCGACGAGATCCGGGCCAGCATGAACCAGAAGCGCGGCGACACCAGCGCGGCGGGCTGATCGGCGATGGACGAGCGGACGCGCTACTTCCGCCGGCTGCGCAAGCTGCGTGGCTCGGCGCGGCGCTGGAGCGTCATCGGTGGCGGCCTGGCCGCGGCGACCGCCGTCCTCACCCCGTACGCCGGCATCGGCATCCCCGACGCGATCTGGGCCGCCGCCGCCGGCGGCTCGGTCGCGCTGGCCGTCTGGCGGCACCGTGACCACCGGGAGCTGGCGGCGATCGAACCGCCGCCGGCCCCGCCGCCGCAGCTGCCCGGAGCCAAGCTGGTCGCCGCGGTCGAGCGCTTCCCGGCCGGCAAGAGCATGCTCAACGAGGTCCGCCGGCAACGCGAGCGCTACGCCCTGCGCGGCTCGGCCGTGGCCAAGTCGTGGGACCGGCTCGACCGGGCCAGCGCCACCCTGCAGTCGCTCTCGGCCCGGCTGACCGGGCCCGGCTCCGAAGCGGTGCTCGAGGCCGCGTCGGCCGAGGAATGGCTACGCGACCTGGGCCACCGGGCCGCCGGCGTCGAGCGGGCCATCCCGATCAGCCCGGCCGACCAGCAGCAGGCCCTGCAGGCCTCGCACGAGAGCCTGTCGACGCAGTTCGCCGAGGGCGTGACCGCCTACGAGCGGCTGGTCGCGGCGGCCGCGAGCTGGGTCGCCGAGGACGGGCAGCCGGTCGCCGACGAGCGGCACCCGAGCTTCTTCCGGCTGATCGAGGCCACCGACCGGCTCCGTGGCCTGGCCGACGGCCTGTCCGAGCTGCGCCGCTACGGCAACTCGTCAGCCGCCTGACCCCGTCGACTCCGGCTGACAGTACGGACACCAGTAGGTCACGCGTTCGCCCAGCTCGGCCTGGCGGATCGCGGTGCCGCAGCGGCGGCAGGGCTGGGCCTTCCGCCCGTACACGTAACTCGTCTCACCGCGCCGCAGCGAACCGGTCGTGGTCTGGGTCCACCGGCCCTTGTTGCTGGCGACCAGCTTCTGCGCCAGCGTGACCATGCCCGGCAGATCGTCGACGTCGCGGACCGGCCGCCACGGCCAGACACCGCGCAGAAACAGCGTCTCCGCCTTGTAGAGGTTGCCCACGCCGGCCAGGTTGCGCTGGTCGAGCAGCGCTTCGGCGATCGTCACGTCCGGTTCGGCGGCGATCCGGCGAGCCGCCTCGCCGGCATCCCAGTCCGGGCCGAGCAGATCCGGGCCCAGATAGTCGAGCCGGCTCTCCTCGGCCGTCGAGAACAACGCCACCTCGTGCAGGTGGTAGCCGACCGCGACCGCCTTCCGGGTGTGCAGGGCGACCCGGATCAGGTGGGCCGGCCGGCCGGTCCAGCGCTCGCCCGGGCGGTACGCGCGCCAGGCACCCTCCATCCGCAGGTGCGAGTGGAGGGTGAACCTCTTGTCGCCCCGGCTCAGCCGCAGCAGCAGGTGCTTGCCGCGGCTGGCCGACTCCGCCACCGTCCAGCCGGACAGATCGGTGGTCGCCAGCTGCGGCACACGGAAGTCCGACTTCGTCAGCACCTCGCCGACGATCGCGCGCTCGATCACCCGCGCGGTGTTATAAACGGTGTCCCCCTCCGGCATGCTCCCTATCCTGCCCTGATGGACCTCGACATAACGTCTCCGGCGGAGGACCCCGCGCGCTGGGACGTCTGGGACGAACTGGACGGCTTCTGGCCGGAGTTCATGACGCAGGACCCGACGAGCGGGTTCTACTACGGCTATCTGCGTACGCACTTCGCGGCGCACTGCCTCGTCGCGGTCGATCGGTCCACCGGCCGGGCCGTGGCCAAGGCCCACTCGGTGCCACTGTCCTACGACCTCGGCGCCGATCCGCTGCCCGACGGCGGGTGGGACTGGGCCGTCCGGCGTAGCGTGCACGATCGGCTCACCGGGACCGAGCCGACCATCGCCTCCGCGCTCGAGATCATGATCCGGCCCGACCTGCGCGGTGCCGGCCTGTCGGCGGTCATGCTCGGCGCGATGCGCGCCAACGTGGCCGAGCTCGGCTTCCGCGACCTGATCGCGCCGGTGCGGCCGACCGGCCGGTCCGGGCCGATCCGCGAGTACGCCCACCGCACGCGCCCCGACGGCCTGCCGGTCGACCCGTGGCTGCGGGTGCACGTCCGCGCCGGCGGCCGGATCGTCAACGTGGCCCACACCAGCATGGTGATGACCGGCCGGCTCGCCCAGTGGCGCGGGTGGACCGGCCTGCCGTTCGACACCGACGGCCCGGTCGACGTGCCGTCAGCTCTGGCCCCGGTGCAGGTGTCGCTGGCCGACGACGTGGCCGTGTACGTGGAACCCAACGTCTGGGTCCACCACCGCCTCTAGACGTTCTTCCTACAGTCCGCGCGGGCCTCTGCGTGTCGCGCGGGCCTCTGCGTGTCGCGCGGGCCTCTGCGTGTCGCGCGGGCCTCTGCGTGTCGCGCGGGCTTCTGCGTGTCGCGCGGGCTTCTCTGCGCCGCGCGGTCCCGCGGGTGCCGGCGCTATCGGTTGGCCACGCGGACCAGGTCGCCCGGTGTTACGGAGAGCACGACGACGGCGCGGCCGTTGTTGACGGCGATGGCCATCTGGCCGGCCGAGTCCTCGTACACCAGCAGATCGCCCTGCTCGACATCGGCGAACGTGGCGCCGCGCCGGGCCCGCACGCCACCGTTGAGGAGCAGGTCGTGGCCCAGGCCGCCGAGCAGCCCGCCGGTCGCGGCCAGCTGCACGTTGCCGAAACGGTCGACGGTCAGCACCTCGGCCTCCACGTACCCGTCGCCCAGGGTCACCACCGGCGCGGGCAGCCGGACCAGCGTGCCCGGGTCGGCCCGGGGCCCGGCCTCGGTCAGCTCGGCGCCCAGCGCGATCCGGGCGGCGGCCGGCGCGAACAGGTCCCGCCCGTGGAAGGTCCGCGACAGGTCACCCAGGAACCAGTCCTTGTTGGACAGCTCGACCACCGTGTCGATGCCGCCGAGCGCCTCCGCCGCCGGGATCAGCAGGCCGTTGTCCGGGCCGACGAGCACACCGCCCGGTGTCGCGATGGCCAGACCGCGGCGGTCGGTGCCGACCCCCGGGTCGACGACCGCGCAGTGCACCGACTCGGGCAGGTAGGGCGCGGTCTGCGCGAGCACGTGCGAGCCGCGGGTGACATCCGCCGGCGGAACGTGGTGGGTGATGTCGATGACACGTACGTCCGGCGCGACTCGGGCGATAGAGCCGTGACAGGCCGCCACGAATCCGTCGAAGGTGCCGTAGTCCGTCGTGAGACTGATCCATCCATAGCGACCCATGGTCGTCAACGTTATCGTCTGCGCACACAGAGTGGCGGTTGCGTCCCCTCTTTTGTGGCACGATTTTGATCATGCGTCTCGTCACGTTCATCGAACCCCAGAACGGCGCCACCTACGACCAGCAGCGCCGGGTCGCCCAACTGACCGAGGACCTGGGATTCGACGGCTTCTTCCGCAGCGACCACTACGTGGCGATGGTTCCCGACGGCCGGCCCGGGCCCACCGACTCCTGGGTAACCTTGGGGGCGCTGGCGGTGCAGACGTCCCGCATCCGGCTCGGCACGCTGGTCAGCTCGGCGACGTTCCGGCTGCCCGGCCCGCTGGCGATCAGCGTCGCCCAGGTCGACGAGATGAGCGGCGGCCGGGTCGAGCTGGGCCTCGGCGGTGGCTGGTTCGAGCCCGAGCACGCCGCCTACGGCATCCCGTTCCCGCCGACCCGGGAGCGCTTCGACCGGCTCGAGGAGCAGCTGGAGATCGTCACCGGCCTGTGGACGGCGCCCGGCCCGTACTCGTTCGAGGGCCGCCACTATCGGCTGTCCGACTCTCCGGCGCTGCCCAAGCCGGTGCAGAGCCCACGCCCCCCGATCATCGTCGGCGGCAAAGGCAAGAAGCGGACCCCGGCGCTGGCCGCCCGCTTCGCGGACGAGTTCAACGTGCCGTTCTCGTCGGTCGCCGACGGTGCGTCGCTCTTCCGACTGGTACGCGATGCGTGCGAGGCGGCCGGCCGATCATCGGTGCCGTCGTTCTCGGCCGCGGTGGTGCTCTGCGTCGGCCGGGACGAGGCCGAGCTGGCCCGCCGAGCCGACGCGATCGGCCGTAGCGTCGAGGAACTGCGCGGCGCCGACGACGCGATGGCCGGCACGGTCGACGAGGTCGTCGACAAGCTCGGCCGCTGGGGTGCGGCCGGAGCGGAGCGGATGTTCCTGCAGACGCTCGACCTGTCCGACCTGCACCACCTGGAGCTGGTCGCCTCAGCGGTGGCGCCGCAGCTCAGCTAGGGCCCGGCCGGCGGATCTGCCGCGTCGTGGCTTGCCTGGGCCCGGCTGGCGGATCTGCCGCGTCGTGGCTTGCCTGGGCCCGGCTGGCGGATCTGCCGCGTCGTGGCTTGCCTGGGCCCGGCTGGCGGATCAGTCGCGTCGTGGCTTGCCTGGGGCTTGGCCGGCGGATCAGCTATGCCGCAGCTCGCCTGGGCCCGGCCGGCGGATCTGCCGCGTCGCGGCCACGAGCCCGTTCCCAGAGGCGCTCCACTCCGCTCCTAGAGGCGCTCCACGATTTTGGGTACGTCCTCGCCGGTGGCCAGGACGGTGTCGCAGTGTTCGCAGGTCAGTGCGTGTGGGAGCACCAGGTTCGACTGGATCGAGGCGCGGCCGTTGCGGCCGTCCGGGCACGTGTAGGGCAGCTCGAACCGTACCCAGCCGGTGCCGACCGGCGCGGAGGCCTGGTCGCGTTTGGCGTCACGGAACGGCGCCCACCACTGCTGCACGACGACGTGCAGTGCCTTCCGGTCGCGGCCGCTCATCGGGTCGAAGCCGGCCACCCGCGCCGGGGCGAAGTGCTTGCCTCCGTGCGACCGGTCGCCGGTGCAGACGGCCCGCTCGCCGCCCACGGTGAGAAACGTGGTGCGGCCTTGGCGTTCGCAGATGAAGCAGTCGAGGCTCAACTCGAACGAGTGCCCGAAGTAGAGATTATGGAACGGCGCCTCGGCCAGCGCGATGGTCGCGGTGATGTCCAACGTCCGCAGCATGCCGAAGATCGTGGCACGCGCCCGCATCGCGGGCGAGGTCCCAGTTTGTTCTGGCGTTTGAGGCGCGCGGCCCCGGGGTGTTCTGGCGCGGACACCCGCGATCCCCGGCTTGGTGTGTCGGTCAGCCGCGGACGCCCCCGCTCCCCGCGGTGGTGTGTCGGTCAGCCGCGGTGCCTGGGTTGGTGTGTCGGTCGGCCGCGGTCGGCTGCGGTGCCTGGGTTGGTGTGTCGGTCGGCCGCGGTCGGCTGCGGTGCCTGGGTTGGTGTGTCGGTCAGCCGCGGACGGCCGCGGTGCCTGCTTTGATGGGACGGTCAGCCGCGGAGGCGGAGGCCTCGGGGGGTTGCGCGGAAGCCCGCCGCCGTCAAGGCGTCGCGCAGCGGGGAGGCGTTGACCGATTCGCCGTCGGCGCGTTCGACCGACATCGCGCCGAGGGCGCCCGACCTGACGGCCCGGGCCAGCCCCTCGCCCGCCGCGATCAGCGACTCCTGGTCGTCCACGAACGACAACAGCGTGCGGCCGCCGCGCTCGACATAGAGAACAAGCTCGCCACCGACCAGCACCACGAGGGCGCCGGCCTTGCGACCGGCGCGGTGGCCGGCCGCCGCGACCTTTTCGCCGTCGCCGCTGTCGACCACGCGTTCCGGCCAGGGCAGCGCGGCGCCGTACGGGTTGGCCGGATCGGTGGAGGCCAGCACCACCGCCGACACCCCGGTGCGCCGGGTCAACTCGGCCGGCTCGGCCAGGGCGCGCAGCCGGTCGACGGCCCCGGGCACCGCGAACTGGGCCGCCCCCAGCCCCTCGACAAAATAGCCGCGCCGGGCCGCGCCGCGTTCCTCCAAGGCACCGAGCACCGGATAGACGGCCGCGAAGCCGCCGGTCACGCCCTCGGCCATGACCGCGCCGCGGGTGATCACGCCGTGGCGTTCGAGCAGCAGGTCGGCCAGGGCGGTCGCGCGGCGGGTCGGGTCGAGGTCGCGGTCGGGCAGGCGGGACCAGCGGCCGGCCATCGCCGGCGGTCCGGTGCGGGACGGCATGGCGGGACGGCCCAGGCGGCCGGGGCGGCGGTAGCGGGTGCGGGCCGGAGCCGCCTTGGCCCGATGGGCGCCGCTGCTGCCGAGCAGGCCCCGCAGCGGCGCGAACGTGTCGTTGGTCAGGTGGCCGGCCCAGACCAGGTCCCACACCGCCGAGGTCAGAGCCGGGTCGTCGGTCGAGCCCACCCGGTCGGAGAGCGAGCGGAAGAACAGCGCCTGCCCGTCGCCGAGCGTCTCGAGCACCGACTGGTGCAGGGGAGTCAGGGCCAGCTCGTCATCGGGCGGGGGCAGCAGGAGGGGCGCCGTGTCGGCGTACGCCACAGTGATCCACCCGTCGTTGGCACCCACCGAGCCGGCACCGGCCCACACCAGCTCGCCCGAACCGGTCAGCTCGTCGAGCAGCGCGGGCGTGTAGTCGGCCACCCGGGCCGGCAGCACCAGCCGTTCCCAGGCCGAGGCCGGCACGGCGAGCCCCTGCAACTGCTCGACCGCGGCGGCGACCGCGTCCACCCCGCGCGCGTTGCCGCCGACCTGATGCCATCGGGGCAGGAACGCGGCCAGCACCTTGGGCGGCACCGGCTCGATCTCGCGGCGCAGCGCGGCCAGCGACCGGCGGCGCAGCAGTCGCAGCACCTCGGCGTCGCACCACTCGGCGCCAGCCCCCTCGGGCGAGAACTCGCCGCTGACCACCCGGCCGGTGGCACTCAGCCGTTTCAGGGCCTGCTCGACCACGAACACGCCCAGCCCGAAATGCGCGGCGCAGGTGGCCGCGGCGAACGGCCCGTGCGTGCGGGAGTATCGGGCGACCAGGTCACCGAGCGGGTCGGCGACCGGTTCGAGGTAGGCCTCGGCCACGCCCACCGGCAACGCCACACCCAGCGCGTCACGGTAGCGGCCCGCGTCCTCGACGCCGATCCACCGCTCCTCGCCGGCGATCCGCACCCGCAGCGCACGCCGGGCGCTTTCCAGGTCGCGGACCCAGTCGAGCTCGACGTGGCGGGCGGTCAGCGCGGCGTCGGACAGGTCACCCAGCAGTCGCAGCAGCTCGGCGGCGTCCTCGGCGTCGCGCGGCGTGCGCTGCGGGGTCAGCCATTGCAGCTGGTTTTCCGACTCGGCCACCACCGCCGGGTCGAGCAACTCGCGCAGGTCGACCCGGCCCAGCAGCTCGCCCAGCAGGGTGGAGTCGAGGGCCAGGGCGGCGGCGCGGCGCTCGGCCAGCGGTGCGTCGCCCTCGTAGAGGAAGGCTCCCACGTACCCGAAGAGCAGCGACCGGGCGAACGGCGACGGCCGCGGCGTCTCGGTCTCGACCATGCGGACCTTGCGGCCGGCGATCTCGCGCATCAGGCCGACCAGGCCGGGCAGGTCGAAGACGTCCTGCAGGCACTCGCGGGCGGCTTCGAGGGTGACCGGGAAGTCGGCGAACTCACGGGCCACGTCGAGCAGCTGCGCCGACCGCTGACGTTGCTGCCAGAGCGGCTGGCGGCGGCGTGGGTCGCGGCGGGGCAGCAGCAGCGACCGGGCGGCGCACTCACGGAAACGGGAGGCGAACAGGGCCGACGTACCCACCGACTCCTCGACGAGCTGGCTGATCTCCTCGGGGTCGAAGGCGACCAGGTCGGCGCCCGGCGGCTCCTCGGCGGTGTCCGGGAGCCGGATGACGATGCCGTCGTCGGAGGGCATGACCTGGCCGTCCACGCCGTACCGTTCGCCTAGCCGGCGGGCGATGGCCAGGGCCCAGGGCGCGTTCACCCGGGCGCCGAGCACACAGTGCACGGTCATCCGCCAGTCGCCCAGCTCGTCGCGGAACCGCTCGACCACGACCGTGCGGTCGTCGGGCAGATGACGGGTCGCCTCGCGCTGCTCGCGGAGATAAGCCACCAGGTTGCCGGCCGCCCACTCGTCCAGGCCCGAGTCACGCAGCGAGGCGATCGCCTTGTCGTCGGAGTTCTTCGCCAGGCTACGAAGCCGGGCGCCGATGGCCCGGCCCAGCTCGACCGGCCGGCCGAGCGCATCGCCTTTCCAGAACGGCATGCGCGCCGGTGCCCCCGGAGCGGGCGTGACCAGCACCCGGTCGGGCGTGATGTCCTCGATCCGCCAGGACGTCGAGCCCAGCAGGAAGACGTCGCCGACGCGGGACTCGTACACCATCTCCTCGTCGAGCTCGCCCACCCGCGCGGCCTTTTCCGAGCCGGCCAGGAAGACCCCGAACATGCCCCGGTCGGGGATGGTGCCGCCGCTGGTCACGGCCAGCCGCTGCGCGCCCGGCCGGCCGGTCAGCTGGTCGGTGCCGCGGTCCCAGACCAGGCGGGGCCTCAGCTCGGCGAACGCGGTCGACGGATAACGCCCGGAGAGCATGTCGAGCACCGCGCGCAAGGCCGAGTCGGGCAGCTCGGCGAACGGCGCCGCCCGCCGGACCAGGGTGGCCAGGTCGTCGAGGTGCCAGGTGTCGAGGGCGACCATGGCCACGATCTGCTGGGCCAGCACGTCGAGCGGGTTGCGGGGATAACGCAGTTCCTCGATCGCGCCCTCGGACATCCGCTCCGAGACGACCGCGCAGGAGACCAGGTCACCGCGGTGCTTGGGGAAGACGACGCCACGGGACACCGCGCCGACCTGGTGCCCGGCCCGGCCGATGCGCTGCAGGCCGGCCGAGACCGACGGCGGCGCCTCGATCTGTACGACCAGGTCGACCGCGCCCATGTCGATGCCCAGCTCGAGGCTGGAGGTGGCGACGACGGCGGGGAGGCGGCCCGATTTCAGCGCCTCCTCGATCTGTTTGCGCTCCTCACGGGACACCGAGCCGTGATGGGCCCGGGCCACCACCGGATCGGCGCCGCGCGTGCCACCGGCCTGCGCCATGATCTCGGCGGGCGGCCGCGCCGGCTCGGGCGCCGGCTCACCCGCGCGCTCGGCGGCCAGCTCGTTGATGCGGGCGCAGAGCCGTTCGGCGCCACGGCGCGAGTTAGTGAAAACGATGGTCGACCGGTGCGCCTCGATGAGGTCGAGCACTCGGTCCTCAACCGCAGGCCAGATCGAGGGCTGGCGGCGTACCCCATCGGGATTGTCGAGATCTTGATCCTCGATCTCGTCGAGGCGGGTCATGTCCTCGACCGGGACCTGCACCTCGACTTCGATGGTCTTGGCGCTCGGCGGCTGCACGATCTCAACCTGGTGGGCGCCGCCGAGGAAACGGGCGGTGTCGTCGATCGGCCGCACCGTCGCCGACAGGCCCACCCGCTGAGCCGGCTTGGGCAGCAGCTCATCCAGCCGTTCCAGGGAGAGCGCGAGGTGGGCGCCGCGCTTGGTCGCCGCGACCGCGTGCACCTCGTCGACGATCACGGTCTGCACGCCGCGCAACGACTCGCGGGCGGCCGAGGTCAGGATCAGGAACAACGACTCGGGTGTGGTGATAAGCACATCGGGCGGGGTGCGCTGGAAGCTGCGGCGCTCGTCGGCCGGGGTGTCGCCGGTGCGCATGCCGACGGTGATGCCGGGTGGTGGCACGCCCAGCCGGCCCGACGCCTGCCGGATGCCGGTCAGCGGGGCGCGCAGGTTGCGCTCGACATCCACCGCCAGCGCCTTGAGCGGGCTGACGTAGAGGATGCGGCAGCGCTGTTTCGGATCTTTGGGAGCCGGCTCGCGGGCCAGCCGGTCGAGCGACCAGAGGAACGCGGCCAGCGTCTTGCCCGAGCCGGTCGGGGCCACGACCAGCGCGTTGTGCCCCGCGCCGATGGCCCGCCACGCCCCCGCCTGGGCTGAGGTGGGCGCAGCGAAGGCGGCCCGGAACCACTCTCGCGTGGCCGGCCCGAACTGCTCCAACACCTGCTCTTCTGGCACGTCGTCAATGGTGCCCCGGGGGTACGACAAAAACGGCCCGACGCCGTCGCACCGCGCGTCCCCGGACTCATCTATCGGTCATCCGAGCATGAGTAGGACCGTCGACCAGCGCTTTCGCATGACCGGAAGGACCATGGTGCGGTCCCGTGGGCTGCGGCACATTGACAGGTATCGCGTTCGATGTGTCATGCAGCCGAATGCAGAGGAGGCTCCGTGTTCACCGCGAAATCCCACGTACGGCGCCTCGGTGGAGCCGCGGCGGCACTCGCCGTTCTCGCGGCCGTCACCCTCAGTGCGTCGCCGGCCGCAGCCGCGGATGACGGCTATGTGCGGTTGGCTCATCTTTCTCCCGACACGCCCCAGGTTGATGTGTACCTGAAGGCCGAGTCCGGCAAGGAACAGACCTTCCCCGGCGTCGGCTACGGCGTGATGTCCCCCTACCTGCGACTTCCCACGGGCACATACTCGGTCGCCATGCGCAAGGCGGGCGCCGACCCCAAGACCAAGCCGGTCCTGACCACGCAGGTCAGTGTGCAGAGCGGCAAGGCGTACACGGTCGCGGGCGTCGGCCGGTACGCGGACCTCGGCCTTCGCGTGCTCCAGGACGACCTGGCGCTGCCCGGTGCGGGCGAGTCCAAGGTCAGGATCATTCAGGCTTCGGTACGCGCACCCGTCCTCGACGTCGGCGTGAACAACGGACCGAAGATCGCCGACGGCGTCCAATTCGCCACCACGACCGACTACCGGCAGGTGAAACCCGGCAGCTGGAAGGTGAAGGTGCAGCCCAGCGGAGGCGGCCGGAGCAGCACCCTGCCGTGCACGCTGGGCGCGGGCAGTGTCTATTCGCTGCTGGTGCTCGACGCGAAGGGCGGCGGCCTGAAGCCGGAACTGCACATCGACGCGGGCGGGCAAGGCCAGGTCCCGCAGGGTGGGGTGGCCACCGGCGGCGGGGGTACGCAGCCGTCGTCGCCCATGCCGATGGCGCTGACCGTCGCCGGGGTGGCGGCGCTGCTCACGGCCGGGCTGGTCGTGCTGATCCGGCGCCGGCCCCTGACGGTCTGACCCGTTGACTGTGGAACCGCCTCCGGAGGCACGGGCGGGGGCCACTGGCGAGCCGTCGTCGTTGTCTCCGGGTGCTCGGGCGGTGTCTTCGGATGCGGGGGCGGTGTCCGCGGGTGCTCGGGCGGTGTCTTCGGATGCGGGGACGGCGTCCGCGGGTGCTCGGGCGGATCCGGGGTCGTCGGCGCTCTCGGGTGCGCGGGCGGTGGTCTGGGTGGGGGCCGCCGGTGAGCCGCCGGCTCGGGGGAGGGCGCGGGTGCCGGGGGCGATCGACCCGACGTTGCGGGACGGGCCGATGTACGTCGGACCGTCCCGGCAGTGGGCTCGTCCGCCCGGTCAGCCGCCATCCGCTCCGCCGTCGCGGGGTGTGCCGAGCGGATCGCCGCTGGTGGGGCCGGCCGTTCCGCCGTCGCCGCTCGTACCCGCTGCTCCCTCCTCTCCCACCCCCGATCCCTCTTCCCTTCCTGCCTTGCCGTCTCTTTCCCCTATTTCTTCGAGCTCGCCTGTTTCTTCCAGCTCGGCCGCTTCTTCCACCTTGCCTGCTTTGTCCGCCTCGCCTCCTGCCGCTGCCTTGCCTTCTCCTTCTGCCGACCTGTCCGGGGCCGGTGTGGCTCCGAATTCGAAGGTGCCGGTCAAACCGCGTCGTCCCAGGAAGGGCGCCCTCCTGCCCGTGATCGCCGGCGTCGTGGCGGCCTTCGTCGCCGGCACCGGCTACCTCGCGCTCCGGGAGCGACCGACCACCGACGACCTCGGCCGCTGGACCGGAACGCCCGCCGCCGCACCCCCCAGCGACGAGGCGCCGTTCGCCGTCCCCGCCGACGGCAGCGGTCCTGGCCCGTTTGCCGCGCTCAGCCCGACCTACTCGGGCACGCCGACCCGTCTGCGGGTGAAGGCGATCGGCGTGGACACCCCGCTGGAGACGTTGCGCCTCGGCCCGGGCGGCGCCCTCACCCCGCCCAGGGACTTCGCCAAGGCTGGTGTCTACGCCGGTGGCACCCTGCCCGGTGACACCGGTCCCGCGGTGATCGCCGGCCACGTCGACTCGAAGCGTGGCCCGGCCGTCTTCTACAAGCTCCGTGAGATGCAGAAGGGAGACCGCATCGACGTGGATCGCGGCGGCCAGACGGTCACCTTCACGGTCACCGCGACGGCCTGGTACCCGAAGAACAAATTCCCGACCGATCGGGTGTACGGGCCCACGCCGGACCGCCAGCTGCGGCTCATCACGTGCGGCGGGGTTTTCGATCACAGCCTGCGGTCATATAAGGACAATCTCGTGGTCTACGCGGTGGCCGGGTGATCATCGTTCCCCCGTTTCCGGGCGAATGACTATTCTTGGGCCAAGCGACGGGTGGGGGCTGATGGCGGTCAGGCGGATGCTCATCGCCGGGCGGTATCGACTGCATGAGCCGGTCGGCACCGGCGGCATGGGCCGGGTGTGGATGGCCCGTGACGAGATGCTCGACCGCGACGTGGCGGTCAAGGAGTTCGTGCCACCGGATTGGATGACCGACGACGAGAAGAACCGGCATCGCGACCGTACGCTCCGCGAGGCCCGCAGCGCTGCCCGCCTCAACCACCCGCACGTGGTCCGCATCTACGACGTGGTGCACGCCGACGGCCTGCCCTGGATCGTCATGGAGTACGTGCCGTCCCGCTCCCTCTACCAGGTGATCGCCGAGGACGGCCCGTACGATCCCGTCCTCGCCGCCCGCATCGGCCTGCACGTGCTGGACGCGCTGACCGCCGCGCACCGGGCCGGCGTGCTGCACCGCGACATCAAGCCGCACAACGTGCTGATCGGCGACAATCGGGTCGTGCTGACCGACTTCGGCCTGGCCACGTTCGTCGACGACGGCTCGGTCACCGGTCCAGGCATGATCGTCGGCTCGCCGCAGTACGTCTCGCCCGAGCGCGCCCGCGACGGCGCGTCGACGGTGGAGTCCGACCTGTGGTCGCTCGGCGCGACGCTCTACGCCGCGGTCGAGGGCCGTTCGCCGTACGCCCGGGACAGCGCCATGTCCACGCTGATGGCCTTGGCGACCGATCCGCCCGATCCGCCGGTGCTGGCCGGCCCGCTCGCTCCCGTGCTGATGGGATTGCTCCAGTTCGACCCGGCCGCCCGGCTGACCGCCGACCAGGTCGAGGAGCGCCTCCGTGCGGTGGTGGCGGGCGCCCGTACCCCGGGCAAAGCTCGCCTGACCGCCGCCAACCGCCCACGGGTCCCGGCGCCCCGCACCCCGGCCGACGCGGCTACCGCGGCGACCGCGGCTGAGGCGGCTGCCGCGGCTGAGGCGGGCAGTGCGGCCGAGCCGGGCAGTGCGGCCGAGCCGGGCAGTGCGGCCGAGAGCGGCAAGGCGCCGCCGCCACGGATGACCCGCACGCTCACCGAGGCACCGGCGCCGCCCGTCGCCGAGCCGGCGGCCGAGCCCGCCCGTCCAACCAAGCCCTCGCCGGGGGCTCAGCCCGCTTCGGGGGTCAAGCCCGCTTCGGGGGTCAAGCCCGCTTCGGGGGCGAGGCTGACTCCGGGGGCTACGCCTGCGCCGGTGGCCAAGCCCGCGCCGTTCCGTGGCAACCGGCCACCTCTGGCTGCCGAGCCGCGCATGACCAGCGTCAAGCGTCCGCCGGACGCAGCCGGCGACGGTAACACCCCATCGCCGTCGTCGTCGTTGACGCCGCCCTCGCCGCCCGCCGAGCCGGTAACCGTGGTGCGCCCCGGCGTCCGTCCGAAGCGTGGCCGCCTTGCCGTGGCCGGCGTGTTGCTGGTCGCCCTGCTGGCCGGCGCCGGTCTCGCGGCCGGCTACCTGAGCCGGCGCGACGACAATCCACCAGGCCCGTCGATCGTCACGCCAACCGCCTCGCCCGCTCCCGCCGCGCCCGCTCTCACCGGGTTCAGCCCGGTCGTCTGCGACCGCGACCCGGCACCGAACGCGCCCCGCACCCCGCAGCCCGACGCCAAGACCAGCGTCAACGGCTGGGAGTTGCTGTCCGGCTTCTCGTACTTCGCCGACCCCGCCGGATTCCACCTCGGTGTGCCGGACGGCTGGACCTACGAGAAATTCGGCACCACGATCTGTTTCCGCGACCCGGGCAACGTCCGCATCCTCAGCATCGACTACGGCCGAAACCCGGCGGGCGATCCGGTCGAGGCGTGCCGGGCCGAGGCGACCCGGCTGGTGAAGGCCGGCGCGCTGCCCGAGTACAAGCAGGTCGGCCAGATCGAACGGGTGCCGCTGCTCGACCGTGCCGCCGACTGGGAGTACCGCTACGACAGCCCGTCGGCGGTCCGGATGCACGCCGCTACCCGGTGGTTCGCCCAGGGCGAGCGCGCTTACGCCATCGGTTGGATCACCCGTGACTTCGACTGGGATCAGAACCGGGCGACGTACAGCCTGATCCAAAGCTCGTTCTACCAGCGAACTCCGACCGGCGTCCGCGCCACACCCAAACGCTGATCCCTCCTTTCTCGCCAGGCAATATGGCGCAAGCGATATGACGTTCATCGATCTGTAGCGTGTCATTCTCAGGGTCCCCCTAACGCGGAGGATCCCGTGAGAACACTCCCTGTCATCGGTGCGGCCGTCCTGGTCGGCACGCTCTTCGCGGCACCCGCTCAGGCCGCGGCCGTCGCCGCGCCCGACATCCCGGTCGCCAACGTCAAGGCCCACCTCGCCCAGTTGCAGAGCATCGCGACCGCGAACGGCGGCAACCGGGCGCACGGCCGCCCGGGCTATTTGGCCTCCGTCACCTACGTGAAGAACCTGCTCGACCAGGCTGGTTTCGTCACGCAGCAGCAGTCGTTCACCTACAACGGCGCGACCGGATACAACCTGATCGCGGACTGGCCGGGCGGCGACACCAATGACACGCTGATGATCGGCGCGCACCTGGACAGCGTCACGGCGGGCCCGGGCATCAACGACAACGGCTCCGGCTCGGCCGCCAACCTCGAGGTGGCGCTGGCCGTGGCCCGGACGAACTTCCAGCCCACGCGGCATCTGCGCTTCGGCTGGTGGGGGGCCGAGGAACTGGGGCTGCGGGGCTCCACCGCGTACGTGAACTCGCTGACCTCGGCCCAGCGCGCGGCGATCGGCGGTTACCTGAACTTCGACATGGTGGGCTCGCCCAACCCCGGCTACTTCCTCTACGACGGTGACAACTCGGACGGCACCGGTTCGGGTCCCGGGCCGGCCGGATCCGCCGAGATCGAGCAGACGCTGGCCGACTACTTCACCTCGATCGGCGTACCCACCCGTGGCACCGACTTCGACGGGCGCAGCGATTACGGCCCCTTCATCTCCAACGGGATCCCGGCCGGTGGCATCTTCACCGGCGCGGAGGGCCGCAAAACGGCGGCGCAGGTGCAGCTCTGGGGTGGTACGGCCACCACGTTCGACCCCTGCTACCACGCCTCCTGCGACACCACGGCGAACATCAACGACACCGCACTGGACCGTAACTCGGACGCAATCGCGTATACGGTCTGGAACCTCGCCGAGGCCGGCGACACCCCGCCGCCCACCGGCGAGACCGTGTGGCAGGACACCTTCGAGACGGCCACCGGCTGGACCGCGGGCACGGGTGACGCGGCGACGGCGGGCAAGTGGGAGCGCGGCGACCCGGAGGCGACCAGCTCCGGGGTGGCCACCCAGCTCGGCACCACCGTGAGTGGCACCAACGACCTGGTCACCGGGGCCACCGCCGGCTCCAGCGCGGGCGTCAACGACGTGGACGGCGGCGCCACCACAATCCGGTCGCCCAGCATCACGCTGCCGTCGGGCACGCTGACCCTGTCGTTCAGCTGGTACCTGGCTCACCTCAACAACGCGAGTAGCTCGGACTACTTCCGGGTGCGCGTGGTCTCGGGCAGCACCACGACGACGGTCTTCACCCAGGCCGGCGCCGCGAGCGACCGGGCCGCCGCCTGGCAGTCCGCGACCGTCGACCTGTCCAGTTATGCCGGTCAGACCGTGCAGCTCAGCGTCGAGGCCGCCGACCTCTCCACGGCCAGCCTGATCGAGGCCGCCGTCGACGATGTGAAGGTCACCCGCAGCTGATCGACGTGCCCGGGGGCGGGGCGTGCGCCCTCTCCCGGGCACGTTCCCGCTCCCGGTGATCGAGTGATAAAGGACACCGATGGTGTGTCGCAGCCAGCGAGCTCCCAGGCAGCGTTCAGCCATCCTTGTTAGCTTTCCGGGATGAATGGCAGTACCCAGCCGGGCTCGGCCCGGCTCTCCACCGGCCCGTCGAGGCCGTCGTGCTGATTCTCATCGGTCTGCTCCTGGTGCTGGTGATCACGGCTCTGACCGGCTATTTCGTCGCTCAGGAGTTCGGTTACGTCGCTGTCGACCGTGGGCGGTTGCGCAAGCTCGCCGACGAGGGGGACGAGGCCGCGGCCCGTGCCCTCAAGGTCACCGAGCGCCTCTCGTTCGTGCTGTCCGGCGCCCAGCTCGGCATCACGGTCACCGCGCTCGTGGTCGGGTACATCGCCGAGCCGTACCTGGGCGAGGGCCTGGCCGACCTCTTCGGCGTGGCTGGTGTGCCGGATGCGATCAGCGTGCCGGTCTCTGTCTTTCTGGCCCTGCTCATCGCCACCGTCGTGCAGATGGTCTTCGGTGAGCTCGCGCCGAAGAACCTGGCCATCGCGCGATCCGAGAGCCTGACTAAGGCACTGTCGCGGTCGACGCTGATGTACCTGACCGTCTTCGGCCCGATCATCCGGCTCTTCGACAAGGCGGCGAGCAAGCTGCTGCGCCGGGTCGGTATCGAGCCGATCGAGGAACTGCCCGAGGGCGCGACCACCGAGGATCTGGAGCAGATCATCGCCGAGTCGCGGAACGAGGGCCATCTCGATCCGGAGCTGTCCGCGCTGCTCGACCGTGGCCTCGATTTCCGCGGCCGTACCGCCGCCGAGGTGATGGTGCCGCGCGTCGACGTCCGGACGGTCCGGGCCGGCGACCCGCTCACCCGCGTCGTGGAGCTGCTCGACACCGGCTGGTCCCGGTTCCCGGTGCGCTCCGAGGCTGGCGTGGACGAGATCGTCGGTGTGGTCGGTATCACCGACGTGCTGGCCGTGCCGTCCGAGCGTCGCAGTTCGACGGATGTGGCCGAGGTGGCGATCCCGCCGCTCATGGTGCCGTCGTCACTGCGGCTGCCCGCCGTGCTGGACCGCATGCGTGGCGGGCACCGCCAGCTGGCCTGTGTGGTGGACGAATACGGTGGCTTCGCCGGCATCGTGACCCTCGAGGACATCGCCGAGGAACTGGTCGGCCCGATCCGCGACGAGGACGACCTGCCCGAGCCCGCGCCGGTCCGGCAGGACGACGGCGCCTGGGTCGTGCCCGGGCGCTGGCGGATCGACGAGGTGGCCGACGCGACAGGTGTCGGCCTGCCCGAGGATCCCTCGTACGACACCGTCTCGGGTCTGGTCCTGTCCCGCCTCGGGCGGGTGCCGGTGATCGGCGACGAGGTGCAGATCGAGCCGCTTCCGTCCTTGGATGCCAACCCGGCGCCGCTTCTGCTGCGGGTGCTGTCGGTCGACCGGCACGTGCCGGGCAGCGTACGCATCTCCGAGGCCGCGCCGATCGCCGGCGCCGAGCCCGCGGAGGTGTCGTCGTGAACACCACCTGGGCGATCCTGATCTCGCTGCTCCTGCTGGTCGCGAACGCCTTCTTCGTCGCGGCGGAGTTCGCGTTGGTGGCCAGCAAGAGGTATCGCCTCGAGCACGCCGCGGCCGAGGGCAGCCGTGCGGCCCGCGCCGCGCTCGACGGCACCCGGGAGCTCTCGGTGATGCTCGCCGGGGCTCAGCTGGGCATCACGCTCTGCTCGCTGGGGCTGGGCGCGCTCGCCGAGCCGGCCCTCGAACACCTGATCAGCCCGTTGCTGCACGCGGTGGGCCTGCCCGACGTGCCCAGCCACGTCATCGCGCTGCTGATCGCGCTGATCATCGTCACCTTCCTGCATCTGGTGATCGGCGAGATGATGCCGAAGTCGTGGGCGATCACCCATCCGGAGCGTTCGGCGACGCTGCTGGCGCTGCCGTTCCGCACCTTCACCCGGATCGTCCGCCCCGGCCTCGACGTGCTGAACGGCATGGCCAACGCGGCACTGCGGGCGGTCGGCGTGCAGCCGCAGGATCAGCTGGCCCAGGCGCACGGCCCGCAGGAAATGAACATCCTGCTGGAACGATCCGAGGCCGAGGGGCTGATCGAGGCCGAGCAGACCGCCCTGCTGACCAGCATGCTGCGGCTGCAGGAGATGACGGTCGGCGACGTGCTCATCGCCGACGAACAGCTGGTCACCGTGACGCCGGCGGCCGGTGCCGCCGAGATCGAGGCGGCGTCGCTGCGCAGCGGCCGCTCCCGCCTCGCCGTGGTCGGGCCGGACGGCCTGGTGGCCGGTGTAGTGCACGTTCGCGAGGCGATCCGCGCGACCACCGGCGGCCGCGAGGCGACGGCCTCCGACCTGATGGACGCGCCGTTCACGCTGGCCGCGAGCGTCACGGTGACGGACGCGGTCACCGCGATGCGGGCCGGGCGCGCCCAGCTGGCGATGGTCACCAGCGCGGGACGCCGGGCCGGCTTCGTGGCCCTGGAGGACCTGCTGGAGCAGGTCATCGGCGAGTTCGACGACGAGACCGACCCGGTCCCGGTCGGTCGCCGCATGCGCTGACCGGCGCGATCGGACCGTGCGCCCGCCACCCCCGTGTGGTGTGCGCATGGTCAGGCCGGTTGCGTCATCGGACCGGCCGCGGCGAGCCGCTCGCGTAGTCGTGCCGCGGCCGCCGGCCATTCGTCGACGGTCATCGCGAAGAAGACCGAATCGCGCCACGTGCCGTCGGGGCGCAGCCGGGCCCGTCGGATCACCCCGTCGCGGCTGGCGCCGAGCCGGGCGATCGCCCGCTGGGACCGCTCGTTGCGGATGTCGGTCCGCCAGAACACCCGCTCGGCGCCCAGCACCTCGAAAGCCCGTTCCAGCAGGAGCAGCTTGGACTCCGTGTTGACGCCCGTGCGCCACCAGTCGCGGCCGAGGACCGAGTGCCCGATGGCGACGGCCCGGCCCGCCTCGTCGACATCGTGATAGCTGGTCATGCCCAGCACCTCGCCGGTCACCGGATGGATCTGCGCCCACGGCACCCGGGTGCCGAGCCACTGTTCGCGTAGCGCGTCGGTCACGATCTCGGTGATCTGATCGCGGTCTGCCGGGCGTGGTGAGGTCAGGAACTGCCAGACCTCAGCGTCGTCGAGCGCGGCGAACAGGCCGTCGACGTGCCGCGGCGCGAGCTGCTCGAGGCGAACGTGCCGCCCGGCCATCGGGGCTGCGGTCCGCCACGGCGAGGTCGAGCCGCCGAGGTAGGCGGGAGGCGCCGCGGTCACGCCGTCGTCCGGCTCGGGCGGGCCGGCCACCCGCCGGATCGGCAGCACGCCGGCCCAATGCGGCAACTCGTGGTCGACGGCGTCGTCTCGCACGCCGCCGGAACGGACCCGGGCCGACACCTCGTCGAGCGGGAGCGCCAGCACGCTGGTCTCGGCCAGTTCCTTGCGGGTCGGCGGACGGCTGTCGGCGGCGCGGCCCGGGCCGATCTTGTCGACCAGGGCGGTCATCGCGACCAGCTTCTCGGCCGGATCGGTGACCGGGCGGGCCCGGCCGTGGGCCACGACGGACCGGTAGTTGGCGCTGTGGTGAAACTGCGAACGCGCGTACACGATGCCGTCGAGAAGGGTGGCGGAAACGCAGACCGCCACCCCGTCGCCGCGGCCCGACAGGCCCATCCGCCCACCGCTCGAGCCGTGCAGGAACAGCGTCTCGCCAACCCGGGCATGCAGCGTGGGCAGGACGCGGGGCTCGCCGTCCACAACGAAGGCGACAGAACAGTCGTACGCCTCGTCGAGAATCGCGTGCGCGAGGTCGCGGTCGTAGTGCATGCGGTCTCGGTAGCGGGTCGCTGTGGTCCGTGCGGTGGGTGAGTAGCTGTCGGTCACTTCGCCCTCCTTGCCAACTGCTTTGTTCTAGTACAGACTCGCTGTCGTGGCAGAACAATATCAGGTGACCGGGTCGAGCGCCTCGTCCATTTCGGCCAGCGTCGAGACCGGCGTCCGCGAGGGCCGGCTCGAGGCCGGGGCGTCCCTGCCCCCGGTCCGCACGCTCGCCGAGCAGCTGCGCGTCAGTCCCGCCACGGTGGCCAAGGCCTATGCCGAGCTGCGCCGGCGCGGGGTGGTCGAGGCGCACGGCCGGCGTGGCACCCGCGTGCGTTCCCGGCCGCCGGTCGCGACCCCTCGTGCGTCGATGGGTGTCGAGGTGGCGCCCGGTGTCTACCGGCTGTATGGCGGCGAGCCCAGCACCCGGCACCTGCCGCCGCTCGGTCCCGTGCTGAGCGAGGTGGCCTCCGGTCTCGGCGATCCGATCGGCTACGCCCGTGGCGGGGTGTTGCCCGAGCTCGCCGAGGCCGCGCGCGAGCGGCTGGCCGGTGGTGGCGTGCCGATGGACCACGCCGGCATCACCGTCACCGGCGGCGCCCTCGACGCCATCGAGCGGCTGCTCACCGCCCATCTGGCGCCGGGCGACGCGGTGGCGGTGGAGGATCCCGGCTGGGCCCACCTGTTCGACCTGATCGCGGCGCTCGGCCTGCGAGCCGTCCCGATGGCCATGGACGAGAGCGGGCCGGTGCCGGTCTCGCTGGAGCGCGCGCTGGCGCTGGGCGCGCGGTCGGTGGTGATCACGTCGCGCGCGCAAAATCCCACCGGCGCCTCGGTCTCGGCCGGCCGCGGTCAAGAGCTGAGCGACATCCTCGGTGCCCACCCGGGCGTGCTGGTCATCGAGGACGATCACGCCGCCGAGCTGGCCACCACCGGGCTGCATTGCATCGGTCCGGTGACCGGTTCCTGGGCCTTCGTGCGCTCCGCCTCCAAGCCGTACGGCCCCGACCTGCGGATCGCGGTGGTGGCCGGCGACGAGGCCTCGATCGCGCGGGTGGCCGGCCGGATGCGGATCGGCAGCGGCTGGGTCTCCACCATGCTGCAGCGGCTCCTGCTGCGGGTCTGGCGGGACGAATCGGTCGCCACCTGGGTCGAGACCGCCGCCGGCGTCTACGAAAATCGGCGCGGGGCTTTGCTCGGCGCGCTCCAGGATCGCGCGGTGGAGGCCGTCGGGTCCACGGGCCTCAACATATGGGTACGCGTACCCGACGAAACCCGCGCCGTGTCCGTGCTCCGCGAGGCCGGGTACGCGGTGGCGCCCGGTTCGCTGTTCCGCATCGACTCGCCACCCGGCATCCGGATAACCATCAGCGATCTCGAACCCGAGCAGATCACCCCGGTGGCCGACGCGGTCGCCACCGCGGTTCGCCCGAGCGCCGTTTCGGCCCCGTCGCGATGAACAGCGTCGACGCGCCCCGATCGGGTGCGCCGGGATCGGCCCGGCGCGGATGGGGTAGAACACCGGGATGGCTTCCAACCAGGCGCCGCCGGGCGCGGAGAAATGGGTTCCGGCCCACCCGGCCGATCTGGGCGAGCTCAAGCAGGCCGCAGCCGGTTGCGAGGGCTGCCAGCTGCACGAGGACGCCACCCAGACTGTCTTCGGCCGCGGCGCGCCCGACGCCCGGGTCGTCTTCGTGGGCGAGCAGCCCGGCGACGTCGAGGACCAGCAGGGTCTCCCGTTCGTGGGCCCGGCTGGTCGCGTTCTTCGCGATGCGGTCGAAGAAGCCGGCATCGAGGTGCCCTGGGTCTACATCACCAACGCCGTCAAGCACTTCCGGTTCGAGATGCGCGGCCAGCGGCGGATCCACCAGACGCCCGGCCCCGCTCACATCACCGCCTGCAGGCCTTGGCTGGTCGCCGAGTTCGCCCTGCTCAAGCCCGAGATCGTGGTCGTGCTCGGTGCCACCGCGGCCAAGGCCCTGCTCGGCCCGTCCTTCCGGGTCACCCGCTCGCGCGGCGAGCTCATGCCCTGGCCGGCCAGTGCTCAGCACCCCGAGGACTTCCCGGTCGGCGAGTGCCAGGCTGTGGCCACCATCCACCCGTCGGCCGTGTTGCGCGCCGACGACCGGGAGACCGCGTACCGGGGCCTGGTCGACGACCTCAAGGTCGCCCGCGCCGCACTGGAGGGTTAGTGTCTCGACCTCGCCTCGATCATGGCTGATCCACCGGTCAGACCCTGGTCGTGTCCGGCCGGTCGGATCGGTTGAGCAGGTCCGTCAGTCCGTCGATGATCCGGTCGAGGCCGAAACGAAACAAGCGCTCCGGGTCGCTGACGGCGTTGTACTCCAGCCCGGCGGCCGTGCCGACCCGGCCCGAGATCGGGTAACGGCCGGGCGGCATCACGCGTTCCAGGATCGGTGCGTTGACCTCCCACCACTGTGCGTCCGAGATGCCGGAGCTCTCCACTGCCCGCCGCGCGTTGATCGAGGCGCGGGCCGACTGGGCGGCGAACCCGACGATCAGCGTGACCACCTGATCCATCTCCAGATCGGTGAAGCCGGCCCCCTCGATCGCGGCGAGCTGCCATTCGTAGCGGTCGGAGCAGTTCGGGCCGATCCACGGGCGGCTCTCGTCGACCTGCAACAGCCACGGATGCCGGTGGATCTCGTCCCACTGCTCCTGGGCCACCGTGGTGAGCCGCTCCCGCAGGCTCCCACCCAGTTCCGGCAGCGCCTGCTCGCCGACCACCTCGTCGACCATCAGCCCGATCAGCTCGGACCGCCCCGGGACATAGGTGTAGATCGACATCAGCTTGAGCTCGAGCCGATCGGCCACTTTCCGCATCGAGAACGCGGCCAGCCCCTCCTCGTCCGCCACGGCGATGCCGGCCCGGATCACCTCGTCGACGCTGACCCGCTGCTTGGGTCCACGCGAGCCCTGGGGGGTGCCGAGCGTCCGGCGCCACAGCAGCGTGAGCGTGCGGTCGACGTCCTGATTTTCCATGGGCGGAGATTACCCCGTGAGGTGTACGGTGTAGCCCGCGCCTTATTCCGTGAGGCGTACGGAGTTAGGAGAATCGGTGAGCACCGACCACACCCTGACCGCGACCGGGCTACGCAAGCGCTACGGCGACGTGCAGGCACTCGACGGGTTCGACCTGACCGTGGCGGCCGGCACCATCCACGGATTGCTGGGGCCGAACGGTGCCGGCAAGAGCACCGCGATAAGAGCTTTGGCCACCCTGATCGACTACGACGAGGGGGAGGCGACAGTGGCCGGGTTCGACGTGCGCCGGCAGGCCGGCCAGGTCCGCCGCCGGATCGGGCTCGTCGGGCAGCACCCGGCCGTCGACGAGATCCTCGGCGGCCGGCAGAACCTGGTGATGTTCGGCCGGCTGTACGGGCTGAGCACCGCGTCCGCCCGCACGCGCGCGGACGAGCTGCTGGCCACCTTCGAGCTGACCGAGGCCGCCGGGCGCGCCGTGTCCACGTACTCCGGTGGCATGCGTCGCCGGCTGGACATCGCCGCCGGGCTGATCCTCACCCCGGCCGTGCTCTTCCTCGACGAACCGACCACCGGCCTGGACCCACGCGCCCGCAACGAGGTCTGGGAGAGCGTGCGCGCGATCGCCGCGCGGGGCACCACGGTGCTGCTGACCACGCAATACCTCGACGAAGCAGACCAGCTCGCCTCGCGCGTCTCGGTGATCGATCGCGGGCGGGTGGTCGCGAGCGACACCCCGACGGCCCTGAAACGCCAGGTCGGCGGCGATCGTGTCACCGTCACGCTGCCGCCCCGCCACGCGTTGGACGAGCCCGCCCGGCGCCTGTCCGAGGCGGTCGGCGTGCCGGCGGCGGTGGATGCCGAGTCGCATGCGGTGACCTTCGAGGTCGGCGCGGGCGTGACGGCGCTGGCCGAGATCGTGCGCGCACTCGACACGCTCGGCATCACCCCCGACGACCTGGTGCTGCGCCGGCCCACGCTCGATGAGGTGTTCCTCACGCTGACCGCGAAGGAGGTGGCGCGGTGAACACGTTGCGCGCCGGCTGGGTGATCACTCAGCGAGATCTGGCCCATTGGGTACGCCAGCCCTGGGCGCCCATTTTCGGCCTGCTATTCACGATCATGCTCCTGTTGATCTTCGGGTTCCTGTTCGGCGGGGCGATCACCGTCCCGGGTGGCGGCGACTACATCGAGTTCCTGCTGCCCGGCATGCTGGCGCTGAGCATGATGTTCGGCGTCGAGGCCACCGCCACCGCGATGGCCGGCGACGCCCGACGCGGCATCACCGACCGTTTCCGGTCCCTGCCGATCGGCAGCGCGGCGGTATCCCTCGGCCGGGTCGGCGCCGACATGGTCAACTCGATCGTCGAACTGCTCGTCCTGATCGCCGGCGGACTGCTGATCGGCTGGCGCATCACCGGCGGCCCGGCGGCGGCGGTCCTCGCCGTCCTGCTCCTGCTCCTGTTGCGCTTCGCGATGCTGTGGATCGGCATCTTCGTGGGCCTGTCCTTCCGCGGCGACGGCGCGACCATGGCCGTCCAGGTGCTGGTCTGGCCGATCGGCTTCCTGTCCACGGCGATCGTGTCGGCCGAGACCATGCCGGGCTGGCTGGGCGCCGTCGCCTCGTGGAACCCGCTGTCCGCGACGGCGTCGGCGACCCGCGGCCTCTTCGGCAACCCGACCGGCATCACCGACGGTCCGCTCGCCGACGGCGCGGTGTGGCTGGCGGTCGGCTGGCCGCTGCTGTTGATCGCGGTGTTCCTGCCTTTGTCGGCACGCGCCTACCGCAGGCTGCGGACCTGAACGGCTGAACGGCTGAACGGCTGAACGGCTGAACGGCTGAACGGCTGAACGGCTGGGCAGCGTGGCATTCGGGCCGCCCAGGCTCAGCCGCGGGCGGCGGTGCCGCCCGCGGCTGAGCCACGCTGATCGACGGCGGGCGGGCACCCACCGGGCCCGGACGCGGATGTCGCCGCCCGGCGGTGGCGATGGGCCGACGACCCGGCACCATGGAGAGTCTGAACTACCGAAGGAGCTCGACGTGCGGCTGACGGATTTCTGGACGCGGCTCGAGGAGTCGTTCGGCGGCGCCTACGCGCAAAGTCTGGCGGCGGACCACACTTTCGCGGGGCTTGACGGCCGGACCATCAACGAGGCGTTCGCTCAGGGTGAGGATGCGGCCACTGTCTGGCGTGTAATTGTTGCCGCGTACCCGGATCGAGTGCCGTCAAGATTGCACTGACCAGGAATTCGTACGTTTGTTCGGCGTGTCGCTCGATCATCGTACAAGTGTTCGGCTATTGTCCACAGCGGCAAGGTCATCCACAGGCCTCGGCAGGGCGGCGCGGTTTTTGTCGTACCCACCCCCTAGCGTGTGGCCCGTGGTGAACAGAAGCTCATCGACTAAGACGCCTGCCAAGTCGAGTGTGGGTAGGGCGAGTACAGGGGTGGCGGCAATGGGTGCAGGACCTGACCGGGAAAAAGCGCTCGATCTAGCCTTGGCGCAGATCGACAAGCAGTTCGGCAAGGGCTCGGTGATGCGGCTGGGCGAGCGGCCCGTGGTGGAGACCGCCGTCATCCCGACCGGCTCCATCGCCCTCGATGTGGCGCTCGGCGTGGGCGGTCTGCCGCGCGGCCGGGTCGTCGAGGTGTACGGCCCGGAGTCCAGCGGTAAGACGACAGTGGCGCTGCACGCGGTGGCCAACGCGCAGCGGGCCGGGGGCATCGCGGCCTTCATCGACGCGGAGCACGCGCTCGACCCGGAGTACGCGCGAGCGCTCGGCGTGGACACCGACGCGCTGCTGGTGTCCCAGCCGGACACCGGTGAGCAGGCGCTGGAGATCGCGGACATGCTGATCCGCTCCGGCGCGCTCGACATCATCGTCATCGACTCGGTGGCCGCGCTGGTGCCGCGCGCCGAGATCGAGGGCGAGATGGGCGACAGCCACGTGGGTCTGCAGGCCCGCCTGATGAGCCAGGCGCTGCGGAAGATCACCGGCATCCTGAACAACTCCGGTACGACGGCGATCTTCATCAACCAGCTGCGCGAGAAGATCGGTGTGATGTTCGGCTCGCCCGAGACCACGACCGGTGGCCGCGCGCTGAAGTTCTACTCGTCCGTCCGTCTCGACGTGCGCCGCATCGAGAGCCTCAAGGACGGCACCGACGTGGTCGGCAACCGGACCCGCGTCAAGGTCGTGAAGAACAAGGTGGCCGCGCCGTTCAAGCAGGCCGAGTTCGACATCATGTATGGCAAGGGCATCTCGCGCGAGGGCTCGCTGATCGACGTTGGCGTCGAGCAGAGCATCATCCGCAAGTCCGGCGCCTGGTATACGTACGACGGTGACCAGCTCGGCCAGGGCAAGGAGAAGGCGCGGGAGTTCCTCAAGGAGAACCCCGACGTCGCCGCCGAGATCGAGAAGAAGATCCTCGAGAAGCTGGGCGTCGGCCAGACGACCGGCGACGCGGCGGGCGGTGTCGAGCTGCCGCCGGTCGACTTCTGATGATCGCCACACCCTGTCACCCGAGCGGCCCGGGGCGCTGAGCCCCGATGCCAGGACGACGCGGGGCACGGTCGGGCCGCGGATGGGACGCGCTTCCGCCCAAGCCCGACGCCGATGAGCCTCTCGGCGAGCTCCGAGCCGGCGATCCGGAACGCGGCAACGTTCCGCGAGGTCGTCGCCGGAGCTCGCCGGGTCAACGCTCGCCGGCGCGCCGGCCCGAGTCCGATGTGGCGGACTTCGACCCGGCCGGGGACGACTGGGCCGGGCCGCCCGACGAGGACGACCTCTGGGCAGGCACCGATGCCGTCCCGGATGACGATCGGCCCGGTGACCAACGGGCCGGATTCAGCAGGAAGCGGTCCGCAGGTAGACGGCCCCCGAGTGAACGGCACCCAGGTGAGCAGCCCCTAGGTGAGTGGTCCGTGGGTGGGTGGTCCTCGGGTGGGCGGCCTGAATCCGCAGGCCGTTCGGGAGATCTGGCGGCTCTGCGTGCAGCGCTGAAAGGGCTTCGGCCAGGTGACAACCTCAGCGCGGTACGTGAGGGCCTGGCGCGAGCAGGCGGACCCAGAAGCAGCGGGGAAGAGCCCAACGCGCGAGAAGGCGTCGAGCCGAAAGGCACTGGGCGTGGCCGCGGCGTCGTCCCGGAGCAGGAAAGCGACGGTTTGGGGCGCACGCAGCGTGAAAGCAACGACGTCGGTGACGCCACCAACCGGGAACGCGACGACCGTCAGGTGCGCGGTGGGCCGGAAGGCGATGGTCGGGTGCGCGGCGGGCTTGAAAGCGGTCGGGTGCGCGGTGGGCCGGAAGGCGATGGTCGGGTGCGCGGCGGGCTTGAAAGCGGTCGGGTGCGCGGTGGGCCGGAAGGCGATGGTCGGATCCGCGGCGGGCTTGAAAGCGGTCGGGAACGCGGCGGGTGGGAACGCGACGGGCGTCGGGAACGCGGTGGGCCGGAAAGCGGCGTCGGCGGGGAACGCGGCGGACGAGGGCGCCGCGGTGACCGGGAGCGCGGCGCGGGAGGTGGCGGAGAGCGGCGGCAAGGTCGGAAGGCACGGGAGGACGAGCCGCCGCGCAGTGAGGCCGAGGCCGCTCGGGAGATCTGCATTCGGCAGCTGGCGGTGCGGCCGCGCACCCGGGCTGAGCTGGCCAAGGCGCTGGCCAAGCAGGAGATCTCCGGCGAGGTGATCGCCGAGGTGCTCGACCGGTACGACGAGGTCGGGATGATCGACGACGCGGCGTTCGCGCGGGCGTGGGTGTCGAGCCGGCACCAAGGGCGGGGGCTGGCTCGCCGGGCGCTGGCCAATGAGCTGCGTCAGCGCGGCGTCGATGCCGAGGTGGCCGGGGCCGCGTTGGAGAGTGTGGACGACGAGGCCGAGGCGGCCACCGCCCGGGCGCTGGTCGACCGGAAGCTGCGTACGATCCGGGGGGAGCCGGCCGCGGTGTTCCGCAAGCTCGTCGGGATGCTCGCGCGGAAAGGCTACTCGGCCGGAGTCGCCATTCGTGCGGCGAAGGACGCATTGGCGGCGCGTGATGCCGAGGCGGCCGAATTCGCCGAGCAGATTGACGCCGATGCGATGGCCGACGAATAGACCGATACGATTTCGTAACGGTAAGGCAACACGGTGACGAGGGCATCACGCATAGGCGCTGACCTGAGTACTGTCCGGTGTGTCCGTATTGTCAACCATGGATGGCGCGAGCGCGGGAAAATAGGTACGTTGCATCCCTGAATGCTTCGAGGATTTCTCAGTCCAATGCGGACGATGAATTCTTTGTTCGAACGTACGGGGAGGAACATGAGTACCAACCAGCTTGCTCGTAGCCGCGGGATGCGTGCCGTCGCGCGCCTTGGCCTGGTCGTCGGTGCGATCGCCGCCGCCACCATCGCGGGCGCTTCGACCGCCTCCGCGGCGGTGACGCAGGTGCACACGGGCGGTGCCCTGGCCCTCGACCCGCCGCCCGGTGGTGAGAACCCCGGCGGCGGTGGTGAGAACCCTGGCGGTGGCGGTGAGAACCCTGGCGGTGGCGGTGAGAACCCCGGTGGCGGTGGCGAAAACCCCGGCGGCGGTGGTGAGAACCCTGGCGGTGGGGGTGAGAACCCCGGTGGCGGTGGCGAAAACCCCGGCGGTGGCGGTGAAAATCCCGGTGGCGGTGGTGAGAACCCTGGCGGTGGGGGTGAGAACCCCGGTGGCGGTGGCGAAAACCCCGGCGGTGGCGGTGAGAACCCGGGTGGTGGCGGTGAGAACCCTGGCGGCGGTGGCCACACCCCGGGTGAGGGGAACACCCCGCCCAACAACCCCGGCACCGGCGGCGGCAACGGTGGCGGCGGCAACGGCGGTAACAACAACGGCGGCGGTCACAGCAACAGCGGTGGAGGCAACTCCATTCACCGTCGCAGCAACGGCGGCGGTTCCGGTGGATCCTCCAACGGTGGCCCCGAGCTGGCCCTCACTGGCGCCAACACGGTGACCATCGCCGGCGTCGGCGCGGCGATCGCGGCCGGCGGCGTCGGCCTCATCCTGGTGACCCGCCGTCGGCGCGAGGTCCCGGCCGAGGACTGATCACCGCTTGACATCAACAGGCGAACTGCCCGGCCGCACGAAGCGGCCGGGCAGTCTGTTGATCGCCCCCGGGACGTAAGAGGCAGTCTGTTGATCGCCCCCGGGACGTAAGAGGCAGTCTGTTGATCGCCCCCGGGACGTAAGAGGCAGTCTGTTGATCGCCCCCGAAACGCAAGAAGCAGCCAGGCAGTGACCTGTGACTCTATTGCCGAACGTTGATCTCGCGGGCGCGCCAACCCACCCGACCGGCTAGTAATATGGTGCAGCGTGACCGGTAATCCCCCCGATGTTTCGCACGGATACGGCCCCTTTCAGCGCGAGGCTGATCCAGCTGCGCGGGATGCCGATGTCCAGTCGGACGGCTCGGGTGCGCCGACTCCCGCGGAGTCCGCTCGCACCGCGACCGCGCCGCCTTCCGTCGATTCGACAGTGGTAATTCCGGCTCAGGGCAACGCTCCGCAAAGCGACCCCGGCCCTTCTTCCGGCGCCCCCCAATGGTCAACGCCGCCGGTCGACGCCTACGGCCTTCCCGTTTCGGGAGCCCCCCGTTTCGGTTCCGGCAGCGAGGGCGCACCCGAGACCCCCGATCAGTACGGTCTGCCCCCGTCGTCCGGGTTCGGCAGCGAGGGCGCACCGGAGACCCCCGATCAGTACGGTCTGCCCCCGTCGTCCGGGTTCGGCAGCGGGAGCGCACCGGAGACCCCTGACCAATACGGTCTGCCCCCGTCATCCGGCGGGCCACGTTTCGGTTCCGGCGTCGAGGCCGCCGACCCCTTCGGTCCGTCCTCAGGAGCAGGAGCAGGACCGGGAGTAGGGTCGGGAGCAGGGCCGGGGCCGGGAGCAGGAGCGGGCTACGGCTTCGACATGTCGTCCCGTGGCGGCCCCAGGATCGAACCCTCCCCGCCCCGCCAGACCAACAAGCTCCTCCTCGGCATCCTGGCCGGCCTGGCCGCCGGCCTGCTGATCTTCGGCGCGGGCGGCTTCTTCGCCGGCCGCGGCACCGCCCCGGCCGCTGCTCCGGACCCGGTCGCTTCGAACGCCGCACCGTCGGCCCCGTCCTCGCTCGGTGTCTACGAACAGAGCCAGGTCGAGCTCAACCAGGCCAAGCTGACCGGCGCCCTGGCCCCGGTCGCGCAGGGCTGGCTGCCCTACCTCTCCAGCTGCGAGAAGAACGGCGACCCGGGCGGCCCGGTGCTCAACAAGGGGGAGAAGACCCGGGTGCGCTGCCGGTTCGACGGGATGAGCGCGATCTTCGTCGAGTACGCGTCGGTGACCGACCGGGACAAGGCGCGGGTCAAGACGCTCAGTCAGAACGTCGACGCCCGTACGCTCGCTCCGGGGGTCGGCCCGGCGGGTGACAAGGCCGCACCGAGCGGGCGAACCGCCGGCAGTTACGTCGAGTACGCGTACACGGTCCAGGAGAACAAGGTCAAGCAGACCGTGGCCGGCGTCTGGTGGGATGACACCAGGGCGCCGATCGCGGCCTACCTGCTGGCGTTCTGGAAGTCGGGGCTCGGTGAGGACTGGGCGCCGATGCGGGACGTGTGGGGGCGGTACGCCTGAATTGCCCCGCAAGTCCCTGAGCAGGGTGTGTACGGGTCTGTGCCGTAAGTCCCATCCGCTGCCGAATCATGAGTCCTTGACCGGACCGGCTTCCGCGACCTAGCCTCGCGTTACACAAGGTTTGTCCGACCATCGCAAGCAACACGCACAACATAGATCGCATTACATTCCGGCATCAAATACTGGAGCCACTCGTCGACCGCGCGAGGGCTTGACGATCTCTACCCAGCGGTCGGCCCAAGACGTGACACCGGCGTCGATGGTCGGTTGTGCCCGCGAAGCCCTGGTCGGCCAGTCTTGTGAACCGGTACGCGAACCCGCGCGCCGGGACGAGACAAATGCACAGTCGCGACGTCGCGACCGGCCCGGCACCCAACCCACCGCGACCACAGGCCGGAACCGAAGGCCCAAGGCCGAAGCGAAGGCCGGCGAAGGCCCGAAGCGGACGGCCGGCGAAGGCCGACGAAGGCCCGAGGTGAAGGCCAGCCGGACCCGGGCCGGGAGGATGCGGACCCCCGACTGTGCAGGGGCAGCGCAGTCGCCCGCGGGCGGCGGCGTCGGCGAAGGGAGACGCGGCGACATGACCGCCCTGGATACGGTTCTGGTGGTGGCGATCGTCGTACTCGCCGCATTCGTGATGGGTGGCCTCTACCTCGGCGCCCGCGCGTTGCGACAGATCCAGAGCAGCAAGGTCGAGGCCAAGGACCGCCAGGATCAGGTCGAGCACGCCAAGGCCAAGGCCGCTTCGGTACGCGCGGAGGCCGCCGCCGCCAAGGCCGAGGCGACCGCCGCCCGCGCCGAGGCCCGCCGCGTCCTCGAAGCGGCTCACGGGGAGGCCGACACCATCCTCGAGCACGCCCACCGCCAGGCCGAGGCCGACGCCGAGCAGGTCCGCTCGGCCGCCCGCCGCAGCGGTGAGCGGGAGGTCGCGCTGCTCAACGCCACCGCCAAGGAGCAGGCGGCCGAGGTCGAGCGCCGCGCCGCCCGGATCGACGAGCGGGAGCGTATGCACAGCGAGGAGGTCGAGCGTCTGGTCGAGCGGGAGCGCCGGCTCGCCGCGATGGACGCCGACCTGGCTGGCCGCGAGTCCGCGATGTCGGGGCGCGAGGCCGAGCTGGCCGCCGCGGCCGAGGCGCACCGCAAGGAGTTGGAGCGGGTGGCCGGTCTGAGCGCCGACACGGCCCGGTCCGAGCTGATCGAGTCGATCGAGGCGCAGGCCAAGCGGGAGGCGGCGATCCTGGTCCGGGACATCGAGGGTGACGCCAAGCGGACGGCGGACACCCGGGCCCGGCACATCGTGGTGGACGCGATCCAGCGGGTGGCCAGCGAGCAGACGGCGGAGAGCGTGGTCAGCGTCCTGCACCTGCCCAGCGACGAGATGAAGGGCCGGATCATCGGCCGCGAGGGGCGCAACATCCGGGCGTTCGAGTCGGTGACCGGTGTCAACCTGATCATCGATGACACCCCGGAGGCGGTGCTGCTGTCCTGCTTCGATCCGGTACGCCGGGAAGTCGGCCGCCTCACCCTGGAGAAGCTGGTTCTGGACGGGCGCATCCACCCGCACCGCATCGAGGAGGTCTTCGACACCGCCAAGGACGAGGTCGACCGGCTGTGTGAGCGGGCGGCCGAGGAGGCGCTGGTCGACGTCGGCATCACCGACATCCACCCGGAGCTGGCCACCCTGCTGGGCCGTCTGCGGTACCGCACCAGTTACGGCCAGAATGTCCTGAAGCACCTGGCCGAGACCGCGCACATCGCCGGCATCATGGCCGCCGAGCTGGGCTTGGACGTGCCGACGATGAAGCGGGCGGCGTTCCTGCACGACATCGGCAAGGCGCTCACCCACGAGGTCGAGGGCAGCCACGCGTTGATCGGCGCCGACCTGGCCCGCAAGTACGGCGAGTCGGAGGACGTGGTCCACGCGATCGAGGCGCACCACAACGAGGTGCCGCCGCAGACCATCGAGGCGGTGCTGACTCAGGCCGCGGACGCCTGTTCCGGTGGGCGGCCGGGCGCGCGGCGGGAGAGCCTCGAGGCGTACGTGAAGCGCCTGGAGCGGATCGAGGAGATCGCCGCGGGCAAGGTGGGCGTGGAGAAGGTTTTCGCGATGCAGGCCGGCCGGGAGATCCGGGTGATGGTACGCCCGGATGACATCGATGACATCGGTGCCGCCGTGCTGGCCCGGGATGTCGCCAAGCAGATCGAGGAGGAGCTGACCTATCCGGGTCAGATCCGCGTCACGGTCGTCCGCGAGTCCCGGGTCACCGAACTGGCCCGCTGATTCTGTCCCGTTTCAGAGCTTATTGCGCGCGTTTCGCCTGGTAGAGAGTTTGCGGGTGATTCTGCCCGCAAAATGGCCTTGTTACAGCATGGACTCATTGATAACCTTCGAGGCGTCGCGACGGAAGTCATAAACGGGGATCCCTTCGTTACGAGCATTCGACCTAACGGGAGTCGTATTTTGTTGCTCGCACGAGGAAAAGTCAGACTGTCATCATTGTTTGTAGCGGTGCTCGCTGGGTCCAGCCTGGCCGGCGTTGCTCTTTCGTCGCCCGCGTCGGCGGCCGCTCCTACCTGCTATTCCAGCAGGCACAACAACTCGAATCCGCCCTATGCCACCGGCTATTGCACCGGCACCACCGCCTACTACCTGGTGCAGGCACAGTGCGAGGAGAACAGCGGAAACATCTACAACGTGAACGGCGGCTGGGCGCGCAATGGTCAGACTTCACGCGCGAACTGTTCCGAGAATTCGTCAGTCATCTGGGCTCAGACGACCGTCGATGACTGACAACCGCGTCCGCGTGTTCGGGAACAATCGTGAAGGGGAACTCATGAAGGTTCAAAGGACCAGCCGCCGGAAGATGGCCTTCCTGGCCGGGCTGGCCGTGCTCGGTTCGGGTGCGGTCGTCGGCCTGGTGCAGTCTCCGGCTCTCGCCGGATCGGGAGCCACCGCCGCCGCCGAGTGCCGTACCAGCCGAAACAACTCGGTGAACCCGCCGTACGCCAGCGGATACTGTTCGGGCGGCCCGTCCAGCCAGTACTACGCCGTGGTCGCCGAGTGCGAAGAGAACAGCGGCCGGACCTACCGTTCGTACGGCAACGCGGCGCACAGCGGTGCCACGTCTTACGCCTACTGTTCCGAGGGCAGCAGCGTGGTCAGTGCCTCGATGCTCATCTCCTGATCCGTTGCACTGAAGACGGGGGCGGCGAATTCTCGATCGAGAATTCGCCGCCCCCGTCGACGTCGGTGACTCCGGTTATGCGGTCTGGCCGGGCGCTATCGCGTCGGCCGCGTCGGGGGAGAGCTTGGTGCGACGCGGCGCGCGTCCGGAACGCCGGGTCCGGCGCTCGATGCGGCCGGCCATCGCGGTCAGTGTGGCGTTGAGAGCGATGTAGATGATCGCGGCGACGATGGCGGCGGCGACGACATTCCCGAAATTGGCCGACAACGTGTTGACGCCGGACTGCAGCAGCTCGGTGTAGCCGATGATGTAGCCGAGTGCGGTGTCCTTTACCAGCACCACGAGCTGACTGACGATAATTGGCAGCATGGACCGGGCGGCCTGGGGAATGAGAATCTCACGCATCACCTGGCTCTTGCGCATACCGATCGCGTAGCCGGCCTCGCTCTGTCCGGAAGGCACCGCGCGGATGCCGGCGCGGAACGCCTCGGCGAGCACCGAGCCGTTGTACAGGGTGAGACCGGCGACGACTGCCCAGAACGGCGGCATCGGCTGCTCGGTCAGGAACGGCACTCCGTAGAAGATGAAGAACATCAGCAGGAGCAGCGGTACGGCGCGGAAGAACTCGACCACGATGCCCGACGGAACCCGTAGCCACCAGTGGTCCGACAGCCGGCCGATCGAGAAGACCAGGCCGTAGACCATGGACAGGACGATGGCGACGGCCGCCGCCTCCACGGTTCCCAGCAGGCCCGGCAGGATGTACGACGTCCAGGTCGAGCCGTCCAGGAACGGGCGCCACAGCGGCCCGGCCCACTGGCCCTTCGCGTCGAACTGGCGATAGATCCAGAAGAGCAGCGCGACGAAGAGCACCGCGAACACCACGGTGAGGACGAGATTGCGTGCCCTGGCCCGGGGGCCGGGGTGGTCGTAGAGGACGGCGTCCGTGCTCACCTTTTGACCGCCAGTCGATTGGCCAGCCACCCGAAGAGATAGCCGGTCGGGATGAGAGCCAGGGCGAATGTGCCGGCGAAGACCAGGAAGATCGGGATGACGGCGTCGCCGCGTGCGTTGATCAGTTCCTTCATCGCGTTCGACGACTCGGCGAGGCCGATGGTCCCGACGATCGTCGCGTTCTTGCACAGGGCGATGAAGATGCTGCCCAGCGGCGCAATGACGGCCCGGGCGGCCTGCGGCAGGATGATCGTGGTCAGCGTCTGCAGGAACGACATGCCGATAGCGCGAGCCGCCTCGGCCTGGCCCGCGTGAACGGTGTTGATGCCCGAGCGCACCGCCTCGCACACGAACGCGGCCGTGTAGACCGACAGTCCGATGACGCCGAGCCAGAAGTTGTTGAGGTCGATCTCGTCGGACAGGGACAAGCCTAACGTGGAGAAGAGACCGAAGTAGCAGAAGAAGATGATCAGCGTCAGCGGGGTGTTGCGGAAGGTGTTCACCCAGCCCGCGCCGAAGAGTCGAAGCACCGGAACGGGTGAGACCCTCATCGCGGCCAGGATCACGCCGAGTATCAGGGACGCGACGGCGGCAGCGCCGGTGAGCCGGAGAATCCATAGAAATCCGGTCACGTAGACGTCGACGTTGGTGGGATCGGTGAAGACGTCCATCGCCCTCGCTTCCATCGGAAAGTGTCGAGCGAGGCCGGGGACGCCCGGCCTCGCTCGCGGTGCGCTACCGACCGATCAGGCGGCCGGGCAGTTGGTCAGCTTGCTGACGTCGAGCTTCGGAGCGGCGGCGCCGCTCGCCTTGAGCGAGGCGTCCCAGGCGGCCTGGTAGGAGCCGTCCGACGCCGAGGCGCGGAGGATGTCATTGATCTTGTTGCAGCCGGCGACATCAGTCTTCTTCAGCCCGATGCCGTAAGGCTCCTCGCTGAACTTCTTGCCGACGACCTTGAACTTCCCCTGGTACTGCGACTGCGTCGCGTAACCGGCGAGGATGATGTCGTCGGTGGTGACCGCATCGACCTGGCCGCCGGCCAGCGCCGTCACGCACTTGGAGTAGGAATCGAACTGCTGCAGCTGCACGTTCTTGTAGTCGGTCTGAATGCGCTTGGCCGGCGTCGATCCGGTCACCGAGCAGACCTTCTTGCCGGCCAGGGCCTCCGGGCCGGTGATCGTCGAGGCGGTCGGAACCAGCAGATCCTGACCGGCGATGAAGTACGGGCCGGCGAAGTTGACGACCTTCTTCCGCTCGTCGTTGATGGTGTACGTGGCGACCACCAGGTCAACCTGGCCCTGCTGGATGAACGGCTCACGGTTCGAGGACACCGTGGTCTTGAACTCGATGCCCGTGTCCGGCACGCCGAGGCCCTTGGCGATGATCTTCGCGATCTCGACGTCGAAGCCGGTGTAGGTGTTGCCGGTCTGCAGGCCGAGGCCGGGCTGGTCGTTCTTCACGCCGATGACGAGCTTGTGCTGGCTGCTCGCCTTTCCGACGATCCCGCTCGCGGTCTCGCCGCCACCCGTGCTGTCGCCGCCGCCGCCACAGGCGACGAGGGTCAGTGCGAGGGAGAGAGCCCCCAGCGCCGCCGCAGTTCGGGTCTTGCGCATCATTACGCTCCTTGGTATTCCGAAGTGGACGGTCAAGTCAGTGCGTCAAGATCTTGGACAGGAAGTCCTTGGCCCGATCCGATTTCGGGTTCGCGAAGAACTCGGCCGGTGCCGCCTCCTCGACCAGCTGGCCGTCGGCCATGAACACCACCCGGTTGGCGGCGTGCCGGGCGAAGCCCATCTCGTGGGTCACCACCACCATCGTCATGCCCTCCTTGGCCAGCGAGGTCATCACGTCGAGCACCTCGCCGACCATCTCCGGGTCGAGGGCGCTGGTCGGCTCGTCGAAGAGCAGGGCCTTGGGCTGCATGGCCAGCGCCCGCGCGATCGCGACCCGCTGCTGCTGACCGCCGGAGAGCTGGGCCGGGTATTTCTCGGCCTGGCTGGCGATGCCGACCCGGTCGAGCAGGCTCATCGCCCGGTCACGGACCACCGACGCCTTCTCCCGGCGGACCTTGAGCGGCCCGAGCATGACGTTTTCCAGGATGGTCTTGTGCGCGAAGAGGTTGAACGACTGGAACACCATGCCGACCTCGCTGCGCAGCCGGGCCAGCCCCTTGCCCTCGGCCGGCAGCGGCTGCCCGTCGAAGACGATCGAGCCCGAGTTGATCGGTTCGAGCCGGTTGATCGCCCGGCACAGGGTCGACTTGCCCGAGCCCGACGGTCCGATCACGACGACGACCTCGCCGCGGCCGACCGACAGGTCCACGTCCTGCAGGACGTGCAGGGGCCCGAACCACTTGTTGACCTTGTCAAGGACGATGAGAGCCTTGTCGTCAGTCACAGCTAGGGACCGTCCTGTTCGTCGGTTCACTCGGATGGGGCCACTCTAGGGGGGTGGGTGTATCGGATCGCGCCGAGAATGGTCACGGAGCGGTAACACAGGGAGATGCAGGTCGGGAAGGTTGTCCACGATGAGCGGTATGGCGGACGTTGACCCGGTCGGTGGCATCTGGAACTGGGCTGTTGCCGACCGGATCGAGGAGGCGGTGGTCCGGTCTGCGATCTCCGAGGTCCTCGACCGGCCGGTGGCCGGCATGGACGAGGACGCAGATGATTCTGCCGTTCTCGTCGACGTCTTCCACGTCGATGGCGATTTCCCGACAATGATCGATCTTTACCTCGTCCCGTCCGTTCGGTCCGAGACCGACGCCGCGGCCGCCGTCGCGGTCAAGCTGGGTGCGGCCGTCCTGCTGCCCGACGACACCCTCAACCCGACGAGGTACGAGCTGAGCGAGCCGGACGGGACCCGGCGGAGCGTGCATGTCGACGAGGCCGAGACCGACGAGGGTACGGAACGACGCAACCTCCGTCCGTGCACCGGCGCCGATCCGGCCTGTGCGGTGGCCTCGGAACGCCGGGCGGCCTGAGGGGTGGTTACCCTTTACCCGTCATGACCGACTGCACCGAGCGGCAGAACCCGGCGCCTGCCGACGGCGCCGGAGGCGAGGGCCACGAGGGCATGACAAGAAAGGCTCAGCCATGACCAGTAACCCTCGCACCTACGACGTGCGCACGTACGGCTGTCAGATGAACGTGCACGACAGCGAACGCATCTCCGGGCTGATGGAAGATGCGGGGTACGTACGTGCCGCCGACGCCGACGCGGCCGACGTGGTCGTGTTCAACACGTGCGCGGTCCGGGAAAACGCGGACAACCGCCTCTACGGCAACCTCGGGCACCTCCGCCCGACCAAGCTGAAGAACCCGGACATGCAGATCGCCGTCGGCGGCTGCCTCGCGCAGAAGGATCGCGGCGACATCGTCAAGAAGGCGCCGTGGGTCGACGTGGTCTTCGGCACCCACAACATCGGCTCGCTGCCCGCCCTGCTCGAGCGGGCCCGGCACAACGCCGCGGCCGAGGTCGAGATCCTCGAGTCGCTCGAGGTGTTCCCGTCCACGCTGCCGACCAAGCGCGAGTCGACCTACGCGGGCTGGGTCTCGATCTCGGTCGGCTGCAACAACACCTGCACCTTCTGCATCGTGCCGTCGCTGCGCGGCAAGGAGAAAGACCGCCGCCCGGGCGAGATCCTGGCCGAGGTCGAGGCGCTGACCCAGCAGGGCGTGCTCGAGGTCACCCTGCTCGGGCAGAACGTCAACTCGTACGGCGTGGAGTTCGGCGACCGGCTGGCCTTCGGCAAGCTGCTGCGCGCCACCGGCGGCGTCGAGGGGCTGGAACGGGTGCGGTTCACCAGCCCGCACCCCAAGGACTTCACCGATGACGTGATCGCGGCCATGGCCGAGACGCCGAACGTCTGCCCGTCGCTGCACATGCCGCTGCAGTCCGGGTCGGACGCGGTGCTCAAGGCGATGCGCCGCAGTTACCGTCGCGACAAATACCTCGGCATCATCGACAAGGTCCGCGCCGCGATGCCGGACGCCGCGATCACCACCGACATCATCGTCGGCTTCCCGGGCGAGACCGAGGCCGACTTCGTGCAGACCCTCGAGGTGGTCCGGGCGGCCCGGTTCGCGAGCGCGTTCACCTTCCAATACTCGATCCGCCCCGGCACCCCGGCCGCGACCATGGCCGACCAGGTGCCCAAGAAGGTCGTGCAGGAACGTTACGAGCGGCTGATCGCCGAGCTCGAGGACATCACCTGGGCCGAGAACAAGAAGCAGGTCGGGCGTACGGTCGAGGTGCTGGTCGCGGTCGGTGAGGGTCGCAAGGACGAGCGTACGGGCCGGATGAGCGGCCGGGCCCGGGACGGCCGCCTGGTCCACTTCGCCACCGGCGACCTGACCCCGCGCCCCGGCGACATCGTCGAGACCGTGGTCACCTACGCCGCCCCGCACCACCTGAACGCCGACGGCGCGCCGGTCAGCCACCGCCGCACCCGCGCCGGCGACGCCTGGGAGGCCGGCCGAGCCCCCAAGCTCGCCGGCGTCAACCTCGGCCTCCCCACCATCGGCGCCCCCGCCCCACTCCCCGCCGCAACCAGCGCCTGCGCCGCCCAGTAGCGATAGCCCAGCGCGCCATCCGCTCCCCAAATACCGCCCGCTGCTACCACTGCTCGACCGAGTGGTGGCGCAGCGCGCCATCTGCTCCCCGAGTGCCGTCTGCTGCTACCACTGCCTGACCGGAGTGGTAGGCCAGGGCGCTATCCGCGCAGCGGATGCCGCTGACAAGAGGAGCGCGACCACCCGGGACAACCCGGCAGCAAAGGCAGAGGCCCGGACCATCTACGGTCCGGGCCTCTGGCTTACGTGCGGGTGGTGCGTGCGTACCTTCAAATGCCGTTGATCTTGAAGGTTTTGATCTGGAGTGCCCTGATCAACTCGCCTGCTCGGCCAGGGCCAGGAACTGGCGCTTGGAGTCGAGCGCCTGCTGGGCCTCCTTGATGCGGCGCTTGTCGCCGGCCGCCTCGGCCCGCGCGAGCCGCTGCTCGGCCTCGGCGACCTGCTCGCGCATCTGCTGGAGCAGCGGGTTGTCCTGCGGCGACGTCTTGCGCCAGGCCGAATCCATGGCCACTCGGATCCGTTCCTCGGCGGCCCGCCAGCGACGGTCCAGCCCGGCCTGCGCCTCGCGCGGCACCCGGCCGGCGTCGTGCCAGGCCGCCTGCGCGTCACGCATCTTGTTCTGCGCCTCGCGCGGGTCGGCGTCCACGTCGAGCGCCTCGATCTCGGTCAGGATGGCCTGCTTGCGCTCGAGGTTGCCCTTGAACTCGGCGTCACGGGCGGAGAAGACCTCGCTACGCCGGGTGAAGAAGGCGTCCTGGGCGGCCCGGAAGCGTTCCCACAGGCGCTGCTCGGCCTCCTTGGCGGCGCGCGGTGCGGCCTTCCACTCGGTCATGAGGTCTTTGAGGCGGGTCGCGGTCGGACCCCACTCGGACGACTCGGCCAGGGCCTCGGCCTCGGTGACCAGCTCTTCCTTGGCCGTCTGGGCCTGCTTGCGCTGACCGTCGAGGGTGGCGAAGTGCGCGCCGCGGCGGCGGGTGAAGCCGTCCCGGGCGGCCGCGAAACGCTTCCACAGCTCGCCGTCGGTCTTCTTGTCGACGCCGCGGATGGTCTTCCACTCGTCGAGGATCTCCTTGAGCCGGTCGCCCGCCGTCTTCCAGCCGGTGGCGTCGGCGGCGATCTTTTCCGCCTCCTCGACCAGGGCCGTCTTGCGGGCGATGGCCTCGCCGCGGGCCGCCTCGCGGGCCACCCGGGCCTCGCCGGCCTTCTCGTCGGCCAGCGCGGCCAGCCGGTCGAGGCGGGTCGCGAGGCCGTCGATGTCGCCGACCACGTGCGCCTCGTCGAGCTGCGTGCGCAGCCGTTTCACGCTGGAGAGCGAGTGGGCCGCGTCGGCCGCGCCGGACTTGAGCCGGGCCTCGATCAGGTCGACCTCGGTGACCAGATCGGCGAACCGGCGGGCGAAGTGGGCCAGACCCTCCTCGGGGGTCCCCGCCTGCCATGAGCCGACCACCCGGTCGCCCTCGGTGGTCTTGACGTAGACGGTGCCGTCGGCATCCACTCGCCCGAAGGTTGTCCAGTCGTTCATCAGCTCATCCTCGTTCTTCCCGGCAACCGTGGGCCCCTTCGCCCGCGACCACCGCCACAGCGCAGTCAAGAATGCCGTACCTCACTTGGCATTCTTTCTCGCGCATTGTCACAGGTCCAACCCGGTTACGACCAAGTGCCCGCCGATGACCGTGACCATACGGTGTCCTACCGTTGCTCCGTGCCGAACCACCCCCATCCCCGGGTGATCGCCGTCGTCGGTCCGACCGCCGCCGGCAAGTCGGCCCTGAGCGTCGCGCTCGCGCAGGCCCTGGGCGGGGAGATCGTCAACGCCGATTCGATGCAGCTGTACCGAGGTATGGACATCGGTACGGCCAAGCTGTCCGTTTCCGAACGTGGTGGCGTGCCGCATCACCTGCTCGACATCTGGGACGTAACGGTCACGGCCAGTGTCGCCGAATATCAGAAGATCGCCCGCGCGGCCGTCGACCGGATCGGGACGCCGATTCTCGTCGGCGGGTCCGGGCTGTACCTCCGAGCGGTGCTCGAGGACTTCGAGTTCCCAGGCACCGATCCGGTGATCCGGGCCGGTCTGGAGGCGGCGTGGGCCCGGGGCGAGCCGTTGTTCGAGCGGTTGCGACGGCTCGACCCGGACGCCGCGGCCCGGATTCTTCCCTCGAACGGGCGGCGGGTGGTCCGGGCGCTGGAGGTGATCGAGCTGACCGGGCGGCCGTTCACCGCCTCGCTGCCGTCGCCGACACCGGTCTACGAATCCGTGCAGATCGGCGTCGACCGGGATGATCTGGACGCACGCGTGGATCTGCGCGTTGACCAGATGTGGGCGGCGGGGCTGGTCGGCGAGGTGGCGGGACTGCATGGGCTGCGGGACGGGCTGACCGCGAGCCGGGCCCTCGGCTACCAGCAGGCGCTGGCCCAGATCGACGGCGTGTACACCGAGGCCGAGGCGCGCGAGGCGACAAAACGGGCGACGCGGCGGTTCGTGCGGCGGCAGCGGAAGTGGTTCCGCCGCGACCCGCGGATCCACTGGCTCGACGGCGCGTCGGACACGCTGTTGGCGGACGCCCTGGCGCTTGCGGGATGATGGTGCGCGTGTTGTTCACCAAGGGCCATGGCACCGGCAACGACTTCGTGATCCTGCCGGATCCGGACGGCGCCCTCGATCTCACCGCCGAGCAGGTCCGCGCGCTGTGCGACAGGCACTTCGGCATCGGCGCCGACGGCGTGCTGCGGGTGGTCCGCAGCGCCAAGCACCCCGATGCTCTCGATCTCGCGGCCGACGCCGAGTGGTTCATGGATTACCGCAACGCCGACGGCTCGGTCGCCGAGATGTGCGGCAACGGCGTGCGCGTCTTCACCCGCTATCTGGTCGGCCAGGGCTGGGCGACGTTCCCGGTCCCGGTGGGGACGCGATCCGGGGTGGTGCTCGCGCGAGCCGAGGCAGACTCGATCTCGGTGCGGATGAGAACCCCACGGGTGTACGCGGCCAGCACGGCCACCACCGGCGGTTTCACCGTGCCGGGCATGGCCGTTGACTGTGGCAACCCGCACCTGGTCTGCGGGCTCGCCACCCCGCTGGACACGCTCGACCTGACGGTGGCGCCGGAACACGACCCGGCTGTCTTCCCCGACGGCGTGAACGTCGAGTTCGTCACGCCGGTCGGCGACCTGCACGTCCGGATGCGCGTCCACGAGCGCGGCTCCGGCGAGACGTTGTCCTGCGGCTCGGGCGCCCTGGCGGTGGGGGCGGTGACGCTGCGCGACGCGGGACTGCGGGCCGGCACGGTGACCGTCGACGTGCTGGGTGGCTCGCTCACGGTGACCGCCACCGAGTCGGGGGAGTGGTGGCTGGCGGGACCGGCGGTGCTCGTGGCGACGGGCGAGGTCACGCTCTGATGCACCGAGTGGCCCACCGCGGCTACTCGGCCGTGGCTCCCGAGAACACCCTGCCCGCCCTGGTCGCGGCGGTCCGGGCCGGTGCGACGCATGTCGAGTTCGACGTACGCACCTCCGCCGACGACGTCCCGGTGGTGATCCACGACCGGACCCTGGACCGCACCACCGACGGGACCGGCCACGTCTGGGACCACTCGCTGGACGCGATTCGCGCCCTGGACGCCGGCTCGTGGTTCTCGCCGGCCTTCGCGGGCGTCAAGGTGCCGCTGCTCAGCGAGGTGCTGTCGCTGCCGTGGGGTGACGTGACGCTGCTGGTGGAGATCAAGCCGCCGGCCTCGCCGGACCAGGTGAAGCGCATCGTCACCATGGTGGACAACCGGGCCATCGTGCAGAGCTTCGATCACGAGATCGTGCGAAATGTCGGAGAATTCGCCCCGCGGTCGCGGCGGGGGCTGCTCCGGCCGCTTCTGGACTCCGACACCGTCGAGCTCGCGTCATCCCTGGGGGTCGAGTGCTGCAACATCCCGGTGGGAGAGGTGACACCGGAGCGGGTGGCGGAGTTCGCCGCGCGAGGCATCGAGGTGATGGCCTGGACCGCCAACGACCTCGGCTCGTGGCCCGCGATGGCCGCCGCGGGCGTGGCCGGCCTGATCACCGACCACACCGGCGAATTGACCGGCTGGGCTTCGTCCCGTTAGAACGTCTCCTCGGGGGCTTCGTCGACCTCGACCGCGGCCGCGTTGGCCGGGGCCGGCGCGCCCTTGACGACCGCGCGGATCGCGGCCGCCACCGCCGGCGTCACCCGCGGGTCGAAAACGCTCGGGATGATCACCGTCGGGTTGAGCTTGTCCTCGCCCACCACGTCGGCGATCGCGCGGGCCGCGGCCAGTGCCATCTCCTCGGTGAACCCCCGCGCGCTGACGTCCAGCATGCCGCGGAAGACGCCCGGGAAGGCGAGCACGTTGTTGATCTGGTTGGGCTGGTCGGAGCGGCCGGTCGCGACCACCGCGGCGTGCTGCCGGGCCTCCCGCGGGTCGACCTCCGGGTCGGGGTTCGCCAGCGCGAACACGATCGACTTGTCGGCCATCCGGGCGATGTCGGCGCCGGTCAGCAGGTTGGGCGCGGACACGCCGATGAAGACGTCGGCCCCGGCGATGGCACCGGGCAGGTCACCGCTGTAGCCGGCCTTGTTGGTGTTCTCGGCCAGCCACTGCCAGGTCTCGTTCAGGTCGGTCATGCCGCGGTGCAGAGCGCCCCGGCGGTCGTACGCGATGATGTCGCCCACGCCCTGACGCAGCAGCAGCTTCATGATCGCCGTGCCCGCCGCGCCCGCGCCCGACACCACCACCTTGACGTCGGCCAGGTTCTTGCCCACCACCCGCAGCGCATTGGTCAGCGCGGCCAGCACGCAGATCGCCGTGCCGTGCTGGTCGTCGTGGAACACCGGGATGTCGAGCAGCTCACGCAGCCGCGCCTCGATCTCGAAGCAGCGCGGCGCGGCGATGTCCTCCAGGTTGATCCCGCCGTAGGCCGGGGCGATCGCCTTGACGATGTTGACGATCTCGTCGGTGTCCTGCGTGTCCAGCACCACCGGCCAGGCGTCGACCCCGCCGAACCGCTTGAACAGCGCCGCCTTGCCCTCCATCACCGGCATCGCCGCGGCCGGGCCGATGTTGCCCAGCCCGAGCACCGCCGAGCCGTCACTGACCACCGCGACCGTGTTGCGCTTGATCGTCAGCCGGCGGGCGTCGGCCGGGTTCTCCGCGATCGCCATGCAGACCCGGGCCACCCCCGGCGTGTACGCCCGGCTCAGCTCGTCCCGGTTGCGCAGCGCGACCTTCGAGCTCACCTCGATCTTGCCGCCCAGGTGCAGCAGGAACGTGCGGTCGGACACCTTCCGCACCTCGACGCCGTCCAGCTCTTCCAGGGTCTTGACCACCTGGTCGGCGTGGCTGGAGTCGGCGGTGTCGCAGGTGAGGTCGACGAGTACGCGAGCGGAGTCGGAGTCCACCACGTCGAGAGCCGTGACAACCGCGCCGGCCTCGCCGACACAGGTGGTGAGGCGGCCGATCGACGACGCGTCGGCCGTCACCGCGATCCGGATCGTGATCGAGAATCCTGCGCTGGGCAGGCGGGTGGTCACCACGGTGGTCCCTCCGTCGTTGGCGGGTGAGTCACCGCATTCTTGCGCGTCCGGAATAGCAACTTCCAACGCGGTCGTTACTGATGAGTCAGGCACAACGCTTCAACGCCCGGGCCGGTTTTGTGGATGCGCTCATCGCGCGCGTCTGCCACGATCGGTGCCGAGGAGGTCACACTTTTGCAAACTCAATTCTCTGAACCCGACGTCACCACCGGTGATCTCGAACTGGAGGAGCGTCACTCGCTGCGGCGGGTAGCCGGCCTTTCCACCGAGCTCACCGACATCACCGAGGTCGAGTACCGGCAGCTGAGGCTGGAGCGGGTCGTCCTGGTGGGGGTGTGGACCGAGGGCGGCGTCGCCGACGCGGAGAATTCGCTGGCCGAGCTCGCCCTTCTCGCCGAGACCGCCGGGTCGCAGGTCCTCGAGGGCCTGATCCAGCGACGCAGCCGCCCCGACCCGGCCACCTTCATCGGCCGCGGCAAGGTCGACGAGCTGCGCGACGTGGTTCTGTCCACCGGCGCCGACACGATCATCTGCGACGGCGAGCTGTCCCCGTCCCAGCTGCGCAACCTGGAGCAGCAGACCAAGGTCAAGGTGGTCGACCGGACAGCGCTGATCCTGGACATCTTCGCCCAGCACGCCAAGAGCAAGGAAGGAAAGGCACAGGTCGAGCTGGCCCAGCTGCAATACCTTCTGCCGCGACTGCGTGGCTGGGGTGAGACGCTGTCCCGGCAGACCGGTGGCCGCGCCGGCGGTGCCGGTGGTGGCGTCGGTCTGCGTGGTCCCGGTGAGACCAAGCTCGAGACCGACCGCCGCCGGATCAACACCCGCATCGCCAAGCTGAGGCGCGAGATCAAGGCGATGCGTACGGTGCGCCAGACCAAGCGTTCCCGCCGTTCGCGCAACGGCGTGCCCGCCGTGGCCATCGCCGGCTACACCAACGCCGGCAAGTCCAGCCTGCTCAACCGGCTGACCCAGGCCGGCGTGCTGGTCGAGGACGCGCTGTTCGCCACGCTCGACCCGACCACCCGCCGGGCCGCCGCCGAGGACGGCCGCGTCTACACGCTGTCCGACACGGTGGGCTTCGTCCGGCACTTGCCGCACCAGATCGTCGAGGCGTTCCGGTCGACGCTGGAAGAGGTGGCGTTCGCGGACGTGGTCCTGCACGTGGTCGACGGCGCCCACCCCGACCCCGAGGGTCAGGTCAGCGCGGTCCGCGAGGTGCTGCTCGAGGTCGGGGCCGACAAATTGCCCGAGCTGCTGGTGATCAACAAGGTCGACGCGGCCGACGAGGAGACCCTGCTGCGCCTCAAGCGCACCTGGCCCGACGCCGTGTTCGTCTCGGCCAAGGCCGGGCGGGGGATCGACGAGCTGCGCAGCGCGATCGAGGAGAAGCTGCCCCGGCCCGCGCTGGAGCTCACGATCCTGGTCCCGTACGACCGCGGCGACCTGATCGCCAAGATCCACCGCACCGGTCAGGTTCTCACCACCCACCACACCGAGGAGGGCACCGAGATGCGCGTCCGCGTCGACGAGCAGCTCGGTGCGGAGCTGTCCGCGTTCGCCTCGTGATCGATGGGACGGACAGGACGCCTGAGCTGTGGTGATCCACGCGTAACAACGACACGGGACGCCGCATGCGACACTGATCGGATGCGGCGTCTCGTGGTGTCGGTTCTCTGTGCCTTCGGGCTCGTGCTGACCGGCGCCGGCACCGCCTTCGCGGAGGAGGCCCCCGGGGGTTCCGCGCAGGCTCCGGCCGGCAAGAAGGTATGCAAGATCGGCGACGACAAGCTGGACGAGCTGTCCGGTCTCGTGGCCACCGATGGCGGCTTCGTCGTCATCAACGACAGCACCGACCAGGTGAGCCACAAGCGCGTCTTCTTCCTCGACGACAAATGCAAGGTCAAGAAGTCGCAGCCGTACAGCGGCGACGGGCCGCGCGACACCGAAGACCTGGCGCTCTCACCCGACGGCCGGACCCTGTGGGTCGCCGACATCGGCAGCAACGACAAGAAGCGCACCGTCGTCGGCCTCTGGTCGATGCCCGCCGACGGGTCCGCGAAGCCGCAGCTCTACCGCATGCACTACCCGGACGGCGGCCACAACGCCGAGGCGCTACTGATCAACGGCGACGGCACCCCGATCATCGTCACCTGGGAGACCGGCGGCACTCCGGCGTCGATCTACGCGCCGACCGCGGCCCTGAAGAAGGGCACCACGGAAGGCGTACCGCTGAAGAAGGCGGGCGAGATCAAGGTTCCGCCCAGCCAGACCCCGGCGACCGGCATCGGCCTGGTCGGCCGGAGCACCATCAACGGCGGCTCGATCACCAAGGGCGCGACCAAGGCGGTTCTGCGTACCTACACCGACGCGCTCGAGTGGGACGTGACCGGCGGCGACGTGCTCGCCGCGATCAAGGGCAAGCCCCGGATCACGCCGCTGCCCAACGAGCAGCAGGGCGAGTCGATCTCGTTCAGCCCCGACGGCAAGCTCTTTTACACGGTCTCCGACATGCAGGGCAACACCGACCTGGACAACTACATCCTCCGGTACACCCCGTCGACCGCGACCGAGCCGGTCCTGAAGAACGCCGCCGGCGGCACCGCCAAGGACAAGACCGGTCCGTCCTGGTTCCAGAGCCTCGGCCTCAAAGACATCACCTACCTGGTCGCCGGGGTCGGCGTGCTCGGCCTGATCCTGGTCTTCGTCGGCATCTTCGGCATCCGCCGGCACCGCAAAAACCTGCCGCCCGAGCCGCTCAGCCTCAAGAAGCCGGACGACGACGGGCCCAAGCCGTCCGACGCGGCGACGGAGTTGCTCTCGGTGGGCGGTGCGCCGTCCGGCCCCGGCGTGTACGGCGCCGGTGGGTCCAAGGGCGGCCCCGGTGGGTCCAAGGGCGGCCCCGGTGTCTACGGCGGCAAGCCGGCGGCCTCCGGTCCGGGGGTGTACGGCGGTGGCCGTCCGCCCGGTGCTGGTGCTGGTGCCGGTGCCGGTGGTGCGGGTGCCGGTCGTCCAGCGGGTGGGCCTCGTCCGCCCGGCGGGGTCCGGCCGCCGGTGGTCAGTGGCCGGCCGGGTGCTGGTGCGGGTCGTCCGCCGGTGAGCGGGGCTCCGCAGGGCAGTGGTCGCCCGCCGGTCAGCGGTGCACCGCAAGGCAGTGGTCGTCCTCCCCAGGGCGGCGGCCGTCCCCCGCAGGGTGGTGGTCGTCCTCCCCAGGGCGGCGGCCGTCCCCCGCAGGGTGGTGGTCGCCCCCCGCAGGGTGGGGGTCGTCCGCCCCAAGGCGACGGTCGTCCTCCCCAGAGTGGTGGTGGTCGTCCGCAGCAGGGTGGTCAGGGCCGGCCCGCGCAGGGCGGGCAGCCTCGGCCCGCGCAAGGGGGTCAGCCTCGCCCGCCCCAGGGTGGCGGGCGTCCCCCGCAGGGTGGCGGTGGCCGTCCGGCCCAGGGCGGAGCTCGTCCGCCGCAAGGTGGTGGCCGGCCGGCGCAGGGCGGTGGCGCTCCGCAGGGTGGGCAGCCGCGTCCTCCGCAGGGGGGTCAGCCTCGCTCGCCCCAGGGTGGCGGAGTGTATGGTTCCCCACCACCGCCCGGTGGCAACGGCGGTGGCCGGTCCCGCGACCTCGACGACGACCAGAACTACGGCCGCGCCTACGGCCGCTGACCAGATCTTCGACGGTCGGCTTCCGAGTTCCGGAAGCCGACCGTTCGCATTCCCGCAGCTCTAGTGTGCCGCGGCTCGGCCCGGCGGCGTCGGACCGCTGGTCCGTTGGTCGATCCTTTGGCGGCGGCCGCTGGTCCGTTGGTCGGTCCTTTGGCGGCGGCTGCTGGTCCGTTGGTCGGTCCTTTGGCGGCGGCCGCTGGCCCGCTGGTCGGCCCTCTTGCCCGGCGGGCCGCTGGTCCGTTGGCCGCCGGTTGGCGGCGGGTCGCTGGTCCGTCGGTCGGCCCTCTTGCCGGCGGGCCGCTGGTCCGCCGGTTGGCCGTTTGGTGGCGGGTCGCTGGTTCGCGGGCGGCTCAGACGCGGCGCAGCACCGCGACGACCCGCCCCATGATCGTGGCGTCGTCGCCGGGGATGGGGTCGAAGGCCTGGTTGGCCGGCATCAGCCAGACGTGCCCGTCGCGCTGGCGGTAGGACTTGACCGTCGCCTCGCCGTCGATCATGGCGGCCACGATGTCACCGGACGTCGCCGTCGGCTGCTGCCGCACCACGACCCAGTCGCCGTTGCAGATGGCCGCGTCGATCATCGAGTCGCCCTTGACCTCGAGCATGAAGACGTCGCCCTCGCCGACCAGTTCGCGCGGCAGCGGGAAGAAGTCTTCGACGGCCTGCTCGGCCAGGATCGGCCCACCGGCGGCGATCCGCCCGACCAGCGGCACGTAGGCCGGGGTCGGCCGGGCCTGGCGCAGCGTCTCGTCGTCGACCAGCTCGCTGGGCGAGCGCACGTCGACCGCGCGCGGCCGGTTGGGGTCGCGGCGCAGGAAGCCCTTGGTCTCCAGCGCCTTCAGCTGGTAGGCCACGCTGGACGGGGAGACCAGCCCGACCGCCTCGCCGATCTCGCGCACGCTGGGGGGATAGCCGTACCGTTCCACCCAGTCGCGGATGAACTCGAGGATGCGTCGCTGCCGTGCGGTCAGGTCGGCGGTCACCAGGTCGGGGAAATGGCTGACCGGCGTCGGTGTGACCGCCCGCAGCTGGGGCGCCTCGGCGCTGCGGGAACGGGCCGGTGCCCGCCGCCGCACGCCGCCGCCCGCGGAACTCTGCTGGTGCTGCCGGCTGGTCCGGTCGTCGGTCGACACGCCTGCCCTCCACTGTCGGCCAAGTGCCGTCGGCGGCACGTGGTGCATTCCGGGCCATCCGAAAACGACCCCTTCTACAGAGAAGACCCTATGGGCGCGGTACGACAGTTTCAAACATCTGTACGACTTTCCCGTCGGCGTGTCGCCCGGAAGTGCTCGACTTCCGTACAGCTGTTCTGATAGACCGTCGTACGGGCGTTCGATCGAACATCCGTACGAGGAAGGTGAAACCCATGGTCACGACCGCTTATCGCCGTCCGCCGCTCCGTCTGACGCGGCGCGGCCGCGCCGTGGTCCTGGCTTTCTTCATCGGCGCGTCCACCGTCGCCAGTGCTTTCCTGCTGTCGACCGCCTCGCGGGCCGAGCAGCTGCCGCAGGGGCCGGCGCCGACCGTCGTGGTCCAGCGACAGGACACGCTGTGGTCGATCGCGACCCGCACCGCGCCGCGCCGCGATCCTTACGCCGCGGTGGCCGAGATCAAGAGGATCAACAACATCGAGGGGTACGTCGTGCATCCCGGCGAGACGCTGCAGCTCCCGCGCGACTGAAACGCGGGCATCCCGCTCGTACCCCATCATCGGTTTGAAAGAAGAACGTACGTTCCTTCTCCGGCGTCGGGAAAGTGACCGCGACCACCCTTCCGGGCCACGTCGTCGGAAACGCGGGCCCCGAAGAGCGGCAAATCGGGCGCGATCCGAGCGCCAAGTGATCTCCTGTATACGGGCCGTGGCGACACGAAAATCGCGGCACGCCGACGCGCCCGTCAGCTTGCGCGGGCGTCGGCATCGGCCTAACTTTGACCCCAACATCTAGTAGTTACATGGCTGTAAGTCATCCACAGGTTGGGGTCGCAAGCCCCAAGTTCTCCACACGTTATCCACAGCGCCGACCCCAGTTGGCGCTGATTTGGCGTGCCTTGGAGGCTCCGAAAGGAATGGATTCCGGTGCGCTGTCCGTATTGTCGCCACGCTGATTCGCGCGTGGTCGACTCGCGTGAGGCCGACGACGGTCAGTTGATCCGTCGCCGTCGCTCGTGCACCGAGTGCGGCAAGCGGTTCACCACGGTCGAGGAGGCCGTCCTCGCGGTGGTGAAGCGCAGTGGCGTCACCGAGCCGTTCTCACGGACCAAGATCATGAGCGGGGTACGCAAAGCCTGCCAGGGCCGGCCGGTGGACGAGGACTCGATCGCGTTGCTGGCGCAGAAGGTCGAGGAGACGGTCCGGGCGAAGGGCGCGGCGGAGATTCCGAGTCACGAGGTGGGGCTCGCGATCCTCGGGCCACTGCGCGAGCTCGACCAGGTCGCCTATCTGCGCTTCGCCAGCGTCTACAAATCCTTCGACTCGCTCGACGAGTTCGAGAAGGAGATCGCCGAGCTGCGCTCGGCGCCGGCCGACCGGGAGGCGACGGTGCGGCATGCCGTGACCACCACCCGGCCGGGCCGGCCGCCCAAGATCAATCAGTGAGGGACTGCCGCAGCGACGAGCAGCGTTAATCAGTAGTGGCGCCAATGAGGGGGAGCACCATGGCCGGGGACGGCATCACAGCAGGTCGGCAGCGCAGCCGTAACAACGGCACCAGCGCGCCCACGGGGGGTCTGCGCGTCGAGCGGGTCTGGACGACTGAGGGCGTCCACCCTTACGACGAGGTGGAGTGGGAGCGCCGTGACGTCGTCATGACGAACTGGCGGGACGGCTCGATCAACTTCGAGCAGCGTGGCGTGGAGTTCCCGGTCGCGTGGAGCGTGAACGCGGCGAACATCGTCACCACCAAGTACTTCCGGGGCGCGGTCGGCAGCGACCAGCGCGAGTGGTCGCTCAAGCAGCTCATCGACCGCGTCGTGAAGACCTACCGCAAGGCGGGCGAGGACTACAAATACTTCGCCACGCCGGCCGACGCCGAGCTGTTCGACCACGAACTGACCTGGATGCTGCTGCACCAGGTGTTCAGCTTCAACTCGCCGGTCTGGTTCAACGTCGGCACCGCGTCGCCGCAGCAGGTAAGCGCCTGTTTCATCCTGTCCGTGGACGACTCGATGGACTCGATCCTGGACTGGTACAAGGAGGAGGGGCTGATCTTCAAGGGCGGCTCCGGCTCCGGGGTCAACCTGTCCCGCATCCGCTCCAGCCGGGAGCTGCTCTCGTCGGGCGGCACGGCCAGTGGCCCGGTCAGCTTCATGCGCGGCGCCGACGCCAGCGCGGGCACGATCAAGTCCGGTGGCGCCACCCGGCGCGCGGCCAAGATGGTCATCCTCGACGTCGACCACCCGGACATCGAGGAGTTCGTCTTCACCAAGGCGCGCGAAGAGAACAAGATCCGCGCGCTGCGGGACGCCGGCTTCGACATGGACCTCGGCGGCTCCGACATCGTGAGCGTGCAATACCAGAACGCCAACAACTCGGTGCGGGTCAGCGACGAGTTCATGCGCGCGGTCGAGGAGGGCACCACCTTCGACCTGCGCGGGCGCCTGCACGGCGAGGTCATCGAGTCCATCGACGCCAAGAAGCTGTTCCGCGACATCGCCCAGGCCGCGTGGGAGTGCGCCGACCCGGGCCTGCAGTACGACGACACCATCAACGACTGGCACACCAACCCCGAGACGGGCCGGATCACCGCGTCCAACCCCTGCTCGGAGTACATGTCGCTGGACGATTCGTCCTGCAACCTGGCCTCGCTCAACCTGATGAAGTTCCTCAAGGCCGACGGCGGCTTCGAGGTGCGAAAGTTCGTCAAGAGCGTCGAGTTCATCATCACCGCGATGGACATCTCGATCTGCTTCGCCGACTTCCCGACCCAGCGGATCGGCGAGACCACGCGGGCCTACCGCCAGCTCGGCATCGGGTACGCCAACCTGGGCGCCCTGCTGATGGCGTCCGGCCTGCCGTACGACTCGGAGGGTGGCCGCGGCGTCGCCGGTGCCATCACGTCGCTGATGACCGGCACGGCGTACCGCCGCTCGGCCGAGCTCGCCGGCGTCGTCGGCGCCTACGACGGCTACGCCCGCAACGCCGAGGCCCACCAGCGGGTCATGCGCAAGCACGCCGCCGCCAACGACGCCATCCGCACCACCAACGTGGTCGCGACCGAGATCGTCCGCGAGGCCACCAAGCAGTGGCAGGACGGCAACAAGATCGGCGCGAAGAACGGCTGGCGCAACGCGCAGGCCTCGGTGCTGGCCCCGACCGGCACGATCGGCCTGATGATGGACTGCGACACCACCGGCATCGAGCCCGACCTGGCCCTGGTCAAGTTCAAGAAGCTCGTCGGCGGCGGCTCGATGCAGATCGTCAACCAGACGGTCCCGCGGGCGCTGCGCACCCTGGGCTACCCCGAGGAGCAGGTCGAGGCGATCGTCGAGCACATCGCCGACCACGGCCATGTCGTTGACGCGCCCGGCCTCAAGCCCGAGCACTACAGCGTCTTCGACTGCGCCATGGGCGAGCGGTCGATCGCGCCGATGGGCCACGTCCGGATGATGGCGGCGGCCCAGCCGTTCCTGTCCGGCGCCATCTCCAAGACGGTCAACATGCCCGAGTCGGCGACCATCGAGGAGATCGAGGAGATCCACTTCCAGGGCTGGAAGCTCGGCTTGAAAGCCCTCGCGATCTATCGGGACAATTGCAAGGTCGGGCAGCCACTTTCGGCGGCGAAGAAGACCGCTGCGCCTAGCGAGCCTGCTCAGGCTGAGGTCGAGAAGGCCGTCGAGAAGGTCATCGAGTACCGCCCGGTCCGCAAGCGGCTCCCGAAGAAGCGCCCGTCCGAGACGGTGTCCTTCTCGGTCGGCGGCGCCGAGGGTTACCTGACCGCGTCGTCCTACCCGGACGACGGCCTCGGCGAGGTCTTCCTCAAGATGTCGAAGCAGGGCTCCACCCTGGCCGGCGTGATGGACGCCTTCTCGGTCGCCATCTCGATCGGCCTGCAGTACGGCGTGCCGCTGGAGACCTTCGTCAGCAAGTTCACCAACATGCGCTTCGAGCCGGCCGGCATGACCGACGACCCGGACGTCCGCATGGCGGCGTCGGTGATGGACTACATCTTCCGTCGCCTGGCGCTCGACTTCTTGCCCTACGACACCCGTGCCGAGCTGGGCATCTTCACCGCCAAGGAGCGGGCCGCCCAGATCCAGGCCGAGGCGGCGGCCGAAGCCGCGGCCGCCGACCTGACCACGACGTCGCAGGCGGCGGCCGAGCTGACGTCGATGGCCCAGTCCGCTCCGGTCTCGGCGCCGGTCGGTGCCGCGACCGCCCCGGCGGCCGAGCTGCCCAAGGCCGACCCGCCGAAGGCCGAGACGCCCAAGGCGGCCGCGCACTCGAACACCGAGCTGCTCGAAGCGGTGACCGGCCACTCGGCGGACGCGCCGCTCTGCTTCACCTGCGGCACGAAGATGCGCCCAGCCGGTAGCTGCTACGTCTGCGAGGGCTGCGGCTCCACCTCCGGCTGCAGCTGACCGACAGCAACACCGACCGCCCCGGCCTGTTCAGGCCGGGGCGGTCTTGCGTTGTCCCGCAAGGGGTAGGGCTGGCCTTACCCCGCCGGGGCCCGCCCGCCGGATTCCGGCGAGACTCGCGTTCTTCGATGCTGAAGCGGTCCGATCGAGACCGACGGGAGCATCATGAGGACGAGGACAAAACTGCTGGCCACAGTCGTGACGGCGACGATGGTGGCGGTGACCGGCCCGTCGTGGGCGGCGACTCGGCCCGCGCTGAGCTGGGAGCCGTGCCCGGCCAACGGCGTGCCGGTCGAGTGCACAAAGGTCAGCGTGCCGGTCGACTGGAGCCGCCCCGGCGGGCCGGTCGTCTCGCTCGAGGTCGCGCGCCTCAAGGCCACCGGCAAGCGGCTCGGCTCGGTGCTGACCAACCCGGGCGGGCCGGGCGGCTCGGGCGTCGGGTTCCTGGCCGGCTTCGCCAACCGGTTCGGCGACCAGTTGCGCCGGTCGTACGACATCGTGTCGTGGGATCCACGCGGCGTCGGCGCGTCGCACGCCGTCACCTGCCCGGCCGGCGCCGACCGGGAACTGGCCGAGCTGCCCGCCCCCGGCACGCTCGCCGAGCGGCTGCGCTGGGAACGGGCCGCTACCACGTGGGCCGCCGCCTGCCGGCGACAGACCGGGCCGCTGTTCGACCACGTCGACACGCTCAGCAATGTCCGCGACCTCGACCGGCTGCGCGAGCTGCTCGGCGAGCCCAGGCTCAACTACGCCGGCTTCTCGTACGGGACACGCATCGGGCTGTTCTACGCCGACGTGTTCCCGGAGCGGGTCGGTCGGCTGGCGATCGACGCCGTCGTCGACCCGACCAGCGACAACGCCGACTTCTACGACGGTGCCAGCCGGGCCCTGGAGCAGGCCTTCACCGATTACCACGCGGGATGCGCCGGCCGGGCGGGCTGCCCGCTGGCCGACCTGACCGCCGCGCGGGCGCGGGAGTGGCTCAAACCGTTGCTGGGCGGCAGCGGCGAGCTCGGCAACGACATCCCCAACATGCTGCGCGACCCGGCCGGCTGGCCCGCGCTCGACAGTCTGCTCGGCCGGCTCCGGGCCGGCACGTGGCAGCCGTCGGGCGACGAGCCCACCTTCGGCGGCGAGTCCTATCACTCCGTGCAGTGCCTCGACCTGCCCGACCACCGCACGGCCCGGCAGGTCATGGCCGACGCCGCACGCGCCGATGCCCGATACCCGCTGTTCGGCCGGTTGGCCGCCGCCACCGTGGTCTGTGGGCAGTGGCCGGTGCCGCCGACCTACCGGCCGCACCGCATCACCGCCGGCGGTTCCGGCCCGATCCTGGTCGTCGGCACCACCCACGACACCGCCACCCCGTACGACTGGGCCGTCGACGCCGCCCGCAACCTGCGGAACGGCCGCCTCCTGACGCAGCGGGCGACCCGGCACGGCGGCTACGGTTCCAGCGGATGCGTGACCGACGCGATCGACCGCTATCTCGTCGCCGGCACGCTGCCCCCGGTCGGGAAGGTGTGTGCGGGCTGATGCGCAGGAGCGGCGTCTGGGGAGCAACGGTGCACGTGCTGACCGGGCTGCCGGTCGGGCTCGCCGGCGCCGCGATGACGCTGCCCGCCCTGCTGGTCGCCGCGGTCCGGAACGAGCCGCTGCGCCGGGTGGTGGGCCGGCGTACGGCCACCCAGCGGCGACGGTTCGCGGCCCTGCTCGAGGTCGAGATCCCCGAGGTCGACGGGGTGCCCGCGCTGCGCCGGCAGACCGTGTTCCACCTGCTGGCGCTGCCGGTCGGCGCGGCCGGCTTCGCCATCGTGGCCGGTGCCGGCTCGGCGGGGCTGGGGTTCGCCCTGATCGCGTTCCAGCGCCCCGCGTTCGTGGCCGGCGGTGTCGCGCTGCTGCTCGTGGCCGCGTTCTCGGCGTACTGGCTCGCCCGGCTCGACATCGTGCTGGCCCGGCGGCTGCTCGGCCCGAACGCCACCGAGGCGCTCGAGGCGCGTCTCGAGGAACTGGCCCGGGCCCGGTCGCAGGCGGTCGCGGCGGCCGACGCCGAGCGCCGCCGGATCGAGCGTGACCTGCACGACGGCACCCAGCAGCGGCTTGTCGCACTGGCGATGACCCTGGGCATGGCCCGCGCCGAGTTGCCCGACGGGCCGGCCCGGGACACCGTTGACCAGGCCCATCGGCAGGCCAAGGCCGCGCTGGCCGAGCTGCGGGACTTCGTCCGCGGGCTGCACCCGGCCGTGCTCGACGACCGTGGTCTCGACGCCGCGTTGTCCGGCCTGGTCGCCGCCCTGCCGCAGCCGGTGGAACTGCACGTCGACGTGTCCGGCCGGTGCCCGCCGGTGATCGAGGCGATCGCCTACTTCGTGGTCTCCGAGACGCTGACCAACGTCGCCCGGCACGCGCGGGCCGGGCGGGTCGAGGTGGCGGTCGTCCGGCATCGTGGGTGGCTGCGCCTGACCGTGCGCGACGACGGGGTCGGCGGCGCCGCCGAGCGGTCCGACGGCGGCCTGCGCGGTCTGGCGCAGCGGGTCGCCTCGGTCGACGGGAGGTTCCGGATGTCGAGCCCGCCCGGCGGGCCGACGGAGGTGGAGGTGGAGCTGCCGTGCGGGTCGTGATCGCCGAAGATTCGGTACTGCTGCGGGCCGGCCTGGTCAAGCTGCTGGCCGGCGCGGGCATCGAGGTCGTCGCCGCGGTCGAGGACGCCGGCGCGTTGCTGCGCGCCGTCGAGCAGCATCGGCCCGACCTGGCGCTGGTCGACGTACGGATGCCGCCGGCCTTCACCGACGAGGGTGTCCGGGCCGCGCTGGTGCTCAAGCAGCAGTGGCCCGGCCTGGCCGTCCTGCTGCTCTCCCAGTACGTCGAGGAGCGGTACGCCGCCGATCTGCTGACCGAGCACACCGGCGGCCTCGGCTACCTGCTCAAGGACCGGGTGGCCGACGTCGACGAGTTCCTCGAGGCGCTGCGCCGGGTGGCGGCGGGCGGCACCGCCCTGGACCCGGAGGTGGTGGCCCAGTTGCTCGCCCGCCGCCGGACGAACCCGTTGCGCCGGCTCACCCCACGGGAGACCGACGTGCTCGCCACCATGGCCGAGGGCCGGTCCAACTCGGCCATCGCCGAGATCCTGGGCATCGGCGGGCACGCGGTCGAGAAGCACGTCAACAACATCTTCGCCAAGCTGGGCCTGGTCCCGGCCGACACCGACCACCGTCGGGTCCTGGCCGTGCTGCACTACCTCGAGATCGGCGAGCGGTCGTGACCGGCCGCTGGTGGCGGATCGGCGGGTCGATGTTCAGCACCCTCGTGCTGCTGATCGGCGGCATCGCGGTCGCCTCGAGCGGGAGCGCGCAGCGCATCGACACCACCACGGGCTTCCCTGGCGTACGCCGGGTCGTCGCCTCCAACATCAACGGCGGCCTCACCGTCCGGGGCGGCGGTCCGGAGGTCACGGTGCACCGGCATCTGGAGTGGACGCTGGCCGAACCCTGGCTCGAGGAACAGCGGGACGGGCCGACGCTGACCCTGCGGGCGCGATGCGGGCGCCCCGACCGCATCGTTCAGATCGTCATCAACTGCCGGGTGACGTACGACATCGAGGTCCCACCGGACACCGCGCTCGACCTCTACGCCGCCGGCCCGGTCACGGTGACCGGCGTGCACGGTGACGTGCGGATCCGGCCCGAGCCTGGACCGGCCGAGTGATGCATCACGTATCGTCGCACCCTCCCGACCGTTCAGCTTTAACGGTTAAGTTGAGGTCGTGACCACGATGCTCGACGACGCCCGGCTTCGCGCCGCCAAGATCGCGGTCGCCGTCACCTTTGCCACCAACGGCCTCGCCTACGCCGGCTGGCTCGCCCGGGCCCCCGCCGTCCGCGCCGACCTCGGCCTGAGCTCGGCCGGCTTCGGCCTGCTGCTGCTCTGCATGTCCGTCGCCGCGATCGCCTCCATCCCGATGGCCGGCCCGCTGGTGCAGCGCTTCGGTCCGGCCCGCGCGGTGCTGATCGGCAGCATGTCGATGGTCGCCGGCCTGGCCGCGCTGGGCGCCGGCACCGCCACCGGCACGATCTGGCTGGCCGGCCTCGGCCTGATGCTGGCCGGCCTCGGCAACAGCATGTGGGACGTGGCCATGAACGTCGAGGGCGCAGACGTCGAACGCCGCCTCGGCCGCACGGTCATGCCGCGCTTCCACGCCGCATTCAGCCTCGGCACGGTCGTCGGCGCCGGGGTGAGCGCCGGGCTGGCCGCGCTCGGCGTACCCGTGTCCGTGCAGCTCTTCCTGACCACGGCCCTCACCGCCGCGGTGATGCTGGTGACCGTGCGGCACTTCGTACCGTGGTCACCCCCACCGGCCGGGGAGAAGCCGGCCGTGAGCGTACGCCAGGCCTGGAGCGAACCCCGCACCATCATGATCGGCCTGATCATGCTGGGTTTCGGCTTCACCGAGGGCGTCGCCAACGACTGGCTGGCCATCGCCCTGGTCGACGGCTACCACGCCACCGAGACCATCGGCGCGATCGGTTTCGGCACGTTCGTCACCGCGATGACGCTGTCCCGGCTCTTCGGCGGCGAGGCCATCGAACGCTGGGGCCGGGTGCAGGTCCTCCGCGCCACGGTGCTGCTCGCGGCGGCCGGGCTGGTGCTGGTCGTCGCCGAGATCGGGGTGCCCGTGGCGCTGGTCGGGGCGCTGCTCTGGGGAGCCGGAGCGTCGCTGGGCTTCCCGGTCGGCTTCAGCGCCGCCGCCGACGACCCGGCCCGGGCGGCGATCCGGGCGTCGGTGGCCGGGTCGATCGGGTACGGGGCGTTCCTGGCCGGCCCGCCCCTGATCGGCGTCCTGGTGCAGCATTTCGGGGTGTTGCGGGCGGTCCTCTGCGTGTTCGCCGCCCTGGCCCTGGGCCTGGTGGCCAGCCGCGCGGCGACACCCCTGCCCGACGCTCGCTGACCTCGAATCCTCAAGATCGCCAGGGGTTGCCGGCCGCAGGGTTCGCGCGTCAGGCGGTCGCGAGGAAGTCGGCGATCAGCGACGCCAGCAGTTCCGGCTGCTCGATCACCATCGCGTGCGAGGCGTCGGCCAGTTGCACGTACCGCACGCCGCTGGCCTCGGCCTGCTCGCGCACGAAGCGCCGGTGGGCCTCGTACACCTCGGCGAAGCCCTCCTGCTCGGGCAGGTTGCGGGTGGGCAGCACGACCAGCTCCGGGCACCGCGTCGCGCGATAGACCGGATCTAGATCAAGATCGCTGATCAGCGTACGCAGGGAAGCCACCGTTTCCGCCGACGGCCGCAACGACGTCTCCCCGCCGGAGTGAACCAGGTTCCGCCGGAACCCCTCGATCCACACCTTCTCGTTCGCGCCCATGTCCCGGGCCGCCGCCTGCTGCCGCTCGACCAGGTCGGGCAGCTGCTCGGCCGGAACGACCCGCCCGGTCTCGGCGGCCATCCGATCGAAGACCCGCTGCAACTCGGCGAGCTGATCCGCCGCCTTCCGCACATCCATCCCCGGCAGGTGCTCGGTGCGCGTAGGCGGCGGGTTCCCGTCCAGGCTGACCACCCCGGGCGCCTCGGGATGCCGCTGACCCCACAGCGCCGCGATCATCCCGCCCAGCGAATGCCCGACCACCGCCGGCCGGTCCAGTTCCATCTGCACGACCACGGCAGCCACGTCGGCGAGCGCAGCATCCCAGCTCCACGGCCCGTCCCCCGACCGCCCGTGCCCCCGCAGATCCATCGTGATCACCCGATGCCGAGGCCGCAGCGCCCGCGCCAGCGTGGTCATGTGCGCGAGATTCCCCCCGGCTCCGTGCAGCAGAATCAACGGAGGCGCCGAGCCCCCGAAGTCCCGCACGGCAATCGGCAGTTCCCCGGCGTCGACCAGTCGATCATTGATCACGCCACCCATCTTTCCAGGAGCCCCGACGCCGGTGCGCGGCCGCGTCGACATGCCGGCGGCCCGAGACGGCCGAGGGCGTAGAGGCGCTCAGGAGTGCGGAAACCCGCCGCCGCTCAAAACGAAGGCGAGGCCTCGCCGGCGAAGATTGCGAAAGCGCGGCAACACCGGCGAAAAATTACGATTTCGCGGGCGCGCCGCCACCTCCCCCACCCGTCACTGGGTGGGCGGTGACCATAGCGAACGGATGTTGCCGGGCTGAGAACTATCCACAGGCGGTGGGACCATCACGCACAGTGGCGGCTCGGTTTCAGAGGTCGGGCTATCGGGGAGCGTGCGGGACCAAGTACGGTGTGCCCCGAATTCGTCGGGAGGACACCCCTGTGCGTTCGCGTCTGCTGACCCTCGGTGTGGTCGTGGCGGCTCTCAGCATGACCGGCTGTAACGCCAAGGACGACGAGGCGGCTGTGCTGCCGCCGATCGAGGTGGTTGAGCCGCCGGCCGCGTCCGGTGGCGGCGCCTGCATTCTGTGGGACTACGCGTTCATCGAGGAGATGATCGGCGTCCGGTTCACGGTGGCGGCCGGCTCGCAGGTCGACAACACGTCCACCTGTGTGGTGCAGACCGAGGAGGGCCCGGCGCCGGCGCTGCTGCTCACGGTGACCGAGTCGGCGGCCACGGCGGATCTGTTCGACGATGAGCTGGTGCCGGCCAAGGCGAGCAAGCTCAAGGGGCTGGGCCTGGCGGCCTACAAGCTGGAGACCAAAGGGGCGACCGGGCCGGCCTGCGAGATCGGCTGGCTCAGCGAGGCGCATCAGCTGCAATCGCTGAAGTACACGTTCCCCAAGGCGGCCAAGCCCGACGCGGTGGCCGACATGGGCACCAAGCTGCTCGCCATGGCCAAGACCATGACGAGCACCACGGGCGCGACCGAATCGAAGAAAAAGAAGAGCTAGACCTCGCCTCGCGCTCGGCTGCGAAGCCTAATGCGCGTCGACGAACACGCGTGACGCCACCTCGCGCGGCAACCGGATCTTGTCACCCGACCGGTCGACGGTCACCGCGTCGCGTTCCTGGGCCACTGTCACCGTCACGCCGGGGTCGATGCCGGCCGCGTGCAGCTGTCGGAGCACGTCGGCGTTGGTCTGCACGCTCTCGCAGATGCGCCGGACCACGACGCTGCCGGTGAGGCCCGGGAACGCCAGGTTGCGCTCGCCGGCGTCGAGGTGGTCACCGGGCGCGGGGGTGCCGTCGAGCACGTCGAGGCCGGGAATCGGGTTGCCGTACGGCGACCGGGTCGGCTTGTTGAGCAGCTCGTAGACGCGTTTCTCGACGTCGTCGCTCATCACGTGTTCCCACCGGCACGCCTCCTCGTGTGCCTCCTCATACGGCATCCCGATGACGTTGACCAGCAGCAGCTCGGCCAGGCGGTGCTTGCGCATGACCGCGACGGCGGCGGCGCGGCCCTCGTCGGTGAGTAGCAGGTGCCGGTCGTTCTCCACGCTCAGCAACCCGTCGCGCTCCATGCGCGCCACGGTCTGGCTGACGGTCGGGCCGCTCTGGTGCAGCCGCTCGGCGATGCGGGCGCGCAGCGGGGGCACGCCCTCCTCCTCGAGCTCCAGGACGGTGCGCAGGTACATCTCGGTGGTGTCGACCAAGTCGTGTTTGTGCGAGTTAGCACCACTCGTGTTGTGTGTCCTGGTTGCCATCGTCCTAACCTTCCGGAGCCGCAGCTGTCGACCAAGACTAGTCGGTGCCGCTCCGGGCGACGAATCATCCGCGGGTCAGAGCGTCGCGAATACTTCCCGATCGACATATTCGCCGTTGGCCGTGAAGGTGAAGCCGTCCGGCCCCTTCTCGATTCGCAGCGTGCCCGATTCCAGCCCGCGTACGTACTTGCCGATCAAATCCCCGAAGCCGGCGGCGATCACCGTGTCGCCCAATATCAGCCCGCGACCGGTCAGATGAAGCAAAACCCCTTGGCGGGTACGGGCGACAGCGATCTTCCCGTCCTCGGCGGTGACCTGGCCGACGGTCAGCAGGCTGATCTCCTCGGGCGGAAAGGTGATCAGTGACGGGTCGACCTCGTTCCCGGTGAGCCGGAGCAGCAACGCGTAGTCGTCGGGAAGAGGAAAGCCGAGAGCGGCCAGCTGAGAATCCGAGGCGCCCTCGCCGAACGGCGAATCCGTCATTCCGGTCTGCGACACGATCAGTTCGCCGAAACGCTCATACAGCGCGGGGTAGTCGGTCACGAACTCATTGTGGTCAACGTCGGGCGGAACAATCAACCGTGCGACGATGACAGACATGGACGGTGCGACCGCGGTGGTGTGGGACGAAGCCCTGCTCGCGTACGACATGGGCGACCACCCGCTGAACCCGGTGCGGGTCGAGCTGACCATGGCCCTCGCGCGTGAGCTGGGCGTTCTCGACCGTCCGGGGGTACGCGTGATCACCCCCGCCCCGGCCGACGAGGCCGCGCTGACCCGGGTGCACGACCCGAACTATCTGTCCGCCGTGCGGCACGCGCCGATGGACCCGTTCCTCACCGGCTGGGGGCTGAACACCTCGGACAACCCGGTGTTCGACGGCATGCACGAGGCCAGCGCCCGGATCTGCGGCGCCACGCTGGCCGCGGCCGAGGCGGTGTGGAGCGGCGACGTCACCCGGGCGGTGAACGTGGCCGGCGGCCTGCACCACGCGATGGCCGCCCGCGCGGCCGGCTTCTGCGTCTACAACGACCCGGCGGTGGCCATCACCCGGCTGCTCGACCGGGGCGCGGAGCGGATCGCGTACGTGGACACCGACGTGCACCACGGCGACGGCGTCCAGGCCGCGTTCTGGGACGACCCGCGCGTCCTGACCGTCAGCCTGCACGAGACGCCGCTGGCGCTGTTCCCGTACGCGACCGGCTTCCCCGACGAGGTCGGCGGCAAGGACGCCGAGGGCACCGCCGTGAACATCGCCCTCCCCCCAGGCACCGACGACGCCGGCTGGCACCGCGCCTTCGACGCCGTCGTCCCGTCGGTGCTGCGCGCGTACCGGCCGCAGCTGCTGTTCAGCCAGTGCGGCGCGGACGCCCACCGGCTCGACCCGCTGGCCGACCTGCGCCTGTCGGTGGACGGGCAGCGGGCGGCCTACATCAAGATGCGCGCGCTGGCCGACGAGCTCTGCGACGGCCGCTGGGTGGCCACCGGCGGCGGCGGGTACGCCCTGGTCGAGGTCGTGCCCCGGGCCTGGACACACCTGCTGGCGGTGGCCACCGGCGACCCGCTCGACCCGCGCACCCCGACCCCGCAGTCGTGGCGCGCCCTGGCGGCCGAGCGCTGCCCGGGCACCGACGTCCCGGACGACCTCACCGACGGCGTCACCGTCCCGGCCGAGAAATGGCAGCCCGGCACCACCCCGGACCCGGTGGACAAGGCGATCCTGGCCACCCGCAACGCCGTGTTCCCGCTGCACGGCCTCGACCCGCACGACCCCCGGGACTGACCGGCCATGGAATCGGACGTCCTGCTCTCCGACGGCAGCACCGTCCACCTGCGCCCGATCACCCCCGGCGACGCGCCGGCCATCGTGGACTTCCACGGCCGGATGAGCGAGCGCACCCGCTATCTGCGGTACTTCTCGCCGTACCCCCGGATCCCCGACCGCGACCTGGAACGTTTCGTCAACGTCGACCACGCCGACCGCGAGGCGTACGTGATCGTCTCCGGCAAGCGGATCATGGCGGTCGGCCGGTACGAGCGGCTCGGCCCGGACAGCCCCGAGGCCGAGGTCGCCTTCGTGGTCGAGGACGCGCACCAGGGCCGGGGCATCGGCTCGGTGCTGCTGGAGCACCTGGCCGAGGCGGCCCGCAAGCACGGCATCGAGCGGTTCGTGGCCGAGGTGCTGCCGCAGAACGCCGGCATGCTGCGCGTCTTCGGCGACACCGGCTACCCGGTGCAGCGGCGTTACGAGGACGGGACGGTGCATCTGAGCTTCCCGATCGCCCCGACCGAGCAGTCCCGGGCCGTGCAGGAGGACCGCGAGCAGCGCACCGAGTCACGGTCGATCGCCCGGCTGCTCAACCCGCGCGGCGTGGCGGTCTACGGCGCCAGTGCCAGCGGGCAGGGGATCGGCGCGGCACTGCTCGGTCACCTGCGCGACGGCGGCTACCGCGGGGCGATCATCCCGGTGCACCGCAGCGCGGACCGCGTCGGCGGGCTCCCGGCGTACCCGTCGGCCGTCGATGCCCGCGTCGACGTCGATCTCGCGCTGATCGCCCTGCCGCCCGCCTCGGTCGCGGATGCCGTGACCGACGCGGCCGCGGCCGGCGCGGGTGGCCTGGTGGTGATCTCGGCCGGCTTCGCCGAGGTGGGCGCCGAGGGCCAGGCCGCACAGCGTGCGCTGATCGAGAGCGCCCACCGGGCCGGACTCCGGGTGGTGGGGCCGGTCAGCATGGGGGTGGCCAACACCGATCCGGGGGTACGCCTGAACGCCACGCTCGCCCCGCGGCTGCCGGCGGCCGGCCGGGTCGGCTTCTTCAGCCAGTCCGGCGCGCTCGGCGTGGCCCTGCTCACCGAGGCCGACCGGCGTGGCCTGGGCCTGTCGACGTTCGTGTCGGCGGGCAACCGGGCCGACGTCTCCGGCAACGACCTCCTGCAGTTCTGGCAGGACGACCCCGGCACCGACGTGGTCCTGCTCTACCTCGAGACGTTCGGCAACCCGCGCAAGTTCGCCCGGCTGGCCCGCCGGATGAGCCGGGTCAAGCCGGTGGTGGCGGTGGCGTCGGCGTCGCGCCCGCCCGGGCTGGCCGGGGAACTGCCCGGCCCGGACGAGCGCGCGGTCACCGCCCTGTTCGCCCGGTCGGGCGTGATCCGGGTGGACACCGTGGCCGAGTTGTTCGACGTCGGCCTGCTGCTGGCCCACCAGCCACTGCCGGCCGGCCGGCGGGTCGCGGTGGTCGGCAACTCGTCGGCGCTGTCCCGGCTGGCGGTGGCCGCGGCCCGGGCCAACGGGCTGATCGTGGCCCGCGGCTACCCCCGGGACATCAGCCCGCAGGCCGGCGCGCACGACTTCGCCGACGCGCTGGCCGAGGCGGCCGTCGACGACGGGGTGGACGCCCTGGTCGTGGTGTTCGCGCCGCCGCTGCCCGGCCAACTCGCCGACGAGGACGCCGATTTCGCCGCGGCGCTGGCCAGTGTCGCCCTGGCCGGCGAGAAGCCGACCGTGGCGACGTTCCTGCTCGGACAGTCGCCGCCCCGCGTGCCGTCCTACCCGTCGGTCGAGGAGTCGGTGCGGGCCCTGGGCCGGGTGACGTCCTATGCCGAGTGGCTCCGGCGCCCGCCCGGCGTCCTGCCGTCGTTCGACATCGAGGACGAGAGCGACGTTCTTTCCGCGTACGGGATCAGCGTCGTCCCGTCGATCAGCGCCGGCGACGTGGACGCCGTACTGGCCGCGGCCGACCGGGCCGGCTACCCGGTGGCGATCAAGGCGGCCGGGCGGGCGTTGCGGCACCGCATCGACCTGGGCGCGGTCCGGCTCGCGCTGGCCGGCCCGGACGAGGTGCGGGCCGCCTACGCCGAACTGGTCGCCGCCTTCGGTCCCGAGGTGCTGGTGCAGCGGATGGTCCCGGCCGGGGTGGCGTGCACGATCGAGGTGGTCGAGGATTCCGCGTTCGGGCCGGTGGTCGGCTTCGGGCTGGGCGGCGTGGCCAGCGAACTGCTCGGCGACCTGGCCTGGCGGGCGGCGCCACTGACCGACCGCGCCGCCGAGGCCCTGGTGGACGAGCCGCGCGCCGCGCCCCTCCTGCACGGATACCGTGGTTCCGAGCCGGTGGACCGGGCCGCCCTGGTCGACCTTCTGCTCCGGGTCGGCCGCCTGGCCGACGACCATCCCGAGATCAGTTCACTCTCCCTGAACCCGGTGCTGGCCCGCCCCGACGGCTACAGCGTCCTGCACGCCCACATAGAACTCGGCGAGGCCCGCCCCCGAGGAGACACCGGACCTCGCCGTTTGGTAACGCCGTAGGCGAGACCCGGCTCAGCGGATGGAGACACCGGACCTCGCCGTTTGAGGAGACACCGGACCTCGCCGTTTGGTAACGCCGTAAACCTGACCTCAGCCCGCGTAGGCCTCGAGGCGGCCGGCCCGCTCCGGCGCCCGCAGCTTCGACATCGTGACCTTCTCGATCTGGCGGATGCGCTCGCGGCTCAGCCCGAACTCGCGGCCCACCTCGTCCAGCGTGCGCTGCCGGCCGTCGTCCAGGCCGAAGCGCAGCCGGATCACCGCCGACTCCCGCTCGGACAGGGTGGCCAGCACGATCTCCACCTCGCTGCGGAGCTCGCCCTGCGCGAGGGTGCTGCCCGGCTCCGCGTTCGGGTCGACCGCGGCGACGAAGTCACCCAGCGCGCTCTCCCCGTCCTCACCGACCGCCTGGTCGAGGCTGACCGGCTCCCGGTCGTACGAGATCAGCTCGATGACCTGGAACTCGGGCACGTCCATGGCCTTCGCGATCTCGCTGATGCTGGGCTCGCGGCCGAGCTGGGCGGAGAGGTCGCGGCGGGCGCGAACCATGCGGTTGACCTGCTCGACCATGTGCACCGGGATGCGGATGGTGCGGGCCTGGTCGGCCATGGCGCGGGTGATGGCCTGTCGGATCCACCAGGTGGCGTACGTGGAGAACTTGTAGCCCTTGGTGTAGTCGAATTTCTCGACGGCGCGGATGAGGCCGAGGTTGCCTTCCTGGATCAGGTCGAGGAAGGCCATGCCGCGCCCGGTGTACCGCTTGGCGATGCTGACCACTAGGCGGAGGTTGGCCTCCAACAGGTGATTCTTGGCCTCGCGGCCCTCATTGATGATGACCTCGAACAGCGGCCGGAGGTCGTCGGAGGCGTCGGCGAGCTTCTCCTCGGCGTAGAGGCCGGCCTCGATCCGCTTGGAGAGGTCCACCTCCTGCACCGCGGTGAGCAGCTTGGTGCGTCCGATCCCGTTCAGGTACGCCCGGACCAGGTCGGCCGAAACCCCGCGCTCGTCCGTCGCGTCCAGATCGATCATGTGCTCGACACCGTCGGTCATGATGTTCTCGTCAGCTCCCGCCACCGTGGACTCCGCCTTCATCGTCAGCGCGACCATCCCGAGTCCCTCCCCGCGTCCCATGTCCCAAGTCGTTTCCCAGCCGCATTCCTGCCGGGTGATCACAAGCTTGGACCGGGGGGCGTTAAGCGGAGGTGAGGCAAGCGTCCGGCTGGCATGAATCCGGGAGAACCCTGAGGTCGTGAACCCGACACCACGCCCGGATACGCCGGACATGTACCGCAGCGGTGCAATTCCGTCACTGCTGGTAAGTACTCGATAATCTGGATCTCACAACGCTGTAGGGAAAGGGAAGCCGACGTGGTCTTCAAGCGGTTGATGCAGGCGATGGGTGTGGGCGGCCCGTCCGTGGAAACGGTGCTCACCAACCCGAACTGCCGTCCCGGGGGCTACCTCGAGGGGAACGTCCAGGTGGTCGGCGGCGAGCACGCCACCGACATCGAGTACGTCGCGGTCGGCCTGCTGACCCGGGTCGAGGTAGAGAGCGGCGACAGCGAGTTCCAGTCGGACCAGGAGTTCCACCGGCAGCGGCTGACTGGTTCGTTCCGGCTCGACCCGGGTGCCCGGCACGACATCCCGTTCCGGTTCGACGTGCCCTGGGAAACCCCGATCACCGAGGTGTACGGGCAACACTTGCACGGCATGACGATGGGCCTGACCACCGAGCTGGAGGTGGCCCGCGCGGTCGACAAGAGCGACCTCGACATGGTGGCCGTGCACCCGCTGCCGGCCCAGGAGAAGATCCTCGAGGCGCTGCTGCGGCTCGGCTTCCGCTTCAGCCGCGCCGACGTCGAGCGCGGCCGCGTCTACGGCGTCCAGCAGGAGCTGCCGTTTTACCAGGAGATCGAGTTCCACCCGCCGTCGGCCTACGCGAGCGGCATCAACCAGCTCGAGCTGACCTTCATCCCGACCCCGCACACCCTGCAGGTGGTGCTCGAGCTGGACAAGCGCGGCGGCCTCTTCACCGAGGGCCACGACTCGTTCGGCAGCTTCAACGTCGACTACCACACCGTCGACCACACCGACTGGGCCGCCGAGCTGGACAATTGGCTGCGGCAGTCGGCCTCCCGCCGCGGCCTGTTCTTCTAGATCTCGATCAGGAGCGTGTTCGGTCCCTCGTTCACGCTCTCGACCCGCATCTGAGTCCGGAATCGTCCAGTCTCGACGGTCGCGCCCCGCGCCCGGAGCGCGTCCACGAAGGCCAGGAAGAGCGGTTCCGCGACCTCCGCCGGGGCGGCGGCCGACCACGTCGGCCGCCGCCCTTTGCGCGCGTCGCCGTAGAGCGTGAACTGGCTGACCACCAGCAGGGGAGCGTCCAGATCGGCCGCCGACCTCTCGTCCGGCAGTAGCCGCACCTCGTGAACCTTGCGGGCCAGCGTCGCCGCCGTCTCCTTGGTGTCGTCGTGCGTGACACCGACCAGCACGAGCAGTCCCGCGCCGATCGCCCCGACGACCTCATCACCGACGGTCACACTGGCCCGGCTCACCGTCTGCACCAGTGCCCGCACTACCTCACTCCTCGCATCCGCCGCACGGCCGGCTCCAACGCCGTGTCGTCGTCCAGCCGCAACTGCCGCCGGCGTACGGCCATCGCCTCGTCCAACCGCCGGAACGGGTCACCGGGCGCCGCCGCCAGGAACGCGTCCACGAACTCACCGGCCGGCGCCGCCCACTCGTACCCGTCGTCGGTCGCCACCATGGCCATGATCAGCGCCGAGAGCGCCACATCGAGGTCCGGTTCGCCGTCCCGGGCGTTGACCCAGTCGATCACCACCGGCCCGCGCTCGGTGACGACGACGTTCTCCGGGTGCAGGTCGAGGTGCAGGATCCGGCCCGTCCCGCCGGGCAGCGGAGGCAGGGCGTGCAGCCGGCGCAGCAGCCCGGTCAGCATCGTGACGCCCTCGGCCACCGAGACCTCGCCGGAGATCAGCCCCTGGGCCATCGTCGGGCCGTGCAGCCGCTCCATCTCCATGTCGCCGCCGTGGACCGCGAACACCTCCGGCACCGGATAGCCGACGCTGCCGACGTAGGCCATCAGCTCGGCCTCGCCGCTGACGTCGTCCATCCAGCGGTGCCGGCGCAGCACCCGGCAGTCGTTCAGGGCGTACACGTCGGCTTCGTTGCCCGAGGCCAGCAACTCGAGGTCGGACGTCACCCGCGCGACCTTACCCGCTCGCCCCCTTTGCTCTGCGCACCAATGGTCGCCTCCCCCAAACCGTCACGATTCCGGCGTCCGAGGCCCGCGAAAGCCGGCCTGAGCGCGTCGTCGCAGGTGAGAGAGGGGGCAACCATTGGTGCGCAGAGCAAAGGGGCCGTGCTCCATCATGGTGCGATGGGTCGGAGACTGCGTTACGCCGATGCCGTCCGGCTTCTCGGCGGCACCGGGCCGGCGGCCGCCGGTGTGGAAAACCTGCTCGGCACGGCGCTGTCGCTGGCCACGGCCGGTGGCAGCGAGGTCGCGCTCAGCCTCTTCGACGCCAAGACCGAGATGGTCCGGCTGGGCCGGGTCGCCGCCGGCCAGCTGCGGGACAAGTGGAGCGGGTACGGACGGTACGAGCGCAATCTGCGGCTCGAGGCGGCACACGGCGTACTCGTGGTGATCGCGTTCTTCGAGGCGTTCGACGAGATCGTCACGGCCGCCGACTTCCCGGCGCCCGAACTCAGCCGGGACGATCAGGTGCTGCTGGCCGCGCGTACCCCGCTGCACGGCGACTGGCTGCACTCGCTGCTGGAGACGCCGCTGCCGGTCCCGGCGGCCGAGCGGGGCTACCACCAGCTGCTGGACGAGCTCGCGACCTGGTACGCGGGCACCGGCGACTGGTTCGTCGGCTTCCTCGAGGGGCTGGCCGAGTGGGACCGGGCCGACGAGCGGGCCCGTGGCGCCGTCACCCGGCTGATGCGGGAACGGCTGCCGCACCGGGCCGTCCAGCACTACGAGGAGGGCCACCGGCGGCTGGCCGTGGATGTCCCGGAGTTCGCGATCTGGGTCGACCGGGCCGAGTCGCGGGCCGTCGGGCGTGGGCTGGCCGAGCTGGAGGCGATCCTCCGGCGGACCACGGCCGGGGCCGGTCCGGAGCGTCATCGGGCCGCGCTGGCCTCGGCCTACCGGGCCGAACTGGACCGGCCCATCCTCGGCCGGGACACCGCCGACCCGGGCGACGCCGGCGGGCTGACCATTCCGCTGCTCGGCGAAGCCTATGTGGATGCGAGGTTCCGGGCGCGGGAGTGCGGGCCGGGGTCGAAGCCGGGCGACGAGGACTGGTGGGCCGCCGCGACACCCCGCGACGACCTGTCCGGATTCCTGGTCCGCTATCTGATCACGCCGCAGGCGACGGTCGCTCCGCTGCTGCTGCTCGGTCAGCCGGGCGCGGGCAAGTCGGCGCTCACCCGGATCCTCGCGGCGCGGCTGCCGGCCTCCGACTTCCTGGCCGTGCGGGTGGTGTTGCGCGAGGTGCCGGCCGAGGCGCCGATCCAGGACCAGATCGAGTACGCGCTGCGGGCCGCTATCCACGAGTCGGTCGCCTGGGCCGAGCTGTCCCGGACGGCGGGTGGCGCCCTGCCGGTGGTCATGTTGGACGGCTTCGACGAGCTGCTCCAGGCCACCGGCGTGCACCGGTCCGACTACCTGGAACGGGTGGCCGAGTTCCAGCGGGCCGAGGCGGTGCAGGGCCGGTCGGTCGCGGTGATAGTGACCAGCCGCCTGGCCGTGGCCGACCGGGCCCGGCTGGCCGAGGACGGCGTGGCGGTGCGGCTCGAGCCGTTCGACGACGCGCAGGTGGGACGCTGGCTGGACACCTGGAACACGGCCAACCGGGCGGCACTGGGGCGCCGTGGTCTGCGTACCCTGCCCAAAGAGGTCGTGGGCCGCTTCCCGGACCTGGCCCGGCAGCCGTTGCTGCTGCTCATGCTCGCCCTCTACGACGCGAGCGGGAACGCGCTGCAGAACGCCGGCGCCACCTTCGGCACCGCGCAGCTCTACGACCGGTTGCTGCACGACTTCGCGGTGCGTGAGGTGCGCCGCTGGCACCAGGAACGGCCGGACCACGAGCTGGCCGGGCTGGTCGCGGACGAGCTGATGCGGCTGTCCATCGTGGCGTTCGCGATGTTCAACCGTGGGCGGCAGTGGGTTACCGAACGGGAACTTGACGACGATCTCACCGGGCTGCGCGTCGAGCCGGCGCGCCGTGGCCCAGCCGAGGACTTCCGGAGTCCGCTGACCGCGGGGCAGGAGGTGGTCGGACGGTTCTTCTTCATCCAGCGGGCGCAGGCCACGCAGGACGGCCGGGCCCTGCAGACGTACGAGTTCCTGCACGCGACGTTCGGCGAGTACCTGGTGGCCCGGCTGCTGGCGGGCATCCTGCGGGAGAACGCGGCCCGCGAGACCAGCCGGGTGGTCCGCCTGGGCGCCGGCGGCGGCGGTGACGAGGAGCTGCTCCGCGGGCTGCTCGGCTTCACGCCGCTGACCGCCCGCAATACGGTGCTGTCGTTCGTGGCCGACATGCTCGCCACCTCCGGGCCTGGGCCGGTGCACGCCTGGCTGATCGGCCGGCTGCAGGCCGCGGTGTTCCGGCCCGAGGCTTCGCCGCGCGCGTACGGGAACCTGCCCAAGCGGGCCGACCACTGGATGAGCATCTACTCGCTCAACCTGGTCCTGCTCGCCCTGGCCTGCGGCGAACCGGTCCGCGCGAGCGAGGTGTGGACCCTGGCCCAGGAGCCGGCGCGCTGGCTGCAGGGCCTGTCGCTGGGCTGGCAGGCCGCGGTGCCGCCGTCGAGCTGGTTCGAGGTGACGGCCCACCTCGACGTGCGGCGGACCTACGCCCCCGACGGCCGCAACGACATCGTGCTCGGGCGCTACACCGGCGAGCCGGTCGAGAAGGTGGACCCGCTGTGGTCGTTCCGCACGGACGGCTCGGCGCCCTTCGAGACCGCGTACGAGATGGATGAGGCGCTGCGCTCGATGCATCTCAGCAACCACCTCAGCGAGGACGTCTTCCGGCACGCCGTCGAGCCGCTGCTGGACCACATGCCGCGCGCGGTCACCCACTTCTTCGCGCACGGCCCGGGTGACGCCGAGTCGGTGGCGCACAGCCTGCTGAGCCTGCTCATGGTCTCGGCCGCCGACGAGGAGCCGGGCCTGCCCCGGGCCTACGACCGCGCGGTGGCCGTGCTGACCCAGTTCGTGGCCCTGGTCGAAGACCCGACCAACGAGGTGATCCTGCTGCTGCGGACGATGAGGCAGGACGCCGGGCGGCTCGGGCCGGCCCGGGTGGCGCACTACTGCCGGCGGATCGCCGAGACCGGCATCCATTCGCTGACCGTGGTCCGGGCGATTCGCAAGTGCCTGACCGCCGGTGACGTGCCCGCGGACGAGGCGGACCGGATCGAGGAAACACTGGTCCAGCGGGTGCAGTTCTGACCCTCGCCGGGTTGACCAGCAGGGCAGACTGGCCGCATGTCGTTGCCGATCGACGCCGCGGCCAATGAGCTGCTCTCCACCGATCCGCCGGCGCTGCTGATCGGGATGCCCCTGGACCAGCAGCTGCTCCGGAGCTTCAGAATTCGCGTGGGTCCAGACGCTAACTGGCGGTCGCCGATGTCGGCAGGAGCCGAACCTCGGCAAGTCGCTGAGCCGCCAGAGCGACGTGCCTGGGCGTGAACATACGAGCCTTGCGAAGACTCCAGGACGCGACTCGATCGGCCAGCGCTCGCGGATCGGCGGTCTCAGGGCTGTGCGTCGACGCGAAGTGAACCGTTGCGAGTAACTCGAGGCTGTACGGAGTCTCAAAGCCGTCGACCAGGCGAAGTAGTGCGTCCAACCGCTCCTGATCATCCCCATGGCGGCTCAGCAGGTCGTCAGCGGCTTCGGCACTCTCGCGAAGAGGGTTGATCGGTACGAACTCGGTCACGCGGGCCGACCTGTCACCCAGGCCGGTGAGGTGGTGACCTTCCATCGCGTCCAACGTCTGTCCCAGCGCCGGAGCGTACGGTCCGTAAGTTCCGCGCACGAAGTCGAGCCTCAACGGTGCGCCGAGAGCTTGCAGGAAATAGGCGAGCTTCTGGATCTCGAGCTCGCTGATGCCGTTACGCACCTCTTGGAGCCGCGCGCGTCCGAGGTAACGGCTGATGGCAGCGACCAGCAGGGCCCGCGGCCGCGTCAGTGGGGTCTGCGGCGTCGCGTTAGGCATTGCTTGCGGGGACGGCGCTCCCGCGGGCGCGAAGACAACGGCTCGTACGTCCGGCATCTGGGCACATGCCTGCTCGATCAACGGGCGGACCTCATCCCATGAGAGGCCACCGTTGCCACAGCCGAGAGCCGGTATGGCTATGGACTTGATGCCGAGCTCGTCAACCGTTCTGACCAGAGACTTCAATCCGGCGGACACGTCCTCCAGCCGCGAGGAACTTCTCCAGTGCTGCTTGGTCGGAAAGTTGAGCACATATCGTCGCGGCCCCAGAACGCCGGTGTCGAAGACCCAGACGCGGCCCAGTCGCACGTCACCGCGTTCGCAGGCGGCCTGGTACGCGCGGAAGTTCGCGGGAAACGCTCGCTTGAACTGCAGCGCGATCCCCTTGCCCATGACACCGACGGTGTTGACAGTGTTGACGAGTGCCTCAACGTCGGACGTCAGTAGGTTGCCGGTGCCAGGTTCGATCACGTTCCTCACCTCCGCTCATAGCCGTAGTACCAGCTGGGTCTGACAACAATTCGCTGTGCCAGCGCATGATCCACTAGAAGTTTACCGACTTGAGACGCGAGTTCGTCGTTCTGCACGGCGACCCATCGGATGACGGTCAACGGCAACTCGCCGTAGACCAGGAACTCGGCCTGTCGTCTCCGCTGACGGTCCAGATCTTCCTGTGTGCTGTTCCAGCGCTGAGCCGACATAAGGGGCCAGTCGACCATCCGATTCATGTCCTGCAGGTCAGCGGTGAACTCGGTCGTTGCCGTCGCGGCGTTGCCGTCTGTCGCGACCCATGTTGAGCCGCCGTCGATCACTGCGCCCACGGTCGTCACGAGGTAGATGAGTGATTTGTCGCCGCCGGAGTAGCGGTTGGGGATGCTGTCGCGGCGGTCGCACGCGATGCGGTACATCATCGGTGACCGGGTCGCGAAGTAGAACGGGACATAGTCGCCGACTCGACCACCGGGCTCGATGGGAATAACGCGCCGCCGCCTCGACTCCTTGATGTCCGGATCCCCGACCTCAGTCCTCGTCATCCCCTCGCGAGCTACCGAGTCGCAGCGCAGCAAGCCTGCGGCCCGAATCGCTCCGAGGTTGTCGACATGGGTGAAGTGGTAGATCCACCGGTCGCCGACGGCTGGAACAACTGACTGCGCCATGCTGTAGTTGTCTCCATCCCCGGCGGCCTGGCTCCGTTGCGGAACGAGGATGACATCTATCGGCACCGTAGAGAAGCCGACGTGTCCGAAGACCGTCGCCGGGAAGGACAGGACCAGAATGGCTATGTCGCTGCCGATCGACGCCGCGGCCAATGAGCTGCTCTCCACCGATCCGTTGGCGCTGCTGATCGGGATGACCCTGGACCAGCAGGACAAATTGGAGAAGGCGTTCAGCTCACCGTACGTGCTGTCGCAGCGGCTCGGCCATGTGCCGACCGCGGAGGAGCTGGCCGGTTACGACCCGGACGCGCTGATCGCGGTGTTCGCGACGCCGCCGGCGTTGCACCGGTTCCCCAAGGCGATGGCCGGGCGGGTCCAGGAGGTGTGCCGGGTGCTGGTCGAGCGGTACGACGGCGACGCGGCCGGCCTGTGGAAAGACGCGGGCACCGGGGCCGAGCTGGTCAAGCGGGTGTCGTCGCTGCCCGGGTTCGGCCGGCAGAAGTCGCAGATCTTCACCGCGCTGCTCGGCAAGCGGTTCGGGGTGCGGCCGGACGGCTGGCGGGAGGCAGCGGGCCACTACGGCGAGGAAGGGTCGCACCGGTCGGTGGCGGACATCGTCGACCCGGGGTCGCTGGAGAAGGTCCGGGCGTACAAGAAGGAGATGAAGGCGGCGGCCAAGGCCTGACCCCCACGGTTGTGCATCGACTCCGGCAAGGTGGGCAGTACGGGGCAGACGGTGCAAGGATGAGGGGTCGATCGGAGACAGCGTGAAGAAGCAGCAGGAGCGGCCCACGGTGATCACCGACGCCGCCCGCAGCCAGGGCGATCAGCTCCGCAGCCGGGAGATCCGCTATGTGTCGATGATGGCGCTGCGGGCCGCCTGCCTGATCACGGGTGCGGTGCTGATCAGCGTGCGGCCGCCGCTGTTGCCGCTGTGGCTGATCCTGTGCGCGGCGGGCATGGTGATTCTGCCGTGGATGGCGGTGCTGATCGCGAACGACCGGCCGGCCAAGACCAAGGCCGAGCGGGCCGCCTCCCGGCACCAGGTCGACCAGCGGATGATCGAGCCCGAGCGGGCCGAGCAGCCGCCCCGCGTGATCGACGCCGACGACTAGGGGCGCGCCCCCACCTTGGTGACCGCGGCCGCGCCCAGGGCGGCGCCCGCGGACAGGGCCTCGGCCGGTGACGCGCCGGTGCACCAGGACCGCAGCAGGCCGGCCGCGAAGGCGTCGCCGGCGCCGGTCGGCTCGGCCACGACCACGGGGGACGGCGGCGGCAGGGTGACCACCTCGCCGTCCGGGCCGGCCCAGACCGCGCCCTTGGCGCCCAGCTTCACGACCACGTTGCGGGCGTGGGCGGTCAGGCGGACGGCCTGCTCGGCCGGGGTGCCGGGCCCGGCCAACACGGTCGCCTCGTCGGCGTTGGCGAGGAGCAGGTCGGCGCCGCGGATCCAGTCGGGGAACGACGGCGTACGGCGCAGCGGGGCCGCCGAGGACGCGTCGACGCTCATCGTGAGGCCACGCTCCCGGGCCGCGGCCAGCGCCGCCCGCCCGGCCTGCCGGCAGCCCTCGTTGAGCAGCACATAGCCGGAAAGGTGCAGGTGGACGGGGTCGTCGGCGGCGACTACAGCGGCCCGGACGTCGGCCGGGCCGAGCAGCAGGCAGGCGCCGGGGTCGGTGATCAGGGTGCGCTCGTGCGGGGTCGCGAGGACCACGACCGTGCCGGTACGCGCGGACGGGTGCGCCCGTACCGCGCAGTTCACACCGGCCCCGGTGAGCTCGGCGACGCGGTCCCGGCCGGCCGCGTCGTCGCCCACCGACGCGATGAGGGTGACCGGAGCGCCGGCGTGGGCCAGCCAGGCGGCCGTGTTGGCCCCCTGCCCGCCGCCCGAGGGCGTGATCGCGGCGAGCGTGTCGGTGCCGGCCTCGATCTCGCCGTCGGGCACGACCACCACGTCGGTGATCAGGTCGCCGACGACGAGGACGCGGCTCATGCGGGTACGGAGAAGCCCAGCGGTGCGGGGGCGGGTGCGGCGGCGACGGCGATCTGGGCGGCCAGGGCGGCGTTGCGCAGGATGATGCGTACGTTGACGGCCAGGCTCTGCCCCTGCGTGCTGGTGTGGAAGTGGGCCAGCAGGAACGGTGTGACCGCCTTGCCGGTGATGTGTTCCTGGGCCAGCCGCGCCAGCCCCTCGGCCAGGGTGCGGTCGTGCAGGCCGATGTCGAGTTGCTCGTCGATCGGCAGCGGGTTGGCCACGATCAGCGCGCCCGGGCTGACGCCCTGCTCGTCGCGGGCCTTCATCGCGGCCGCCACCTGGGCCGGCGAGTCGAGCGCCCAGTCCAGGTCGTGGCCGCCGTCGGTGATGAAGAAGCCGGGGAACCGCCTGGTCCGGTAGCCCGCCACGGCCACGCCGAGGGTCTCCAGCCGTTCCAGGGTCGCGCCCACGTCGAGGATCGATTTCACCCCGGCACAGACCACCGCGATGGGGGTACGCGCCAGCGTCGTCAGGTCGGCCGATTCGTCGAACGTGCTGCTGGCCTGGCGATGCACCCCGCCCAGGCCGCCGGTGGCGAACACCCCGATGCCCGCCGCGGCGGCCACCGCGCTGGTCGCGGCCACGGTGGTGGCGCCGTCGGCACCGGTCGCGGCGGCCACCGCGAGGTCGCGTACCGAGAGTTTGGCGGTCTCGCCGGGCTGGGCCAGGTGTTCGATCTGCTCGGCGGACAGCCCGACGACCAGTTTGCCACCGATCATCCCGATGGTGGCGGGAACGGCACCGTTGTCCCGTACGGTCGACTCGATCTCGTGGGCCACCCGCACGTTGTCGGGGTGCGGCAGCCCGTGCGAGATGATCGTGCTCTCGAGGGCGACGACTGGCCGCCCGTCCCGGCGCGCGCGGGTCACGTGCTCGCCGTACTGAATCGCGAAGTCGGTCACGAGGGCAACCGTACGGTGCCCGGAAGCGCCATGGTCGTTGGACCGACCAGGCGAGAGGTGTCAGACTTGTCGTTTGGAGCTTCGTCCGCCGAACGGGGGCCACGTCCATGTGCGGGCCGGCGGCACGCCAAAGCGATTGACCGTTACGAGAGGCAGATACCGTGAGCACGCAGATCCTGGAGCGCCCGGAGACCAAGGATGCGGACACCGGGCCCGAGATGTTCCACTACGTGCGCAAGGAGAAGATCGCGGAAAGTGCCGTGATGGGCACCTTCGTGATCGCGCTGTGCGGGGAGAAATTCCCGGTGACGAAGACCCCGAAGCCCGGGTCGCCCGTGTGCCCGGCGTGCAAGGAGATCTACGACGCCATGAAGCACTGAGCAGCGACAACCCCGCGCGGCGGCCGGCCGCCTGACCAGTCTGGTCGGGCGTGGCCGCCGTTCGTGTGCGGCCGGGCACACCATCGGCCTCTGCCGTCACATCCGGCCCATCCTCGATATGCTGGCTCAGCCTCCGCCGGGTTTCCGCGGGGGCCGTTTTTTGGTCTACGAAGGGTTGCTGCAGCTTGACTCCGCCGCTACCGGATCTGGAGACCTTCCCGCCTCTGCGGGCCTGGCAGCGCAAGGCACTGGTGGAATACCTGCGCCGGCGCTCCCCGGATTTCATGGCGGTCGCCACGCCCGGTGCCGGCAAGACCACGTTCGCGCTGCGCATCGCGGCCGAGCTGCTGGCCGACGGCACCGTCGAGGCGGTCACCGTGGTCTGTCCGACCGAGCACCTGAAGACGCAGTGGGCGCACGCCGCGGCCCGGGTCGGCATCCAGCTGGACCACTCGTTCCGCAACTCCGACGTGCATTCGTCGCGCGACTTCCACGGCGCGGTCCTGACCTACGCCCAGGTCGGCATGGCCCCCGCGGTGCACCGGCGGCGGACGATGACCCGGTCCACCTTCGTGATCCTGGACGAGATCCACCATGCCGGCGACTCCCGCACCTGGGGCGACGGCGTGAAGAGCGCCTTCGACGAGGCCGAGCGCCGGCTGATGCTGACCGGTACGCCGTTCCGGTCGGACGAGAACCCGATCCCGTTCGTCCTCTACGAGCGGGGCCAGGACGGCCTGCAGCGCTCGCGGGCCGACTCGGTCTACGGCTACTCGGACGCGCTGCGCGACGGCGTCGTCCGGCCGGTGCTGTTCATGGCCTACTCGGGCGAGACCCGCTGGCGGACCAACGCCGGTGACGAGTTGGCGGCCCGGCTGGGCGAGCCGATGACCAAGGACCTGATCGCGCAGGCCTGGCGCACCGCCCTGGACCATCGTGGCGACTGGATGCCGCAGGTGATGCGGGCGGCCGACGCGCGGCTCACCAAACTCCGCAATCACGGCATTCCCGACGCCGGTGGCCTGGTCATCGCCAGCGATCAGCAGACCGCCCGGGCGTACGCGAAACTCCTGGAGACCATCACCGGTGAGAAGGCCGTCGTGGTCCTCTCCGACGACGCGGGAGCGTCGGAGCGGATCGCCACCTTCGCCCTGTCCGAGCAGCGCTGGATGGTCGCGGTGCGGATGGTGTCGGAGGGCGTGGACATTCCGCGGCTGGCCGTCGGGGTGTACGCCACCAGCGCCTCCACCCCGCTCTACTTCGCCCAGGCGATCGGCCGTTTCGTAAGGGCCCGGCGCGAGGGCGAGACGGCGACGGTGTTCCTGCCCAGCGTCCCGCACCTGCTCGGCCTGGCCGGCGAGATGGAGGCGCAGCGCGACCACATCCTGGGCGCGCCCAAGGACCCGGACGGCCTGGACGACGACCTGCTCGAGCGGGCCCAGCGCGAGGAGAAGGCCGAGGGCGAGCTGGAGAAGCAGTTCGAGGCGCTGTCCGCGACCGCCGAACTGGACCAGGTGATCTTCGACGGCACGTCGTTCGGGATGGGCGCGCGGACGGGTACGCCCGAGGAGGAGGAATACCTGGGCCTGCCCGGCCTCCTGACCCCGGACCAGGTCACCGCGCTGCTCAGCAAGCGCCAGACCGAGCAACTGGCGGCCGAGAAGAAGGCCAAACGCAGCGCTCCGGTGGCCGAGGCGGTGCCGGCTCCCCGCGAGCCGGTGAACCTGAGCGCGGGGGAGAAGCGGGTCAGCCTCCGCCGCCAGCTCAACACCCTGGTCGCGGCCCACCACCACCGCACCGGTCTGCCGCACGGCAAGATCCATGCTGAGCTGCGCCGGATCTGCGGCGGGCCGCCGAGCGCCCAGGCCACGATCGAGCAACTCGAAGAGCGCATCGCCACCGTGCAGACGCTCTAGTGCGTATTAGGTCGGACTGGTGATCGACCACTCAGACCCAGGACATGAAAAGGGGGCGCTCCACACCGAGAGCGCCCCCTTTTGAAGCCTTGGGTGCGGGGGAAGTTCAGTTGGAGCTGGAGGACATCATGTCCGCACCGCGCCAGTCGAACTCGGGATCAGCCTTGTACTGAACCGCGATCTTCACGAGATCCTCGGCGTAGCGGTTGGCGTGGTGCCCGCAGAAAACGAGCTCACCGCCACCCGCCAAGGTCAAACGGAGCTTCCCGGCTGCATTGCAGCGGTCGCACCGTTCATCGGCAGCTGTGCCGGCCAAACTTCCCGCCGGCGGCGTGAGAGTCGGGGTCATCGCCTTCCTCCTCTGGTCGTCACCGATGAACTTGTTCCTCGGTTACTGCTCACCCATGGTGCAACATCGGTGCTCGTGCGAGCCTTCCCACTGTGCCCCGGGGGGACCCAAGTCACATGTGGTCCGGCAAGTGTGCCGTCCCCCAAGGGTGCCACGTCAACGATCTCGCGAGTACAACGGTCTGATCACCACCGTGTGTTGTACGTGTGGTGACCATTCCGACACGAAAGGTTGACTAGAAACCCTAGTCCAGGTAGTCGCGGAGGACCTGCGAACGGGACGGGTGGCGGAGCTTCGACATCGTCTTGGACTCGATCTGCCGGATCCGTTCCCGGGTCACCCCGTAGACCTGGCCGATCTCGTCCAGCGTACGCGGCTGGCCGTCGGTCAGTCCGAAGCGCAGCCGGACCACGCCCGCCTCACGCTCGGAGAGCGTCTGCAGAACCTGCTGGAGCTGGTCCTGCAGCAGCGAGAAGGACACCGCGTCGACCGCGACCACGGCCTCCGAGTCCTCGATGAAGTCGCCGAGCTGGCTGTCGCCCTCGTCACCGATCGTCTGGTCGAGGGAAATGGGCTCCCGCGCGTACTGCTGGATCTCCAGCACCTTTTCCGGCGTGATGTCCATCTCTTTGGCCAGCTCTTCCGGAGTGGGCTCGCGGCCCAGGTCCTGGAGCAGCTCACGCTGTATGCGGCCGAGCTTGTTGATGACCTCCACCATGTGCACCGGGATGCGGATGGTGCGGGCCTGGTCGGCCATGGCGCGGGTGATGGCCTGCCGGATCCACCAGGTGGCGTACGTGGAGAACTTGTAGCCCTTGGTGTAGTCGAATTTCTCGACGGCGCGGATGAGGCCGAGGTTGCCTTCCTGGATCAGGTCGAGGAAGGCCATGCCGCGGCCGGTGTAGCGCTTGGCCAGCGAGACCACGAGCCGCAGGTTGGCCTCGAGCAGGTGGTTCTTGGCCCGCTCGCCGTCGCGGCCGATCCAGCGCAGGTCGCGCTCCATCGTCCGCTCGAGCTTCTCCTCGCCCTCGTCGAAGCCGCGCAGCCGCTCGGCCGCGTACAGCCCCGCCTCGATCCGCTTGGCCAGCTCGACCTCCTGCTCGGCGTTCAGCAGGGGGACCTTGCCGATCTGCTTGAGGTACGCGCGGACCGAGTCGGCCGACGCCGTGAGCTCGGCGTCGCGCCGGGCCTGCTTGAGCGCCTCGGACTCCTCGTCGTCCCACTCGAAGTCGCCGTCGGTGGCCGAGCTGGCGGCGTCGGTGGCGGCGGCCCGGACCATCGCGGGCGGCTCCTCGACGACGACATCCTCGATGTCGGCGGCGAGTTCCTCGGGATCGATCTCCTCGCCGTCGGCGGGACCCTCACCCTCAGGGCCCTCGGTCGCCTTCGTCGCCTTGCCGGGACCGGCGGCGGCCTTCTTGGCGGGGGCCGCCTTCTTGGCGGCGGCTTTCTTGGCGGCCTTCTTGGCCGGTGCGGCACCGTCGGCGGCCGGAGCCGGCGCCGGTGCGGCCTTGGCGGCGGGCGCGGCCTTGGCCGTGGTGGCCTTGGAGGCGGGCGTTGCGGCCCGGGCGGCGGCGACCTTGCGGCGGGGAGCGGCGGCGGGGGCCGAGTCGACGACCACTGTGACGCCGGCGTCCACCAGCGCCCGGACGATCTTCTTCGCCTGGAGCGGGGTCACCTCGGCGGACTCGACAGTCTTCGCGACCTGGGATGCCGTGATCTGCCCGCCCGCGCCCTGAGCATGGGCGATCAGGGCCTCGGTGAGGGAGCGAACGTCGGCACCGGTCTGGTGGGCTTCTGTCACGAATGACCTTCCGGAGGGCGAGTAGCACGGCCTGATGCCCAGCACAGCGCACGGCGAGGAGGCTGGCCGGTGGTTGGTGGGAGCCCCCAGAATCCCGGACTCGGCCCGTCGCTGGGAGCCCGTTCATCGGTGGCAGGGGTGAATTGTAGCGCCGTCGGACGAGATCCTCCCGTCGCCGCACGCCACCGGCCCGTCGCGAGGGGGTCTTGCTGCGTGCCGGCGGCAGAATGGTAATGCCAAATCACGCTGGAGGTGACCGACATTCCCGGAACATCGACACCCGACGAGCTGCTGTCGCTCGCGGTGCGGACCGCTCGTGCGGCCGCCGCGACGGCCGTCCGGATGCGCGCCGAGGCCATCCACGATGTGCAGACCAAGAGCACAGATACCGATGTGGTCACAGCCGCCGACCGGGCGGTGGAGCGTCAGGTGATCGAGGCGCTGCGGGCCGAGCGGCCCGGCGACGGCGTCCTCGGCGAGGAGTACGGGGACAGCGCCGCACCCGAGCCCGGTGCCGTCCGCTGGATCCTCGACCCGATCGACGGCACCGTGAACTACCTCTACGGGCTGCCCTCGTGGGCGGTGTCGCTGGCCGCCGAGGTGGACGGCGTGGTGGTGGCCGGCGTGGTGCACAACCCGGCCACCGGCGACGAGTGGACGGCCACCCTGGGCGGAGGCGCCTGGCGGGTCGTAGCCGAAACCGGTGTACGCCGTCGGCTGAGCGGCTCGGTGCGTACCGACCTGGACCAGGCCCTGGTCGGCACCGGCTTCGGCTATGACGCGGCCCGTCGCGCCCATCAGGGCCGGGTGGTGGCCGCGCTGCTCACCCGGGTGCGGGACATCCGCCGGATCGGCGCCGCCTCGGTCGACCTGTGCATGGCGGCCGAGGGGATGCTGGACGCGTACTTCGAGAAGGGCCTCAACCCGTGGGACCACGCCGCCGGCGGCCTGGTGGCGACCGAGGCCGGTCTGCGCGTGTCCGGACTCGACGGCGATCCGGCGGGCAAGGACATGCTGATCGCGGCGCCGCCGGCCTTGTGGGGGCCGCTGCACGACGCCCTCAGCGAGCTCGACGCCGCCGGTGGCCCCTGACCGCCCGCCGGCCGCTCCACTGCACGAAACGAAACAGCCGGGGCGGGCGGTCGGGGGCAGCGGGGCTGTGATCGGGCAGTTCGGGGTGGGGGGAGGCGCGACGTTACTTGTCGTCCTCTTCCTTCTTTTTCTCCGGGGGCGGGGCGGGGCAGGCGCCCGGCGGGAGATCGGGCTCGCTCAGCTCGACCAGCGACTGGTTGACCTCGGTGCTGGTGGCGAGCTGCCGGTACTGATCACCGATGATGATGTCGATCACGTCGTTGGTGCGTTTGGCGCTGTACTCGGTCTTGGCCCGGCCCAGGAAGTACGCGTTGATCAGCTGAGCGTTGCCGACCGCCTTGGGTCCGTACTGGAGGATGGCCACCCGTGGGAACTTGGTCTTGCTCTCCCGTGGGGGCTGCACCTGGAAGCCCCGGTTCTTGAAGTCGTCGCTGACCCGGTCGGCCAGGCCGGCCGTCTTCGTCCCGTTCAGGACCCGGATCTTGACCTCGTCGGTGTCGTCGGGGAGCGTGATGTTCGCCAGCGGGGCGCCCTCGGGGCAACCGCCGTCGGCCGAGGCACCGCCCTGGGTGTCACGGACCAGCGCGACCACGACGAAGACGACCGCGGCCACACCGAGGACGCCGAGGACGACGAACGCTCGGACGCGCGCAAAACTCATACTGCTCGGCTCCAGTACATGTGCCTCGATGGGGAATGAGGTGAGGTTAGCGTCTGCCCGCCAACCCTGCGGAAACAGGAGATACTTCCGGCGCGCCGACGATGATCCACGCGCTGGTGCCCCTACCTTGATGTCGCCTCAGTCACATCGGGAACAATGAGCCGCCTGCGTGCGTACAACCGTCCTACGGGAGCGGTAAGGTACCGCGCTCGCCGGGACATATCCACGAGGGGGTGGAGACGTCCTGGGCGGCAGTCGCTCTCCACTGAACGGGTGAGTAAGAAAAGTCCGCGGGAACCGGGAACCAGGAAGACGTCACCGGCGTTACTAACGCCAAGTGACACATCGATACAGGAGAGTGAAGACCGATGGCCACCGACTACGACGCCCCGCGTCGCGACGAGGTCGACCTCGGCGAGGACAGCCTCGAGGAGTTGAAGTCCCGCCGAGCCGACTCGCAGTCGGGGGCAGTGGATGTCGACGAGGTCGAGGTGGCGGAGAGCTTCGAGCTCCCCGGCGCTGACCTGGCCGACGAGGAACTCACCGTCAAGGTTCTGCCGATGCAGACCGACGAGTTCCGCTGCTCCCGCTGTTTCCTCGTGCATCATCGCAGCCAGCTGGCGGCGGAACGCAACGGGGATCTGATCTGCCGTGAGTGCGCCTGACCTGCGGGTCACGCACAGGCCTGTTTGACTGGGCCGGTACGCGGTGAAACAAGAGGACGGGGAGGACGACAATGACCACACCCGAGACCGGAGCCATGAGTCCGGAACCGTCCGAAACACCGGGACCGACCAACCAGCCGCAGGCGGAAACTGACGACGCCGGTATCGGCAAGACGGTCGCTGAACTCGCCCGCAGCGACCTCGAGCCGGCCGGGCGCCGCCGACTGCTCGGCCGCCTCGTGGGCAACGTCCGCGAGCGTGGGCTGGGCAAGGTGTTCCGGCCCAAGGCGGCCGTGCAGTGGATGACCGACGTGGTCGGCGACATCGCACCGCACGTGCCGATCCGTGACCTCGACACTCTGCGCTCGCACTTCGGCGGCCTGAGCGACGACGAGCTGGCCGAGCGGCTGATCCGCAACGCCGCGCGGTCCACCGCCGGGATCGGCGCGGCGGGGGGCGGTGTCGCGTCCGTGCAGTGGACCGTGACGCCCACGTTGCTGTCCGCGCCCGTACTGCTCACGGCCGAGACGATCGCGGTGGTGGCGATCGAGCTGAAGCTGATCGGCGAGCTGCACGAGATCTACGGCCGGCCGATCACCGGCACGGCCGCCCAGCGTGCCTCCACCCTGCTGCAATCGTGGGCCTCCCAGCGTGGCGTCAACCCGCTGGTGCCGGGGGTGGGTGTGGCGTCGGTGCTGGGTACGGCCGCTCGCAAGGAACTGCAGACCACCCTGCTCAAGCGGTTCGGGCGGCAACTGACCACCCTGGGACCGCTGCTGACCGGCGCGGCGGTGGCCGGGTACCTCAACCGCCGGGCCACCCACAAACTGGGCGAGGAGCTCAAGAAGGACCTGCGTAAACACCCGGGCAAGGGCAAGCGTGAGCTGCCGCCGGCCTGACTCCGGCCACGCTGCGGCCAGGCGGATCGGGTGCCGGGTGCCGGCAACCGAAGTTATCGCTGGGCTGACTCCCGCAGCGCTGCGGCCAACCGGACCGGGTGCCGGGTGCTGATCACCCAGAACGGGGTCGGGTCGGCCGGATCGTTCAGGACGACCTGGACGGCGCCGCCGATCCAGGGACGCTGGACGACGAAGGCCAGCGGGTGCGAGCCCACGCCCAGTGCTTCCCGTTTGCCCGCCGCGTCGAGGGCGACGACCTCGCTGATGACGGCGAGCGGCAGCCGGGCGTCGTCGACCCGGAACTCGCCCGCGGTGACGGCCACCCGGATGCGGCCGACCCAGAGCATGAGCGCCACGGTCAGCGGCAGCGCCACGGCGAACGGCACCCAGGCCCGGACCCCGCCGGCGCCCATCCAGATCTCCACGGCGATCAATCCGCCGCCGGCCAGCCCCAGCGGCCAGGACCACCACGGGACCCGGAGGCGCTCGGTGTAGGTGACCGTGGCCGCGTCGGTTGTCACCCGGTGAGGGTACGGCGCGGCGCCGCCCGGCGGTGCGGCAGGATGGCAGGGTGGACGCCGCTCACGAGAGACGACCGAGAGGCCTGAAGCTGTGGACGTGATGGTCCGCCGGCTCGATCCGGACCTGCCGCTGCCCGCGTACGCGCACCCCGGCGACGCCGGCGCCGACCTGGTCGCCGCCGAGGACGTCGTGCTGGCGCCGGGCGAGCGCCGCCTGGTGCCGACCGGCGTCGCGATCGCCCTGCCGGAGGGCTTCGTCGGCCTGGTCCACCCGCGGTCCGGGCTGGCCCACCGCCTCGGCGTCACGGTGCTCAACGCGCCCGGTACGGTCGACTCCGGATATCGCGGCGAGATCCTGGTGAACCTGATCAATCACGACCCGGCCGCCACGGTCGAGATCTCCCGCGGTGACCGCATCGCCCAGTTGCTGGTGCAGCGGGTCGAGCGCGCCGCCTTCCACGTCGTCGACGAGCTGCCGGACACGGTCCGGGGCGCCGGCGGGCACGGCTCGACCGGCGGACACGAGGCTTTCCGAGAGGTGACCCCCCATGCCATTCCGTAAGCGGCCGCGCCATGTCCGGCCGGACGACGCGCCGCAGTCCGAGGCCCTGGCGTACAGCATGACTTCCGGCGGCCCGCAGAAGCCCGAGTTCGGCCCGTGGGACGAGCAGTGGGCGCCGGAGGGTGTGGCCCGGCTCGACCTCGGCAGCATGCAGATCCCGGCGGTCGAGGGCGTCGAGGTGCGGGTGCAGGCCGGCCCGGACGGCAACGTCGAGCACGTGGTGCTGGTGTCCGGGGCGGGCGCGGTGGAGTTCGGCGTGTTCGCCGCCCCGCGGACCGAGGGAATCTGGGACGAGGTCCGGGCCGAGATGCTGCGCGAGATGAAGGCCGGCGGGCTGGGCGTACACGAGGACCACGGGCGGTACGGCACCGAACTGGTCGCCCAGCTGCCCGATCCGCAGGGTCAGCTGGTCGACGTGCGGTATGTCGGGGTGGACGGGCCGCGCTGGTTCGTCCGGGCCACCTTCCAGGGCCCGGTGGCCTCCGACGCGGCCCACGCGCCGGTGCTGTGGGAGTGCCTGGAGGGGCTGGTGGTGGTCCGTGACGACGAGCCGCGCCCGGTGCGTGAGCCGCTGCCCGTACGCCTGCCTCCGGAAATGGCCGAACAGGCGCAAGAGCAGCAGCCGGGCTGAACCGGGAGAGCGTGAACGGCGTACCGTGAAATGATGTCTGCCGAACGCACCACCGGCCTGCGCCGGTTCTTCGAGCGCCTGACCGCCTCGGAGGACGAGCTGCAGGCCGAGGAGCTGCAACGGGAGAGCGCCAAGTGCGGCGCCATCCCGGCCGGCCAGTGCAGCCGCGGCCAGGTGGTGTCGGTCTCCGGCCGGCTCAGGACGGTGGCGTACACCCCGCGTACCAATCTGCCGACGCTCGAGGCCGACCTCTACGACGGCAGCGACGTGGTCACCCTGGTCTTCCTGGGCCGGCGGTCGATCGCCGGGATCGAGCCGGGGCGGCAGCTCACCGTGCGCGGGCGGATCGCGATCCGCGACGACCGCAAGGTCATCTACAACCCGTTCTACGAGCTGGAGGCGCCGCGTTGACATCCGGGAGCGAACCCCGACACGCCGCCCCACCGGACGAGGGGATGGACCGGGTCGCCGAGGAGATCGTCGAGGCCCAGGACCTGCACCCGGCCCCGGCCCCCAGCACCGCCGAGGACGACGACGAGCCCTTCCCCTCGATGTCCGAGCAGATCTCGGAGCAGCTGGGCGGGGTCCGCGGCCTGATCGAGTCGAGCGTCCCGGTGCTCGCCTTCGTGCTGCTCAACGTGCTGCTCGGCGACAACGTGGCCGGCCTGGAGAAGCGCACCGCGCTGTACTGGGCGATCGGAGGCGCGGTGGGCACGGCGGTGCTGATCGGCGTCTACCGCCTGCTGCGCAAGGAGCCGATCCGGCACGCGGTCAACGGCATCTTCGGCATCGCGCTGGGCGCCTGGCTGGCCTGGCGTTCGGGTGACGCCAAGGACTTCTATCTGCCCGGCATCCTGCTGACCCTGGCCCAGGTGGTGGCGCTGATCGTCTCGGTGGCGATCCGCAAACCCATCATCGGGTACGTGTGGGGAGTGCTGGCCAACAAGGGCAAGCACGACTGGTTCGACAACAAGGAACTGTTCCGCACGTTCCAGTGGCTGAGCCTGGTCTGGGCCGCGTCGCTGTTCGTGCGGGCCGGGGTGCAGGGCGTGCTCTACCTGGCCGACCAGGCCACCGCGCTGGGCGTGGTACGCATCGTGATCAGCTGGCCGATCTACGCCGCGACCTTCGCCTTCACGGTCTGGGTGGTCCGCCGGGTCACCCGCCGGCAGCAGGCGGCGCTCACTCCGTAGGGTCGGTGGGTTCCTCCGACCCGAGGATCACCGCGCGGACCTGCTCCTCCACCTCGGCCGTGCAGACGAAGATCAGCTCGTCGGCCGCCTCCAGCGGGTCGTCCGGGGTGGGCACCAGCACCCGCTTGCCGCGCAGGATCGTCACCAGCGCGGCGTCGCGGGGCAGGGGCACGCTGCGGACCGGCTCGCCCACGAACGGGGCGTCGGCGGGCAGGGTGATCTCGACCAGGTTGGCCTCGCCCTGGCGGAACGTCATGATCCGGACCAGGTCGCCGACCGTGACCGCCTCCTCGACCAGGGCGGCCATCAGACGCGGCTTGCTCACCGCGACGTCGACGCCCCACTGCTCGTTGAACAGCCACTCGTTCTCGGCCCGGTTGACCCGGGCCACCACCCGGCCGACCGCGAACTCGGTCTTGGCCAGCAGCGACACGACCAGGTTGGCCTTGTCGTCGCCGGTGGCCGCGACCACCACGTCGCAGGCGGCCAGGTCGGCTTCCTCGAGGCTGCTGACCTCGCAGGCGTCGGCGAGGACCCACTCGGCGTCGGGCACCCGCTCGGGGCGCAGCTGGCGGGGCTGCCGCTCGATGAGCATCACCTGGTGCCCGTTGCCGATCAGTTCCTGGGCGATGGACCGGCCGACGTTGCCCGCGCCCGCGATGGCGATCCGCATGGTCAGTGACCTCCGCTCGGGGCCGGCGGCGGGCCGGAAAGCGTGATCTGGGCGATCCGCATGGTCAGTGACCTCCCTGGGCGGCGGACGAGGCGATCGACAGCACCGGTCCGACGGTCTCGTCGGTGACCAGCACGAAGACCTGGTCGCCGTCCTGCAGGACGGTGGACGGGGTGGGCAGCGAGCCGATGCCGAAGCGCATCAGGTAGGCCACCCGGGCGCCGGACGCGTCCTCGAAGCGGCTGACGGTGTTGCCGACCCAATCGCGGTGCAGCGGGGCCTCGACGATCGAGATCGAGCTGGTCGGGTCGCGGAACACCTCGACCGTGCCCTCCGGGATCAGGTGCCGGACCATGCGGTCGGCCGCCCACCGGATGGTCGCCACTGTCGGTATGCCCAGGCGCTCGTAGACCAGGGCGCGGCGCGAGTCGTAGATGCGGGCGACGACCCGGGACACGCCGTACGTCTCGCGGGCCAGCCGGGCCGAGATGATGTTGGAGTTGTCGCCGCTGGAGACGGCGGCGAAGGCGTCGGCCCGCTCGATGCCCGCCTCGCGGAGGGTGTCGCGGTCGAAGCCGATGCCGGTGACCGTGGTGCCGCTGAACTCGGCGCCCAGCCGGCGGAAGGCGTCGGCGTTCTGATCGATCACCGCCACGGTGTGGCCCTGCGCGTCGAGCTTGTGCGCGAGCGTGGACCCGAGGCGGCCACACCCCATGATCACCACGTGCAAGATCGTCGGCCTTCCGAGTGGGATTACGAGCGGTCATGCAAAGCGTCCCATGACCGCCGGGACGCCGTGGGGCGGGGCGGCCGACGAGGCGTGGCGACCCGCCGTACGCTTGGCGCTTGTGGCACGTCCCACCTCACTCGTCAAGCGGCTGCTGGTCGGCCGGCCGTTCCGCTCCGACCGGCTGCAGCACACGCTGCTGCCGAAGCGGATCGCGCTGCCCGTCTTCGCCAGCGACGCGCTCTCCAGCGTGGCCTACGCCCCCGACGAGATCCTTCTGACCCTGTCCATCGCCGGCGCGGGCGCCTATCTCTTCTCACCCTGGGTGACGCTGGCCGTGGCGGTGGTGATGGTCACGGTGGTGGCGAGCTACCGGCAGAACGTGCACGCCTACCCGTCCGGCGGCGGCGACTACGAGGTCGCCACGGTCAACCTGGGCCCCCGGTTCGGCGTGGCGGTGGCCTCGGCGCTGCTGGTCGACTACATCCTGACGGTGGCGGTGTCGATCAGCGCCGGGGTGAACAACCTCGGCTCGGTCGTCCCGTTCGTCGCCGAGCACAAGATCGGTATCGCCCTGGCCGCGGTGGCCCTGCTCACCGCCATGAACCTGCGCGGCCTGCGCGAGTCGGGCACCGCGTTCGCCATCCCGACCTATGCGTTCATCGTCATCATCGTCGGGATGGTGCTGACCGGGCTGGTCCGGGTCTTCGTACTCGGGCAGGACCTCCAGGCGCCCAGCGCCACGCTGCGGATCGCGGCCGAGGAGGGGCACCTGACCAGCTTCGCCTTCGTCTTCCTGCTGCTGCGGACGTTCTCCTCCGGCTGCGCGGCGCTCACCGGGGTGGAGGCCATCTCCAACGGCGTGCCCGCCTTCAAGCCTCCGAAGAGCAAGAACGCCGGCACCACCCTGCTGCTGCTGGGCAGCATCGCGATCGTCATGCTGGTCGGCATCGTGGTCCTGGCCCGGGCCACCCACCTGCAGTTCGTCGAGGACCCGGCGCAGATCGTCGGCGGCCCGCCCGGTTATGTGCAGAAGACCGTGACCACCCAGCTCGGCGAGACCGTGTTCGGCAGCGGCTCGATCCTGCTCTACCTGGTCGGCGCGGTCACCGCCCTGATCCTGTTCCTGGCGGCCAACACCGCGTTCAACGGGTTCCCGGTGCTCGGCTCGATCCTGGCCCAGGACCGCTACCTGCCGCGTCAGCTGCACACCCGGGGCGACCGGCTGGCGTTCAGCAACGGCATCATCTTCCTGGCCATCGCCGCGATGATCCTGATCGTGGCGTTCGAGGCCGAGGTGACCCGGCTGATCCAGCTCTACATCGTGGGCGTGTTCGTGTCGTTCACGCTGTCCCAGGCGGGCATGATCCGGCACTGGAACCGGCTGCTGCGTACCCAGCGAGATCCGAATCGCCGGCGGCAGATGGTCCGGTCCCGGGCGATCAACACGTTCGGCATGGGGCTCACCGGCGCCGTGCTGATCGTCGTACTGATCACCAAGTTCCTGCTCGGGGCCTGGATCGCGATCGCCGGCATGATCGTCATCTACGTGACCATGCTCGGCATCCGGAAGCACTACACGCGCGTCTCGGCCGAGCTCGAGCCGACCGACGAGCGGCCGGTGCTGCCGTCCCGCAACCATGCCGTCGTGCTGGTCAGCAAGGTGCACCTGCCGACCCTGCGTGCCATCGCGTATGCCCAGGCGACCCGCCCCGACACGCTGACCGCGGTGACCGTGAACGTGGACGACAAGGACACCCGCAAGATTCAGCAGGAGTGGGAGCGCCGCCAGGTGCCGGTGCCGCTGACCGTGGTCGACTCGCCCTACCGGGAGATCACCCGGCCGATCATCGACTTCGTGAAGAGCGTGCGCCGCGGCTCGCCCCGGGACGTGGTGACCGTGTTCGTGCCGGAATACGTCGTCGGCCGCTGGTGGGAGAACCTGCTGCACAACCAGAGCGCGCTGCGGATCAAGGGGCGGCTGCTGTTCGAGCCGGGCGTGATGGTGACCAGCGTGCCCTGGCAGCTGCGGTCCAGCCAGGACAAGGACCTGGATCGGTTCGACCGGGACCTGAGCCGGGCGCCGCAGCGGGGCCCACGGTCGCGCCCGGTTCCCGAGCCGGTTCCCGAGCCGGCCCCCGAGCCGGCCGCGGAGCCGCAGCGTGAGGACGTCACGCCGTGACCGCCGGGAACGACCAGGTCGTCGACGAGCTCGTCGAGGGTGACACCGTCGAGGTCACGGTGGGTGCGCCGGCGCACGGCGGGCACTGCGTGGCCCGGCTGGGCGGTGAGCACGGGCGGGTGGTGTTCGTCCGGCACGCGCTGCCCGGCGAGCGGGTGACCGCCGAGATCACCGAGGTGCATCACGGCTACCTGCGCGCGGACGCCATCGAGATCCACGACGCCGCCGCCGATCGGGTGACGCCGCCCTGTGCGTACGCGAAGCCTGGTCTCTGTGGTGGTTGTGATCTGCAACATGTGAGCGACGCCGGTCAGCTCGACTGGAAGACCGCCGTCGTGCACGAGGCGCTGACCCGGCTCGGCGGGATGAGTCAGGAACAGATGGCCGGGGTACGCGTGCGACGGCTGCCCGGCGGCCTGCTGGGGTGGCGGTCCCGGGTGCGTTACACGGTCGACGCGGCCGACCGCCCCGGGCTGCTCAAACACCGCTCGCACGAGGTCGTGGCCATCGACCGCTGCCTGATCGCCCACCCGCACATCCAGGAACTCGGCGTGCTCGGGCACACCTGGCCCGACGCCGAGGAGATCGACGTGGTCGCCCCGGCGCTGGGACCGGCCGTGGTCGCGGACGGCAAGGCCGAGGTCCGCGAGACCGCGGCCGGCCGGGCCTGGACGCTGCCGGCTGAGAGCTTCTGGCAGGTGCACCCGGCGGCCGCCGACACGCTGACCGGTGCGGTGCTGGAGCTGCTCGACCCGCAACCGGGCGAGACGGCGTGGGACCTCTACGGCGGGGCGGGACTCTTCGCGGCCGCGGTGGCCGGGCGGACCGGGGCCCGGGTGAGCCTGGTCGAGTCGGCGCCCGAGGGCGCGGCCGCGGCCCGGGCCAATCTGAGCGACCAGCCCGGCGTCGAGGTGGTCGAGGCCAAGGTGGAGCGGGCGTTGCGCCGGCGGCGGATCACCGGGCCGGTCGACCTGGTCGTGCTCGACCCGCCGCGCTCGGGTGCGGGGGCCGAGGTGGTGCGGGCGATCGCCGCCGCCGGACCGCGGGCGGTGGCCTACGTGGCCTGCGACCCGGCCGCGCTGGGCCGGGACATCGGGACGTTCGCGGAGCTCGGCTGGGCGGCGACCGAGGTACGCGCGTACGACTGCTTCCCGATGACCCGGCACATCGAATGCGTGGCGCTGCTTACGCCGGCACCTTCTCCTCCGTCGTAGGGGGAGGCGGCGCCTCCTCCTCGCCGTGCGCCTCGTCGGAGAACGTCGTCTCGTCGAACGGGTCCTCGCCGCTGAACACCCGCTCGGCCTGCGCGGGGTCGAACTCGCCGGTCCACTTGCCGACCAGCACCGTGGCGACGGCGTTGCCGGCGAAGTTGGTCAGCGCCCGGGCCTCGGACATGAGCCGGTCGATGCCGACGATCAGACCGACGCCGGGCACCAGGTCGGGGCGGTGGCTCTGCAGGCCACCGGCCAGCGTGGCCAGGCCCGCGCCGGTGACACCGGCCGCGCCCTTGGAAGCGATGATCATGAAGGCGAGCAGGCCGATCTGCTGGCCGATGGACATCGGCTTGTCCATCGCGTCGGCGATGAACAGCGAGGCCATGGTCAGGTAGATGGCCGTGCCGTCCAGGTTGAACGAGTACCCGGTCGGCACCACGATGCCGGCCACCGGACGGCTGACGCCGAGGTGGCCCATCTTGGCGATCAGCCGGGGCAGCGCCGACTCCGACGACGACGTGGACAGGATCAGCAGGAACTCCCGGGCCAGGTACTTGAACAGCCGGAACACGTTGAGCCGGGCGAACAGCCGCAGGAGCAGGCCGAGGATCACGAACACGAAGATCGCGCAGGTGATGTAGAAGCCGACCATGATCGTGAACAGGCTCTTCAGCGCGTCGAAGCCGGTGGCGCCGACCACGGCCGCCATCGCGCCGAACGCGCCGATCGGGGCCAGCCACATGATCATCGCGAGGATCTTGAAGACCACCCGCTGGACGGCCTGGATGCCCCGGATGACCGGTTCGCCCCGGGCGCCCAGCGCCTGCACGGCGAAGCCGACCAGCAGGGCCACCAGCAGCGCCTGGAGCACCTCGCCGGAGGTCAGCGAGGAGAACAGGGTGTCCGGGATGATGCCGAGGACGAAGTCGGTGGCGCCCTCGGCGTCCTTGGCCACCTGGGCCTTGCCGGTCGCGGCGAGCGCCTCGGTCAGGTGCAGGCCGGCGCCCGGCTTGAGGATGTTGCCGACCACCAGGCCGATGGCCAGCGCGACGGTGGACATGATCAGGAAGTAGCCCAGCGCCAGGCCGCCGACCTTGCCGACCTGGGCCGCGCGCCGGATGGAACCGACACCGAGGACGATCGTGCAGAAGATGACCGGCGCGATCATCATCTTGATCAGGTTGACGAAGCCGGTGCCCAGGGGCCGGAGCTCTTTGCCGAATTCGGGGAAGAGGAAACCGACCGCGATACCCAGGGCCATCGCGATGAGCACCGCGATGTACAGCAAGTGGGAGCGGTCACGACGGCGGGTTGGCGCCGTTGAATCGACGGTCATTCGAGGTTTCTAACGCATTACTCGATCCCGGTCTATGTGTAGATCGTGTGCAGGTTGAAGCGGCGGACGATGTTGGGCGGATGCGTCCGGGCGCGGCGCCGATAGACTCGGCTGTCATGAGCGAAGCCCTCCCCACTCCGTACGGCCTGCTCGGCTCGATCACCGCCCCGGGCGACCTCAAGCGCCTCAGCGGTGAGCAGTTGACCCTGCTCGCGGCCGAGATCCGCGATTTCCTGGTGGCCAAGGTGTCACGAACCGGCGGCCACCTCGGTCCCAACCTGGGGGTGGTGGAGCTGACGCTCGCGCTGCACCGGGTCTTCGACTCGCCCCGTGACCGTGTCCTGTTCGACACCGGCCACCAGGCGTACGTGCACAAGATGCTGACCGGCCGGCAGGGCGGCTTCGACCTGCTGCGCCAGCGGGGTGGCCTCTCCGGGTACCCGAGCCGGGCCGAGAGCGAGCACGACCTGATCGAGAACTCGCACGCGTCCACCGCTCTGTCGTACGCCGACGGCATCTCCAAGGCGTTCGCGCTGCGCGGCGAGGACCGGCACACGGTGGCCGTGGTCGGCGACGGCGCGCTCACCGGGGGCATGTGCTGGGAGGCGCTCAACAACATCGCCGCCGCCCGGAACCGGCTGGTCATCGTCGTCAACGACAACGGCCGGTCGTACGCGCCGACGATCGGCGGCCTGGCCGACCACCTGGCCACGCTGCGACTCAGCCCGGGCTACGAAAAAATCCTCGACCTGGTCAAGGACTCGCTCGGGGCGACGCCGATCGTGGGGCGGCCGGCCTACGAGGTGCTGCACGCGGTCAAGCGCGGCATCAAGGACGCGGTCAGCCCGCAGCCGATGTTCGAGGACCTCGGCCTCAAGTACGTCGGCCCGGTCGACGGCCACGACCAGCAGGCCATGGAGTCGGCCCTGCGCAAGGCCAAGGGCTTCAACCAGCCGGTGATCGTGCACGCGGTGACCCGCAAGGGCTACGGCTACCGCCCGGCCGAGCAGGACGAGGCCGACTGCCTGCACGGCCCGGGCGCGTTCGACCCGCAGACCGGCGCGCTGACCGCCAAGCCGTCGGTCAAGTGGACCAACGTGTTCGCCGAGGAACTGGTGGCGATCGCCGACGAGCGGCCGGACATCGTCGGCATCACCGCCGCCATGGCCGAGCCGACCGGCATCGCGTCGCTGGCCGCCAAACACCCGGACCGCGTGTACGACGTGGGCATCGCCGAGCAGCACGCGATCACCAGCGCGGCCGGCCTGGCCATGGGCGGGCTGCACCCGGTGGTGGCGCTCTACTCGACGTTCCTCAACCGGGCCTTCGACCAGGTCCTGCTCGATGTGGCCATGCACGAGCTGCCGGTGACGATCGTGCTCGACCGGGCCGGCGTCACCGGGCCGGACGGGCCGAGCCACTACGGCATCTGGGACCTCAGCGTCTTCGGCGTGGTGCCCGGGCTGCGGATCGCCGCGCCGCGCGACGCCACCACCCTGCGCGAGGAGGTGCGCGAGGCGGTCGCGGTCGACGACGGCCCGACGATCGTGCGTTTCCCGACCGGCTCGGTCGCCGCTGACCTGCCCGCGCTGCGTCGGGTCGGCCCGATCGACGTGCTCCGCGAGGACGACCGCAAGGACGTGCTGCTGGTCGCCGTCGGTGCGTTCGCCGCGCTGGGGATGCAGGCGGCCGAGCGGATCGCCGAGCAGGGGTACGGCGTGACGGTGGCCGACCCGCGCTGGGTGCGCCCGGTGCCGATCGAGCTGGCCGGGCTGGCGCGGGAACACCGCCTGGTCGTGACCCTGGAGGACGGCGTGCGCGAGGGTGGCGTCGGCCAGGCCGTGGCGGCCGCGCTGCGGGACGCCGGCGTCCGGGCGCCGCTGCGCGACTTCGCGGTGCCGGCCGGTTTCCACCCGCACGGCACCCGGGCCGAGATCCTGGCCTCGCTCGGGCTCACGCCGCAGGAGGTCGCCCGCGCGGTGACCGAGGCGGTGTCCGAGCTCGAGGCTCTCGTCGACCCCGTCCCCTGACCGCCGCCCCGGATGCCGCGCGGGCCTACCACTGATCCATTTGGCCGGACGGGCGTTTTCGTTATTCAGCCGTTACCTTTATGGCATGGCGGCTGAGACCTTCGGCGAGAACACGATCGTTATCGATCTTGGTCTCGACCGCGGCGAGCCGGAGACCTACGCCCGGCCGACCCGCCGGACGGTGGCTCCCTGGTTCGCGCCCGTGCTGATCGCGCTGCTCGTGCTGGTGGTCGCCGGCGGTTCCGCGGCACCACCCGCACCGGCCCTGTCGCCGCTGCTCACGCTGCGGGTCGGGCCGGCCGACACGTACGCGCTGACCGACAACAACGAGCTCCTGGCCCAGACCCAGGGCACGTTGGCGGCGTACGACCTGGCCACCGGGACCGAGCGCTGGCAGATCGCCTCGGACCGCCCGACCTACCGGCTGCGGGCGGCCAACGGCCTGGTGCTGATGCGGCCGTGGACGTCCTACGGTCCCGGCCGGCCCAACACCACCGCGCTCTCCCTGGCCACCGGGCTCACCCGCTGGCGGCACGACGGCACCGTGATGAACCTGACCGGCAGCGACGCGCTGCTCGGCGTCTTCGCCGTCCGCAGCGGCGGCACCAACCGCCGGGTCCAGGGCCCGGTCCAGTCGCTGCAGCCGGTCGACGGCACAGTGCTCTGGGAGGTCCAGGTACCCGGCACCGCGGTGCTGCTCGGTGTGCCCGGCCCCGGCGACGCGGGCCCCCGGATGATGCTCGTGCACGACAACCGCACCGCCGCCGTCCACGACCTCGCCACCGGCCAGAAGCTGGCGTCGGCCGAGCTGCCCGCGGCCAACTACGGCCCGGAGAACCCGGCCGTCTCCGGCGGCGTGGTCCTGCTGCGGCACCTCGGCCGCTACGGCGTGATGATCTCGGCCTACGACCCGGTCACCCTGCAGCGGCTGTGGCAGCGATCCGCCGACACCGCCTACGAGGTACGCGACTGCGGGCCGGTCGCCTGCCTCAACTCCCCGGACGGCGTGCGTGGCATCGACCCGGCCACCGGCGCGGAGCGGTGGTACCGGGCCGGCTGGCGCGGCGTCGAGCAGCGCGGGGCGATGACTCTGGCCTACGGGACCGCGAACGGCGGCGCCGACCCAGTCGGCATCGTCGACCCGTCGACCGGGAACGTGCTGTCCGACCTGCACGGCTGGCGGATCGTCGGTGGGACGGACGGTGACCGCCTGCTGGTCACCCGGGACGTGGCGGCCGGGGCCCGTACCATGGTCGCGGTCGCCGAGCCGGGATTGCCCGGGCCCCGGCCGCTGGCCGACCTGCCGCCGGGCACCGGTGACTGTCAGGCCGCGCCGGGCCGGCTGGTGTGCCGGTCGGCCTCGGGCGAGCTGGTCGTCTGGGCCTACACGCTGAAGGAGTGAGCTGGTGGCGGTGATCGATCTCGATCAGCTGCCCGTCACCGCGCCGGTCACTTCGCCCCGCCCGCCGCTGCACGTCTTCCGCCCGGTCGCCCTGATCGCCGCCGTCGTGCTCCTGCTCGGCCTGGGCGGCGCCGCACCGGCCGCGCCCGCCCTGTGGCGCCCTCTCGGTTCGGTCCCGCTGTCCACCGGCGGCACCTTCACGAGTGCCGGCGATCGCTTCGTGACCAGCGCCGACACCGACGGCGACGGGGTGCTCGACCGGGTCACCGGCTGGCGCGCCGACCCGCTGCGACGCCTCTGGAGCGTCGTGATCAACCCGGGCTCGGTCTCGCCGGAAGCGGTGGGATACCGCGGCGGGCAGGTGGCCATCGCCGGTGACACGGTGCTGGTGTCGCGGCCGGACTTCAAGACCGACGTTCTCGATCTGCGTACGGGGCGCACCGTCTTCACCGCGGCGAGCCGGGTCGAGTCCGCGCGTTCCGGTATCGGCCTGGACAGCTGGACCGTCTTCCGCCCCGGCGCCGAGTACGACACCGATTCGGGCGACCCCGGCCGGATCTACCTGTCCAGCACCGGGCGACCGTACCGGGAACCGCCGCTGCGCACCGACCTGCGCGCGGTCGAGCTGAGCACCGGGCGCGAGCTGTGGCGGCGGCCGCTGCCGGGCTACGTGTTCACCGCCTGGACCGGCGGGAACCTGGTGGTCGTCTCGGCCGACCGCATCCAGCTGATCGACCCGTCGACCGGGCGCGTGCGGGCCCAGGGCGGCCCGGGCAGCGGTGGCGCCTGGGTCGACGTGCTCGGCGACGTGGCGGTCGTCCAGGGGCCGGGCCGGACAACCTCGTACGACCTCGCCACCCTCGCGCCCCGGTGGAGCACCGAGTCCGCGCCGCTGGCCGACTCGATCACCGGCGCGCGGTGCGACGCCGTCATCTGCCGGCACACCCGGGACGGGGTCCAGGTGCTCGACCCGGCGACCGGTGTCGTCCGGTGGCAGACCGGCCGGGACGTCAGCCTGCGCCCGGACGGCCGGTACACGCTCGAGTACGACGCCACGTCCATGCGGCCGCTGCGGGTCGTCGACCCGGCCACCGGCCGCCCCACCGACGACCTGCGCGACTGGCCGGCGGTCAGTCCCGGCCTGGCCGGGCCGGCCGTGCTGTCGCGGATCGAGCCGGGCGGGAAGAGGACGAGCTTCGCGATGCTCCGGGCCGGGAAGATCCTGCCCCTGGGGTACGCCGACAGCATCGTCCGCGAGTGCCGGGCGGCCGACGGCCTCGCGATCTGCCGTGACGGGCAGGGCCTGGCCCTCTTCGCGTACCGCACCGGGTAGGCCTCTGCGCGTACCGCACGGGGTAGGGGCTCCGTACCGGGTAGGGCTCTTCGCGTATCGCACCGGGGCCGGTCTTTCACCTATCGCGCCAGGTGAGGGCGGGCGCACAATCGGGGCGTGGGCGAGGCGCTGATCGACCTCGGTGTGCTGACGCGGCCCACCCGGGTGGCCGCGCCGGTCGATCCGCTGCGCCTGCGGCCCCTGTTCCTGCTGCTCGCGCTGTTGCTGGTCGGGCTCTGCACCGGCGCCGCGCACCGGGAACCGCCACCGCCACCGGTGGTCGTGGCGGCCGGGCTGGGCGACATGACCTTCGTCTCCGGCGACCGGCTCTTCGTGGTCGAGGCCGGACCGTTCCCGGCCGGTGCGCCGGCCACCGACAAGGTGATCAACGAGTACACGCTCCCGGACGGCCACCTCGTCTCCCGGACCACGGCCCGGGTCACCGGCGCGATCGTCAACGTGCTCACCGCCGGCTCGCTGGTGCTGGTCACCTACCAGGTCGACTCGATCGACACCGAGGCGTCGATGGCGCTGGTGGCGGGGACCGGGCGGGAGGTCTGGCGCCGGCCGGCCCGGCTGCTCAGCGTGTCCCCGGTGGCCGGGCTCGCGCTGCTGCGAGAGAACCGGGCGGTGCCCGGGCCGCGGGCCTGGTCCGGGGTCGACCTGGCCACCGGCGCGGTGCGCTGGACCGTGGACGAGCCGGCCCGCGGGTTCACCGATCAGGCCGCGGTCGGGCCCGACGGCTTTCCGGCTCTGCTGGTCACGGCCACCCACGCCGGCGAGCTGAACGTCCGGGACACGCGTACGGGGAAGATCGTCGCCGGTGTGACCACCCACCCGCGTGACCTGGGCCGCGGAGCCGACACCCCGGTCTGGACCGCCGGTGACCTGATCCTGGTCGGCGTTCCGACCGGCACCGACGCCTACCACCTGCCCGACCTGCGGCGCGGCTGGCACACCTCGCTCGACCTGGTCGGGCGGTGGGTGCAGAGCGACTGCGCCACCGGCATCTGCTCGCTGGGCTGGCAGGGCGGGTTGTGGCTGCTGGACCGGGAGACCGGGGCGCGGCGCTGGATCGGCACCCGGTGGAACTACGCCGACCAGGCCGGGCGCTATCTGCTGGCGACCGAGAACGAGCCGGGTGAACGCGGCCGGGTGATCTCGGTGCTCGATGCCGACACCGGGGACGTACGCGGCGATTTCGGTCGCTGGCACTCGGTCGGGGCGGCCGGCGCCGACGGGACCGTGATCGGGTTGCGCGAGCAGCTCTCCGGCGACACGGTGCACTACGCCCGGCTCGACCCGGACACCCTGCGGATCCGGGTGCTGGGCGCGGCCGATCAGGTGTCCGGTGACTGTCAGACGACGGCCGAGGTGCTGGTGTGCCGCCGCATCGACGCCTCCGTCGGACTGTGGCGCCTCTCCTAGCCCGACCGACCGGTGGTTCCGGCGTTGCCCGCATCTCGTACACTGCGGAACCCGAAAACTCCTCTCAGATAGATCGGCCCGGATTCTCCGATAAAGTGGGCCCGGGGCCTGCGGACCATGCCCGAGGAGCCGCCGTCTCTCTCCGCCCCGAGCCACCCCTTGCCGACCCGCCAAGCAGCCAGCCGACACCGCTAGGACATACCTCGATGCCGCGGCCTCTCACCGCCCCAGCTGTAGAAACCGCCCACGGAGCCGCCACCGGAAGTGGCGTCTCCGCAGATGCCGGCCCCTCGCCCCGGGCGCCACGCGTGCTTTACCTGTCGTTCTATTTCCCGCCGAGCCGGGCCAGCGGAGTTTTCCGCGCGCGTGCGACCGCCAACCACCTGGCCGAGAAGGGCTGGGACGTGACGGTGCACACGGCGCCGCGCGAGTTCTTCGAGCACTACCTCGACGGCGCCTCGGACCCGGCGCTCGAGACCACTATCGACCCGCGTGTCCGGGTTGTTCGTCCGGCGATGAACATGTTCCCGTTCGAGCAGGACATCCGGCGGTTCTCCACCATGCGTCGCAATTTTCCCACCGCGATGCAAAACCTCTACAACCTGGCCCAGCGGCGCATCTTCCAGGAGCCCTACCTGGGCTGGATGCCGAGCGTCCTGAACACCGCCATGCGTCAGCACATGCGCGACAAGTTCGACCTGGTGCTGGCGACCGGCAACCCGTTCGTCTCCTTCGCCGCCGCCCACGAGCTGGGCCGCTGGTTCAAGGTGCCGTACGTCGTCGACTACCGCGACGCCTGGACGTTCAACCAGTTCACCGAGACCGTCCGGTTCCCCGAAGGCGGCCACGTCATGCGCTGGGAGGAAAAGGTCCTCCGTCGCGCGTCAGAGGTGGTCTTCGTCAACGACGGCATGCGCCAGTGGCACCGCGACCGCTATCCGTTCGCGGCCGACCGGATGACCGTGGTGCCCAACGGCTGGGAGCCGGAACTGCTGGGCCGGCCGGAGTTCCGGGAATCCGACCCGAACAAGCCCCTCACCTTCAGCTACCTCGGCACCGTCACCAGCTACCTGCCGCTCGAGACGCTCTTCGAGGGCTGGCGGCTGGCCCGGCCCCACCCGGTGATGGCCGGCTCCCAGCTCAACATCCACGGCCACCTGGGGTTCCGGCCGCACGAGATCGCCCCGATCCGCGCCCGGATCGACCCGTACGAGGAGTACGGCGTCAACTACATGGGCGCGTTCAGCAAGACCGAGGCCGACTCGGTCTACGCCGGCACCGACGTCCTGGTCTTCTGCGTGCCCGGCAGCCGCTACGTCACCTCCGGCAAGGTCTTCGAGTACATGGCCACCGGTAAGCCGATCGTCTCGGTGCACGAACCCGGACTGGCGGCGTCCGAGGTGCTCAGCGACTACCCGATGTGGACGGCCGAGGACAAGCTGACGCCCGACGCCGTCGCACAGGCACTGATCGCGTCGGGCGAGTCCGCTCGCAAGATGGACCGTTCCACCTTTGAATCGGCTCTGGCTCATGCGGCGCGTTACACCCGCGACGCTACGCTCGGCCCCTGGGAACAGCGCCTGCGCGCGATGGTGAAGTAGGGGCATTCGACAGTGAACGACCGTACTCAATCCGTGGTCTATCTGGCCCTCGGCGGCCGCCGGGTGCGCGCCGCGCAGCGATACACCGCCGACCTGGCCGCCACCGGCGCCCAGGTGCTCCTGGTCGTCGCCGACCGGGCCGAGTGGGCCGGGCTGACCCCGGCCGACGGCGTGACCGTGCAACGCCTCGGCTCCGGCGACGTCGGCGCCACACTGGCCGCCGCCCGCAAGACCCTGCTGCGCCGGGGCGGCCCGCTGTCCTCGGCCGACCTGCTCATCGCCGGTGATCCCGAGGCGACCGTGATCGCCGAGGAGGCCCGCCGGTCGCACGGCGGCCTGGCCATCCGGCTCGAACCGTCGGCCGAGCCGGCCCGGACCACGTCCGAGGCCGACCTGGCCGTCGTCACACCGTGGTACCCCTCGCCCGACGACCCGTTCGCCGGCGCCTTCGTCAAGGCGACCACGGGCACGGTCCTGAGCGGCTACGAGCGGGTCATCACCCTGCACACCGAAAACTGGTACTACCAGCCCAAGGGCCTGACCGGCACGCTCCTGCGCACCTCGTTCGAGCGGCTGGCCGAGAAATCCGGCGGCCGGGTCGTCGAGGACACCGACGAGGGCGAGCTGACCCGGGTGCCGTGGTCGCTGGCCATCGGCGAGGACTACGCGGCCTGGGCCCGGGCACAGACCGCCCGGCTCGAGGCGACCCTGCCCACCGGGCGGATCGAGGCGCCGCTGATCCACGCCCACACCGGGCACTACGGCGGGGCGATCGCCGCCGCGCTGGCCCGCGACGACGCCCGGATCGTGGTCACCGAGCACGCGACGTTCCTGCCCAAGGTGTTCGGCCAGCGCCGGGCCCGCCGGATGTACGGCGAGATGCTCGGCCGGGTCGACCGGCTGCTCTGCGTCGGTCAATATCTCTACGACCTGGTCGCCGCCCAGTTCCCGCAATACACGCACAAGCTGCGGATCGTGCCCAACCCCATCGACTTCGACCGCTTCACGGTCCGCCCGGAACCACCGGCCGAGCCGTTGCGCTGGCTCTACGTCGGCCGGATGCTCGCCCACAAGGGCGTACTCACCCTGCTCGAGGCGTTCGGGAAGGTCGCGTCGGAGGAGCCGAGGGCCACGCTCACGCTGGTCGGTGCCGGCCTGCTGGAGGACGACCTGCGGGACCGGATCAAGGAGATGGGTCTGACCGACCGGGTCACCCAGCACCCGGCGGTCCCGCCGGACGAGGTGGCCGGCCTGATGCAACGGCACGACGTGCTGGTGCACGCGAGCCACGTCGAGACCTTCGGCATGACCATCGTCGAGGCGGTCGCGACCGGGACGCCGGTGCTGGTCGCCCGCAGTCAGGGTCCGGCCGAGACGATGGCCGGACTGGACGGCGTCGGCGGCGTGCTCTTCGAGGTCACCGAGGACCCGGCGGTCATCGTCGAGGGATACCGGCGGCTGAAGGCCGGCTGGGCCGATCTCGACCTGGCCGCGGCCCGCGAGCAGCTGCGGGCCCGGTACGGCCGCGAGGCCGTGGGCGAGCAGCTGCGGGCGGTCTTCGCCGAGGTGACGGCCACGAACGCGTTGCCCGGCCACGGCGCCCCCGCGCCGGCCCCGGTGCCGCTGCCCGCCCCCGACGCCGAACGGTACGTCGTGGTCGCGCTGGACCCGCCGAACGGCAACCGGGTGCGGAAGCTGGTCGAGGAGGCGCGGAGGGCCGGCTTCGCTGTCGACCTGATCGTGACCAAGACCGGTCCGTGGACGGAGGGCTTCGACGCCGGCGTACGGCTGCACACCGTCGGGGAGCGGGAGGAGAAGCTCTTCGTACCCCGGCTGGAACGCTTCGTCGTCGACGGGTTCCCGCGCCGCGTCACCGGCTACCTGCGCGCCCGTGCCCACGAGGGGAGCAGCCCGCAGGCCGAGGCGGTGGCCATCACCGTCCAGCGCTTCCAGAAACGGGCCTCCGGCAAGATCCACCGAACCCTGTACGGCCGGTACTACGCCAACGTGCGACGGTCACAGGCGCTGTGGCGGATCATCGCGCGGGACGTGCTGCCGAAGCTGGACGGGGACCACACCCGGCGCATCGTCGTCCAGGGCCTGGCCGGGGTGACCGTCGCCGCGCGGATCGCCAAGCGCTGGCCCGGCGTCGCCGTGACCACGTCCAACGACATGCCGGCGAGCGAGCGAGCCGGAACCACCGGCTGACCGCGAGGCCTCGGCCCGGCTGTCACCCCTGAAGTAGCCTGCTATTCCGGGACCTCACCGCCGTTTCACGGGACGGCGGGGAGGCTGGGCCGGGCGGGTCGATCGGGAGGCGCGGACGTGCGCGTGCTGGTGGTGGAAGACGAGCGGAACCTGTGCGACGCGATCGCACGCGGGTTGCGCCGCAAAGGCATGGCGGTGGACGTCGCGTACGACGGGCCGACCGGCCACGAGATGGCCTACGTGACCCGGTACGACGTGGTCGTCCTCGACCGTGACCTGCCCGGCATGCACGGCGACGAGATCTGCGCGGCGCTGGTCGCCTCCGGCACGCTGACCCGGGTGCTGATGCTGACCGCCAGCGGCACCGTCGCCGACAAGGTCGAGGGACTGCAGCTCGGCGCCGACGACTACCTGCCGAAACCGTTCGCCTTCGACGAACTGGTGGCCCGGGTCCAGGCCCTCGGCCGCCGGGCCACGCCGGTCGCGCCGCCGGTGCTGACCGTCGGCAACCTGGTGCTCGACCAGACCCGCCGGGTGGTCACCCGCGGCGGCACCCCGATCGACCTCACCAACAAGGAGTTCGGTGTGCTCGAGGAGCTGCTCAAGGCCCGCGGCGGGGTGGTGTCGAGCGAGGAGCTGCTGGAGCGGGTCTGGGACGCCAACACCGACCCGTTCACCACCACGGTCCGGGTGACAGTCATGACCCTGCGGAAAAAGGTCGGCGACCCGCCGCTGATCGAGACCGTGGTCGGTGCCGGCTACCGGGTCCCCGAGCCCGTCGTGCTGTCGCCCGGCGGCTCGGCGTGACCGTCTACCTCGGCCGCAACCAGGCACGCAACTGGCTGCGGCCGACCCTGCGGCTGCGGCTGACCCTGCTCAACGGCATCCTGCTGGTCGGGGCGGGCGCCATCCTGGTGCTGCTGGCCTGGCTGCTGGTCGGCGACGCGCTGCACCCGGCCGACGAGCTGCGCCAGGGCACGCAGGTGGTGCTCTCCGACGGGCGTACCCTCGACGCCCTCGACTGGCAGACCGACCTGGTCGAGCGGGCGTCGCAGGAACTGCTGGTCAAGGGGCTGGTCGCGCTGTTCGCGATCGGGATGATCGGCATCGCCGGGGCGTACGCGGTGGCCGGTCGCGCCCTGCGCCCGCTGCACAACGTCACCGCCACCGCCCAGCGGCTCGGTGAGGAGACCCTCGACCAGCGGATCCGGTACGCCGGGGCGGACGACGAGGTGGCCGAGCTGGCCCGCACCTTCGACGCCATGCTGGACAGGCTGGCCGGGGCGTTCGAGTCGCAGAAGCGGTTCGTGGCCAACGCGTCGCACGAGTTGCGTACCCCGCTGGCCGTCATGCGTACCGAGATCGACGTGACCTTGAGCGACGACGAGGCCGACGTGGCCGAGTACCGCCGCATGGCCAAGGTCGTCCGCAACGCCTCCGAACGCGCCAACGGCCTGGTCGACGCCCTCCTGGTGCTGGCGCGCAGCGAGGCCCAGTCCGGCCGCCGCCTGGTCCGCAAGGTCCCGGCCGACCTGGCGACCTCGGTCTACAACGCCCTGTCGGCGGTCAAGGCCGAGGCCGAACGCCTGAAGCTGAACGTGGAGACCGACCTGCAGGCGGCACCCGTGGTCGGCGACCCGAGCCTGCTCGACCGGCTGGCCGGCAACCTGATCGAGAACGCGATCCGCTACAACCACCTGATGGGCAAGCTCTGGCTGCGGACGACCACCGTCGACGGCCAGGCCCGGCTGATCGTCGGCAACACCGGGTACGAGGTGGAGCCGGCCGATGTGCCCGGCCTGTTCGAGCCGTTCCGGCGGGGCGGCTGGGAACGCACCGGGTCGCGCGGGTCGGGGCTGGGGCTGTCGATCGTCCGGGCGGTGTGCGACGCGCACGGCGGCACCGTCTCGGCCGTGGCCCAGCAGGGCGGCGGCCTCGAGGTCACGGTGTCGCTGCCGGGGGCCGACAAGACGCCGGTGGTGGCCGCGACGGCCAGCGTCCCCAAACCCAAGGGCCTGGGCATAGCCACCGGGCAGTAGGGCGAAGCAACCTTTTGGGGCGTCGTGCCGTCATCAGGGCATGACGCCCATCAATGTGAGTCGGCGCGCGGCCGTGGTGGCGAGCTTCGTGCTCGTGGCCGCCACCGGTCTGTCCGCCGGCCCCGCGGACGCCGCGCCCGCTTCTGCTCCGGCCGGTCGAAGTCACACCGTGACCCTGGTCACCGGGGACCGGGTGACCGTGTCCCGGCCCGATGCCACCACCGCCCGGATCGACCCCGCGCCCGGCCGCGAACACATCACCTTCACCACCTCGGTCCTGCACGGGCACCTGCTGGTGGTGCCGGCCGACGCCGTGCCGCTGCTGCACACCCAGCGGGCCGACCGGCGGCTGTTCGACGTCACCGAACTCGTCCGCCTGCGCTACGACGACGCGGCGCGGCGCACCGTACCCCTGATCGTCAAATATCGCGCCAAGGCCGACGTACGCGGCACCAAGCAGGCCATCACCGCGGCCGGCGGGAAAATCGGCCGTGAACTGCCGGCCGTCCGCGGGGTCGCCATCACCGCCCGCAAGGCCGAGGCCAAGAGCCTGTGGGACACGCTGAAGACCACGTCGCAGCAGATCTGGCTGGACGGCGTGCGGCAGCGCGTCCTCGACGTCAGCGTGCCGCAGATCGGCGCTCCGGCCGCCTGGCAGGCCGGATACACCGGCAAGGGCCTCGCCGTCGCCGTTCTCGACGGCGGCGTCGACGCCGAACACCCGGACCTCAAGGGCAAGGTGACCTCGCAGAACTTCAGCGCCGAACCGACCGCCGGTGACACCGACGGCCACGGCACCCACGTAGCGTCGACCATCGCCGGCACCGGCGCCGCGTCCGGCGGGAAATACAAAGGCGTCGCGCCGGACGCCACCATCCTCAACGGCAAGGTGTGCGAGCTGCGCGGCTGCACCGACTCGGCGATCCTGGCCGGCATGTACTGGGCCGCGGCCGAGCAGCACGCCCGGGTGATCAACATGAGCCTGGGCGGCGAGGACTTCGCCGGCATCGACCCGATGGAAGAGGCCGTCAACACGCTGTCGGCGCAGACCCGGGCGCTGTTCGTCATCGCCGCCGGCAACTCCGGCGCGGACGAGACGATCGGGTCACCCGGCAGCGCGGACGCGGCGCTGACGGTCGGCGCGGTCGACAAGTCGGACCGTACGGCCGAATTCTCCAGCCGCGGGGCGCGCTCCTTCGACGGCGCGATCAAGCCGGACATCGCCGCGCCCGGCGTCGACATCGTCGCGGCGCGGTCCGCCGGGTCCGAGATCGGTACCCCGGCCGCCGACTACCCCGAGACGTACCAGTCGCTCAGCGGCACCTCGATGGCCACGCCGCACGTCGCCGGGGCCGCCGCCCTGCTCGCGCAGCAGCATCCGGACTGGAACGGCGCCCGGCTCAAGACCGTGCTGATGGCCTCGGCCAAGCCCGACGGCGCGGCCGGACCGTTCGAGCAGGGGGCCGGACGGGTCGACGTGGCCCGCGCGATCACCCAGACGCTGACCAGCGAGCCGGCCGCGGTCTCGTTCGGGCTGCGGCACTGGCCGCACGACAAGGACACCGCCCTGACCAAGACCGTGACCTACCGCAACACGGGTACGGCCGACGTGACCGCCGCCCTGGCCCTGACCGGTTCGGTGTTCCGGCTCAGCGCGACCAGCGTGACCATCCCGGCCGGCGGATCGGCCGACGTGACAGTCACCGCCGACACCACCGGTGACGTGGCGCCCGGGGCCTACACCGGACGGATCATCGCCACCGCCGGGACCAGCCAGGTCTCCACGCCGGTCGCCGTGCAGAAGGAGGACGAGCGGTACGCCGTCACGCTGCGCAACATCGGCCCCGACGGCAAGCTCACGCCCAACAACTTGGCCGAGATCTACCAGCCCACCGGTGACTACTTCGCGCTGCCGTGGGACCCGAGCGGGCAGGTGACGCTCCGGCTGCCGAAGGGCCGCTACTCGGTCGGCTCGTACATCTACAGCGAACCGACCGAGGACTCGCCCGTGGCCGTGATGTTCCAGCCGGTCGTCGACGTCACCGGCGACACCACAGTCACCTTCGACGCCCGTACCGCCGCCCCGGTCAGCCAGGCCGTGCCGGACAAGACGGCCGAGTCCCTCGCCGGCGCCATCAGCGTGACCGGCTCGGTGGACGGCAGCGCCATCGGTTTCGGTACGACCGCCGGATCGCTCGCCGACGTCCGGGTCGGGATGGCCGATCCGTCGGCACCGGGCCAGCCCGAGCTGACCGGCGCGGTGTCCAGCGCGTGGGCCCGCAAGGACTCCGGGCGGCGGGGGCTGAACAGCCCGTACGCGTACTTCGTGTCGGAGTACGTGCCCGGCCGGACCCTGCTGGCCGGTGAATACCGGCGCACCTTCCGCGCGGCCGAGCTGGCCACCGAGGTGCAGACGATCCGGGCTGTCGCCGACGGCGACACCGCCCGGCAGTACGCGACCGTCTACAACAGCGCCGGCGGGCAGATCGGCGGCGGATCGGTTGCGGTCGGGGCGCCGGCCACCCGGGTGAACTACTTCAGCACCGACCCCGCGATGCGCTGGGAACTCGAGACGCAGATCGGTTCGATGGACGAGATGGGCTTCATGAACGGCCCGTTCTGGCGCGACACGCCGCGCGTACACCGGGCCGGCGAGCGGAAGCACCAGGTGTGGGGGGCCGCGCCGTGGGGCGTCGCCTTCAACTCGCGGTACCAGTGGCTGGCCCGCAGAGGAGGCACCATCAACGCGGTGATCCCGCAGAGTGCCGACGGGGCCGGTCACCCCGGCTTCGACAACGACGCGGAGATGACCTCCCGCATCTACCGCGACGGGGAGCTGATCGGCGACTACGAGGGCAGTGCGACAGGTGCGGACGGCCTGCCCGACGCGGAGTCGACCTACCGGATCGAACAGACGGTGACGAGCCCCGGGTACGCCGGGCTGTCCACGTCACGGTCGGTCGCCTTCACGTTCCGTTCGGCCAAGCCAGCGGGCGACGAATGGGCGACGCTGCCGGTGTTCGCCGTCCGCTACCAGCCGTCCGTGGACGCGTCGAACAGCGTGCCGGGCGGCCCCGGGGTGCTGCCGCTGTGGGCGCAGGACCAGACCGGGGCCAAGGTCGCGGTACGCGCGCTGGCCGCGGACGTGTCCTTCGACGACGGCAAGACCTGGCGGAAGCTGCCGGTCGGGCCGGGCGGGCTGGCGCACGTGACCTACCCGAAGGGCAAGGGCTACGTGTCGCTGCGGCTGAGCGCGGCTGACGGCAAGGGGTCGTCGGTCGCGCAGACCGTGATCCGGGCCTACCGCTTCAAGTGACCCACCCGGGGCTACCACCGGTTTGATGGTGGTAGCCCCGGGCGGTGTCCGAGCGTGCGAGAGCGCTCAGGGCTACCACTGGGTTTGGTGGTGGTAGCCCTGGGCGGTGTCTGGGTGTGCGAGCGCGCTGGGTCACCACTGGGTTTGGGGGTGGTAGCCCTGGGCGGTGTCTGGGTGTGCGAGCGCGCTGGGTCACCACTGGGTTTGGGGGTGGTAGCCCTGGGCGGTGTCTGGGTGTGCGAGCGCGCTGGGTCACCACTGGGTTTGGGGGTGGTAGCCCTGGGCGGTGTCTGGGTGTGCCAGCGCTCTGGGCTACCACTGGGTTTGGCGGTGGTGGGTCGGGGCGCTTTTGTTGGTCAGGCGGCGATGGTGCGGTCGTCGGACTCGCGGCGGATGGTGCGCCAGCGGGCGGTGCTGATGCCCAGGGCGGCGGCCAGGGCCGAGTCGGTTATGGCGGGGTCGTTCTCGCGGATGCGGTGGGCCTCGGCGATGGTCTCGGCGGGGCTGCGGCGGACCTTGGGCGGCGCGGGCTGGCGGGACTGCTTGGTCGCCTCCGGCTTGAGTTCCGGGATGCTGGCGCCGGGCGGGGTGGCGCGGCCCGCGGGGGCGGGGGCTACGGGGCGGCTGGTTCCGGCGTGGCGGGGTGCGGGGGCCGGGTGCGGCGCAGTGCGGCCGGAAACGGCCGGCGGCGCGGTGCGGGACGGGCTTGTCTGCGGCGCGGTGCGGGCTGGGCCCGCGTGCGGTGCGGCGGTGGCCGACGGCGTGGGCTGGGGCTTTGCCGCCAGGAGGTCGGCTATCTCGGCGGCGACCTGCGGGGGCAGGGCTCCGGTGGCCGCCGCGCGCTCGACGGCGGCGGCGGTGCTCGCACCGGACCTCGCCGTTGCGGGTGAAGTCGCCAGGGAGCCGGACGCGGAGGTGGTCGCCAGGGAGCCGGACGCGGAGGTGGTCGCCAGGGAGCCGGACGCGGAGGTGGTCGCCAGGGAGCCGGACGCGGAGGTGGTGGCTGCGGAGGCGGTCGACAAGGAGGCGGACGCGGGTGCGGTGGCTGGGTAGGCGGTCGCTGGGTCGGACGCGGTGGTGTGGGTGGCCGGAGGGACGAAAGCCGGCCGGGGGTCGGCCCGGTGCGGCGGCGCGGCGGGGCGTTCCAGGGTGTTGATGCGGCCGGAGAGCTCGACCAGGCAGATGCTGGCCACCACGATCAGGCCGTCGACCGAGAGGGGCATGAGGTACGGCGAGGCGCCGGTCTCGCCGTATTTGGCGGCCACCCCGGCCATGTGCCAGTACGACACCCAGGCGGCGATGCCCGCGATGGTCGCCGTGGCCACCAGGCGGGCCGCTGCCAGTGAGCGGCGGTGCACCGGGACGCGGGAGATCAGCTCGACCGTGAGCAGCAGCGCCAGCGGAGGCCAGGCGGCGATCGCCTGGCTGATCGGATTGTCCAGGGCGTGCAGGATGTTGGCCGTCACCGATGCGGCCACCCCGAGGAGCAGGGTCGCACGGACGGCCCAGCGGACGCGGCGAAGCTGCGGGAGGTGCACGGTTACTCCTTCACTCGGGGAGGACGGCCCATCCTGACCGGTGAAGATGACGACGCGGCCCTCCGAGGAGAACCGCGTCGTGTTCGTTTCTCGATCGATAGACGTACGTGATCACACCTGACCGTGTGTCAGCTTGACTTCTCGATCTGTCCCCGCAGGGCGGCGAACTCGGTCTTGGCCTTGCTGATCGTTTTGAAGTACCAGATGATCCAGCCCACGCTGCCCTCGTCGGCCCAGCCGCAGAGCACCATGTCGATACCGGAGGCGTCGGCCTTGCCGCACTTGGCGACCCCGCCGAGCGGGCCGGCCGAAATCGACGTGATTCCGGTCACCTTGAGGCCGCCGACCCCGGCGCCGAGGAACGTGCCGCTCAGCTCCTGGGACGGGTTGTCGACATCCGCCTCGACTCCGGCGATCACCACGATGTTCTGCTTCGCGACCTGGCCGTAGAGCGCGCCGACCGTGTTCCGGGCGTTCGGAATCTTCCCGAGGTCGGCCTTGAGCTGGTCGGTGACGTCCTGGAACTGGTCGTCGGTCAGCTTGGGCCGGCCGCCCAGGGTCCTCGGCTCGACGATCGTGATCGTCTTGGCGGCCGGGGGCTCGGTGGTCGGCGCCGGGTCGATCGGGTCGATCGGGTCGATGCTGGGCAGCGTCGGCGGCGTGTAGTTCTGGGCGTTGTTCTCGACCGAGTTGGCGGTGTTGCGCGCGACCAGCACGACTGCGGTGGTGCCGCCGACGCAGAGGACCAGGAAGACGGCGATCGAGACGAGAGTGATCGGCAGCGCCCGGGATTTCTTTCGCACGGCCGGGACGGCGGTCATCGGCGGGTAGCCGGGCGCCGCGTACTGCTGTTGCTGCTGCCCGTAGTCGGGCGGGGGAGGGCTGTAGTCCGGCGGCGGTGGGTACGCGCCCGGCTGCGGCGGCTGCGGCGGCTGCGGGGGATAGGGCTGCGCGGCCGGGTACGGCTGGGTGGGCGGGTATTGCGGCTGCGCGTACGGATCGGACGCCGGCTGCGAAGGGTACGGCTGACCGGACGCCGGCTGACCAGGGTAGGGCTGGCCGGACGAGGGCTGACCGGACGCCGGCTGACCAGGGTACGGCTGGCCGGACGACGGCTGACCGGACGAGGGCTGGCCGGACGACCACGGATCGGGCGGACCTGGGTACGGCGGCTGCGACATCAAAGCTCCATCGGGTGGGTAACAGGCGGAACTCTAGTGCCGTGATCAGGGCATGTCGTCACCCGAGGGCAGGGCGAGATCACGCCGACCGGTCGATAACGGCGCGGATCCCGCCATGTGATCCGCGCCGCATCGAAAGGAGTCAGGCCTTCTTCTCGACCTCGCCGCGCAGGGTGACGAATTCCTTCTCGAGGTCGGCCTTCGACTTGAACAGCATGGCGAACATGCCGGTGCTGCCGTTGTCGGACCAGACGCAGACGGCCATCTTGACCGCCGCCTGGCTGGTCTCGCCGCACTTGGCGATGCCGCCGAGCGGGCCCGGGTCGGTGGCGGTCAGGCTGTCGGTCCGCACGCCGCCGGAGGCCAGGCCCTTGCTGAACTCGTCGAAGCGGCTCTGGGCCGAGCCGGAGACGGTGGAGGCGGCGGCCACCATGACCACGTCCTGCTTCTGGGCGTCGCCGTACATCGCGCCGACCGAGCTGGTGGCCCCGGCGACCTTGCCCAGCTCGGAGTCCATCTGGTCGGCGGCCCGGGCGATCGCCGGGTCGGTGATCTTTTCCCGTCCGCCCAGCGTGGCCGGCGCGGCCACGGTGATCTTGGCGCCGTCGGCGATCTCCTCGACCTTGTCCTTGGCGAAGAAGAAGGTGGCGCCGATGCCGGCCACGCAGAGGAGCGCGACCACACCGACCACGATCAGTACGACCTTGAGGGCGCCGGACTTCTTCGGCGGCTGCGGACCGCCGTACTGCGGGATCGGCCCACCGGGAGGCGGCGGGTACGAAGGGCCGCCCGGCGGCGGGTAGCCCTGGGAAGCACCGGGCGGCGGGTAGCTCTGGGAAGCGCCGGGGTAGCCCTGGGAGCCGTCCGGCGGCGGGTAGCCCTGAGGGGCGCCGGGCTGCGGATAACCCTGAGGGTCGCCCGGCTGCGGATAACCCTGAGGGCCGCCGGGCGGTGGGTATGAAGAGCCGCCGGGCTGTTGCCCGTAGGGCTGGCCGTACGGGTCCGGCTGCTGAGGCGGGTATGGCGGCTGTGACATCTATTCTCCAGGGCGGTACGACTAGGCCCGCCGGAGCCTACCGATCATGCGCCAGCTGCGCGGACGCCCCCGCGCCGGATCGCGGCACGGGGGCGTCGGATACCTGACATCAGCCGCGCAGGCTGGCCACTCCGCGGGGCAGGAAGCGCTTGCCCGTGACCCGCTCGGCGGTGCCGCTGCGGTCGAGGTAGGGCGTCACGCCACCGAGGTGGAACGGCCACCCGGCGCCGAGGATCATGCACAGGTCGATGTCCTGTGCCTCGGCCACGACACCCTCGTCGAGCATGATGCGGATCTCGCCGGCCAGGGCGTCGAGGGCTTTTTCCCGTACCTGATCACCGGTCAGCGGCTCGGCGCCGGCCTCGATCAGCTTGACCACCTCGGGGTTGATCTCGTCGTCGACGATCAGCGGCAGGCCGGCCTCGACGATCCGGTGCAGGTTGGGGCTGTCGCCGTAGCGGTCCGGGAAGGCCTGGTGCAGCGTCTCGCCGACGTGCAGGCCGACGGCCGGGCCGACCAGGTGGAGCAGTTGGATCGGGCGCATCGGCAGGCCCAGCGGGTCGAGCGCGGTGTTCACCGTCTCCAGCGGCGTGCCCGCGTCGATGGCCGCGAACACCTCGCTGGTGAAGCGGGTGAGCAGACGGTTGACCACGAACGCGGGCGCGTCCTTGACCAGTACGCAGGACTTGCGCAGTTCCTTGCCGATGGCGAACGCGGTGGCCAGGGTGGCGTCGTCGGTGCGTTCGCCGCGGACGATCTCCAGCAGCGGGAGTACGGCGACCGGGTTGAAGAAGTGGAAGCCGACCAGCCGTTCGGGGTGTTCGAGGTCGGCCGCCATCGCGCTGACCGACAGCGAGCTGGTGTTGGTGGCCAGCACCGCCTCGGGGGCGACGATCTTCTCCAGCTCGGCCCAGACCTGCTTCTTGAGGTCGAGGTTCTCGAACACCGCCTCGATGACGAAGTCGGCGTCGGCGAACACCGACTTGTCGACCGAGCCGCTGACCAGGCCGGTGAGCTTGGCGGCGGTGCCGGCGTCGAGGCGGCCCTTGCCGGCCAGCTTCTCGATTTCCTTCCGGACGTACCCGACGCCCTTGTCGACCCGGGTCTGGTCGAGGTCGGTCAGCACCACCGGCACCTGCAGCCGGCGGGCGAACAGCAGCGCCAGCTGGGACGCCATCAGGCCGGCGCCGACGATGCCGACCTTGGTCACCGTGCGGGCGAGTCCCTTGTCGGGGGCGCCGACCGGGCGCTTGGCCCGGCGCTGGACCAGGTCGAACGCGTACAGGCTGGCCCGCGACTCGTCGCCCATGATCAGGTCGGCCAGCGCCTCGGTCTCGGCCGCCGTGCCGTCCGCGAACGACGCGTCCTTGGCCAGGGCGAGCAGCTCGATCGCCTTGTTGGCGGACGGGACGGCCCCGTGCAGCTTCTCGTCGAGCTGCTGCTTGGCGAAGAACAGCACGCCGTCCCACATGTCCTTGTCGACCTCGGGCCGGGTCACCTGGATCTCGCCCTTGACCACTCCGGCCGCCCACTCCAGCGAGCGTTCGAGGAAGTCGGCCGGCTCCAGCAGCACGTCGGCCAGGCCCAGCTCGGCTGCCTGCTTGGGGCGCAGCACCTTCTGGGTGAGCGGGTTCTGCAGGATCACCTGGGCCGCGCCGGCGATGCCGATCAGGTTGGGCAGCAGTTGGCTGCCACCCCAGCCGGGGACCAGGCCGATCGCGACCTCGGGCAGGCCGAGCGCGGCGGCGCCACCGGAGACCGTGCGGTAGTGGCAGTGCAGGGCGACCTCGAGGCCACCGCCGAGCGCCGCGCCGTTGATGAACGCGAAGGTCGGAATGTCGGAGTCGCGCAACCGGGCGAAGACGCTATGCCCCAATTGCCCCAACGAGACGGCCTGGTCGCGGTCGGTGATCAGCGGCATGCCGGTAATGTCCGCGCCGACGCAGAAGATGTACGGCTTGCCGGTGATGGCGATGAAAGCCGGTTCGGCCGACAAAGCCGACGAAATGGCCGCATCGAGCGACTGCAGGCCGGCCGGGCCGAAACTGTTCGGCTTCTTGTGGTCGAAGCCGTTGTCCAGAGTGATCAGCGCGGCCGGCTTGTCCAGGCCGGGGACGGTGAGAGTGCGGACTAGGGCCTTGGTGACGACCTCGTTGGGGTTCTCGATCACTTGCCCTCCCAGGCCGGGTTCTCCCAGATGACCGTGCCGCCCATGCCGATGCCGATGCACATGGCGGTGAGGCCGTAACGGACCTCGGGGTGCTCGGCGAACTGCCGTGCGAGCTGCGTCATCAGCCGTACGCCGGAGGAGGCCAGCGGGTGGCCCACGGCGATCGCGCCGCCCCACGGGTTGACCCGCGGATCGTCGTCGGCGATGCCGAAGTGGTCGAGGAAGGCGAGCACCTGCACAGCGAACGCCTCGTTGAGCTCGAACAGCCCGATGTCGTCGATGGTGAGCCCAGCCAGCCGGAGCGCCTTCTCGGTCGACGGGATCGGGCCGTAGCCCATGATCTCGGGCTCGACGCCGACGAAGCCGTACGACACCAGCCGCATCGCGACCGGCAGCCCCAGCTCGCGGGCGGTCGCCTCGTCGGCCAGCAGCGCCGCCGTGGCCCCGTCGTTCAGGCCGGCCGCGTTGCCCGCGGTGACCCGGCCGTGCGGCCGGAACGGGGTCTTGAGCGTGGCCAGCTTCTCCATCGAGGTCTCGCGGGGCGCCTCGTCGGCCGCGGCCAGGCCCCAGCCCTGCTCGGCGCTGCGGGTGGCCACGGTGACCAGGTCGGGCTGCAGCTTGCCGTTGGCGTAGGCCTTGGCCGTCTTTTCCTGCGAGGCCAGTCCGTACGCGTCGGCCCGCTCCTTGGTGACGCCGGGCAGCCGGTCGTGCAGGTTCTCCGCGGTCGAGCCCATCACCAGCGCCGACGGGTCGACCAGCTTCTCGGCCAGGATCCGCGGGTTGGGGTCGACGCCCTCACCCATCGGGTGCCGGCCCATGTGCTCGACGCCACCGGCGATCGCGATGTCCATCTGGCCCATGGCGATGCCACCGGCCACCGTGGTCACGGCGGTCATCGCGCCGGCGCACATCCGGTCGATGGCGTACCCGGGCACGGTCTTGGGCAGGCCGGACAGCAGCGCCGCGGTGCGGCCGATGGTCAGGCCCTGGTCGCCGGTCTGGGTGGTGGCCGCGATGGCGACCTCCTCCACCCGCTCGGGCGGCAGCTGCGGGTTGCGGCGCAGCAGCTCTCGGATGCAGCGGATCACCAGATCGTCGGCGCGGGTCTCGGCGTACATGCCGCCGGCCTTGCCGAACGGGGTGCGGACGCCGTCGACGAAGACGACCTCCCGGACTTCACGGGGCACAGCAAGCCTCCTGACAAAGCGCGGTGTCGTAAGGAATGCTACCCGTCAGTAACTACGCCTCGCCAGACACCGCCGAAGAAGGGTCGGGCAACACATCCGCCAGCTGTTCGGCGATCAGGCCGACCTGCCACGCGCGGGCGCCGAAGCCCCGCAGCGTGTCGCCCACGGTCTGCGGGCTGATCTCGTCCGGTGGGGCCCAGGCGAGCCGGCGGACGAAGTCCGGGCTGATCAGATTTTCCGGCGGCAGCGTGTGCGCCTCGGCCGTGCCGACCACCACCTGGCGGCAGCGCTGCAGGCGGGCGGCGGCCACCGGGTCGCGCTCGGCCCAGCGGTGCGGTGGCGGCGGACCCTCGACCGGCTGGTTCACCGGCAGCGCGTCGTCCGGCAGGGCGCGGGCCTCGTCCAGCGCGTCGAGCCAGACCCGGGCCAGCCGGCGCACCGAGCGGCCACCGAAGCCGGGCAGGGCGAGCAGGGCCCGCTCGTCCTTGGGGTCGAGCTCGGCCGCCGCGACGATGGCCGAGTCGGGCAGCACCCGGCCCGGCGCCGAGTCGCGGCGGGCGGCGACACCGTCGCGGGCGTACCAGAGGGCGCGGACCCGGGACTGGGCCCGGGCGCCGCGGACCCGGTGGATGCCGGACGTGCGGCGCCACGGGTCGGGGCGGACCTTGGGCGGGCGGTCGGTGCTGGCCACCAGCGCGGCGAACTCCTCGGCGGCCCAGGCCGCCTTGCCCTGCCGGTCCAGCTCGGCGGCCAGGTTGTCGCGCAGATCGGTGAGCATCTCGACATCCAGGGCGGCGTACGTCAGCCAGGACTCGGGCAACGGCCGGGTCGACCAGTCGGCCGCCGAGTGGTGCTTCTCCAGCGTGTAGCCGAGCAGGTTTTCGGTCAGCGCGGCCAGCCCGACCCGCTCGAAGCCGGCCAGCCGGGCCGCCAGCTCGGTGTCGAACAGCCGCCGCGGCTTCATGCCCAGCTCGGCCAGGCAGGCCAGATCCTGGCTGGCGGCGTGCAGAACCCACTCGGTGTCGGCTAGAGCGGCATCGAGGGTACGCAGGTCGGCCAGCGGCAGCGGATCGATCAGCACCGTCCCGGCGCCGGCCCGGCGCAGCTGCACCAGATAGGCGCGCTGGGTGTAGCGGTAGCCCGAGGCACGCTCGGCGTCCACCGCCACCGGACCGGTGCCGTCCGCCATCCGGGCGACGACTTCGGCCAGCTCATCGGTGCTTTCCACCGGGCGTGGGGTGCCCTCACGGGGGGCTGTCAACGGGACGGGACCGCCAGGCTCGGGTTGGGCGGGCGGCACTGCGTCCGGTCCGTCGACTGCATCCTCCGGCGCGTCCCGACGGCGCAGGGGTGCTTCGTCGGTCACTCCGTAACCGTACGGGGGTACCCACGTAAGCGTGCGCAGCGGTCCCGGCGCGTCAACTTTCTCGATCCACTGGCCAGAAAAAGTTGCTTCCAAACACATCCGGATCGACGTGCGGCTGCGTATAACCCGCCGGAGCGCCGAGAGCCCGGGGAGGCCGCACCGCGATGACCGCCATGTACGAGCCGTACGGACAGCGCGGCGCGCCCGGACCACGACGGCCCGAGGACCTGCGTCCCGCCGTCGATCCCTGGGAGACCGGTGAGCACATCTTCCGGTCCGAGTGGGACACCGCCGAGCGCCGGGCCCTGGACGTCGAGTGGGTGGCCGGGCAGGAGGCGAGGTTCCCGCAGCGTCCGGCGCACGTCGGCCATCCCCGGCCGGCCCGGGCCGCGCATTCCGCCCCCGTACCCAGCAGATCCTTCGAACCGGCATCGGACTCCCGGGGCCGCGGCCGGGGCGGGAAGGTCGCCATCGCGATCGCCGTCCTGGTCGTGATCTTCGGCGCCTTCCTGGTCTGGCGGCTGGAGAGCGGCAACAGCCGGCTGTCGGCCGAGCTGGCGGCCGAGCGCGACCGGTCGAGCGTGCTCGGCGACCGCACCGACAAGCTGGAGAAGCAGCTGGCCGGCGTCTTCGACCCGGAGGCGGTGTCGTCCGGGGTGCTGCCGAGTGTCTTCCGGGTCCGTGCCGGCGACTTCACCGGCACGGCGTTCTCGATCGGGAGCAAGGCGGCCAACGGCAAGGCCAACATGCTGACCAACTTCCATGTGGTCGAGTCGGTCTGGGAGGCCGGCAACCGGAAGGTCTTCCTGGAGCGGGGCAAGGACGAGGTCGACGCCACGATCGTCAAGGTCGACAAGGACAAGGACCTGGCCCTGCTGAGCGCGGCCCGCACGATCAAGGGGCTGAAGCCGGCCACCGCCGCGGTCAAGCCGGGCCAGCAGATCGTCGTGGTCGGCGCGCCGCTGGGCCTGGAGGACACGGTCACCACCGGCGTGGTCAGCGCGTACCGGCCGAGCGACCAGGACGCTCAGAGCATCCAGTTCGACGCGCCGATCAACCCGGGCAACTCCGGCGGCCCGGTGGTGAACGCCGATCAGCAGGTGATCGGCCTGGCCACGGCCAAGGCCCGGGACGCCGAGGGCATCGGCCTGGCGATCTCGATCAAGGACGCGTGCGACACGTTCAAGGTGTGCTAGCCCGGTGCCGGTCGGACAGCGCTGAGACTCCAGGCGGCGGCAGGCCCGCGGTCGAGGCCAGCATCGCGCACCAGCCCTCGAGGTGAGCGCCCAGCTCGGGCGAGGTCGGCGTCCAGGACGCCCGGATCTCCAGGTCGGCCGTCGGTTCCGGGCCGGCCAGCTCGCCGAACCGGGTCGAGGTGGTCTGGGTGATGGTGCCGCCGATCGCCGTGTAGGCCGCCGCGTGCTGGTCGAGGCCGTCGGTCAGCCAGGTCCAGGCCACCGCGGGCAGCAGCGGGTCGCCGGCCATGTCGGCCTCCAGCTCGGCGGTGATCAGCGTGACCAGGCGCAGGTCGCCCTGCCAGGCCTCGTGACCGGCGGGCTCGTGCAGCAGGATCAGCCGGCCGCTGGCCACCTCGTCGCCGGCCCGCAGGACGGTGGCGCTGAGGGCGAACGCGAACGGGGCCAGGCGCTGCGGGGCGGCGGTCTCCTCGATCAGGATCTCGTCACGCGGGGCGGCCGCCCGGAGCCCGGCGACGGCGCGCGTGAACGCCTCGGGTGCCGCGGGGGTGGGCGTCATGCCGTGAAGCGTATGCCGATCAACGCTGTCCGTCGTCGATCGCCGCGCCGCTCGGCGCTTCTCCGGCACATGGCACCATGTCGCGAGTGACCACTGCACCCCGTGATTCGGCATTCGTCCGTGCCTGCCGTGGCCTGCCGGTGCCGCACACCCCGGTCTGGTTCATGCGGCAGGCCGGGCGCTCGCTGCCCGAGTACCGCAAGATCCGCGAGGGCGTCGGCATGCTCGACTCCTGCCGCCGACCGGATCTGGTCACCGAGATCACCCTCCAGCCGGTCCGCCGGCACGCGGTCGACGCCGCGATCCTGTACAGCGACATCGTGGTCCCGCTGGCCGCGGCCGGGGTCGCGCTCGACATCGTGCCCGGCACCGGCCCGGTCATCGACTCGCCGATCCGTTCATCGGCCGATCTGGCCCAGCTCGGCTCCCTCGACGACGTCGGATTCGTCGCCCGGGCGGTCGAGCTGCTGGTCGCCGAGCTGGGGCCGACGCCGCTGATCGGCTTCGCCGGGGCGCCGTTCACCCTGGCCAGCTATCTGATCGAGGGCGGCCCGTCGAAGAACTACCTGCGGACCAAGGCCATGATGTACGGCGAGCCGGAGCTGTGGCACACCCTGCTGTCCCGGCTGGCCGGCATCACGCTGGAGTTCCTGCGGGTGCAGGTGGCGGCCGGGGTCAGCGCGGTGCAGCTCTTCGACTCGTGGGCCGGGGCGCTGTCCGAGGCCGACTATCGGCGGTTCGTCCTGCCGCACTCGGCCGCGGTGCTGGGCGGGCTGACCGGCTTCGACGTCCCGCGGATCCACTTCGGGGTCGGCACGGGCCTGCTGCTCGGCGCCATGGGCGAGGCCGGTGCGGATGTCGTCGGGGTGGACTGGCGTACCCCGCTCGATCGCGCGACCGGGCTGATCGGCCCGGACCGCGCCGTGCAGGGCAACCTCGACCCGGCCGTGTTGTTCGCGCCCTGGCCGGCGGTCGAGGCCGAGGCGCTGCGGGTGCTCGCCGAGGGCCGCGCCGCGCCGGGCCACGTGTTCAACCTGGGCCACGGCGTCCTGCCCGAGACCGACCCGGACGTCCTGACCCGTCTCGTCGACCTCATCCACCGGTCCTGATCCGCCGCTCGTAGGACCTGCGCAACTTCGTCCCGGTCGATGCGCCCCGGAGGCGAACTCGGGACAGGTCCTAGGCTGGAGGCGTGCGGAAGCGGGTTGCGATAGTCGGTGGGGGCATCGCCGGGCTGGCCGCCGCGCTCAGGGTGCGTGATCTGGCGCCGGCGCAGACCGAGATCATCGTGTACGAGCAGAGCGGCGCCCTCGGCGGCAAGCTTCGCACCGGATCCCTGGGCGGCGTGACGGTCGAGCGCGGGGCCGAGTCGTTCCTGATGAGCGCCCCGACCGGCGGCCCCTCGGCCGCTGCCCGCCTCGCCGCCCGTCTCGGCCTCCCGGTCGTCCACCCCGCCGCCGTCCCGGCCGCCGTCGCTCTTCCCGGTGGTAGCCCCGGGCGGCATCCGAGCCCGGAAAACCGCCCGGGGCTACCACCGTTGCTGACTCCGCTGCCGCCGGGCACCCTGATGGGCATTCCCCGCGATTCGGACGAGAGTCCTTCGCCGGATCCGCTCCTGGGTGCCGACTCAGACATTTCGGTCGGACGACTGGTCGCCTCCCGGCTCGGCCCCGACGTCGTCGACCGGCTGGTCGATCCGCTGCTCGGCGGCGTCTACGCCGGCCACGCCGCCGACCTGTCCCTCGCCGTGACCATTCCGGCGCTGGCCACCGCGGCCCGAGCCGAACACACGCTCGCCGCGGCGGTCCGCGCGGCCCAGGCGGCGTCCCGGCGAGAACCCGGCACCCCGGTCTTCGGCGCGGTCGACGGCGGCATGAGCCGGCTGGTGGCGGCCGTCGCCGCGGCCACCGGCGCCCGGATCAGCCTCGGCCTGCCGGTCCGTGAACTCGTGCCCTCGGCCACCGGCTGGCGCCTGCTCCTCGGCCCGGTGCCGGCCACGCAGACCGACAACGTCGACGCGGTGATCCTGGCCGTACCGGCCCGGCCCGCGGCCCGCCTGCTCGACGGCGTCGACCCGCACGCCGCGGCCACCGCCGGGATGCTCGACTACGCCGGCGTGGCCCTGGCCGGCTTCGCGTTCCCGGCCGGCACCGCGCTGCCCGACCTGTCGGGGTTCCTGGTCCCGCCCAGCCGCGGCACGCTGGTCAAGGCGGCCACCTTCGTCACCCGCAAGTGGGCCCACCTGGCGGCCGAGGGCGGGCCGGTGATCGTGCGCGCGTCGCTCGGCCGGTACGGCGAGGAGGCCCGCCTCCAGCACGACGACCGCACCCTGCTGGCCACCGCCCACGCCGAGCTGGGCGAGCTGATCGGCACCACGTTGCCCGAGCCGGCCGACGCCTGGCTGCAGCGCTGGGGCGGGGGGCTGCCGCAATACACGCCCGGCCACCTCGACCGGGTCGCCGCGGTGCGGGCCGCGATCACCGGGCGACCGGACCTGGCGCTGGCCGGGGCGGCGTACGACGGCGTCGGCATCCCGGCCTGCGTGGCCAGCGGGGAAGCAGCCGCCGAGACCATTCGCAAGACCCTGGAGGACTGAGGAGCCCATGAGCGAGCAGCAGCAGAGCAACGCCGCCCGGATCAACGAGCTGAACGCGACAATCCGCTACACGATGTGGTCGGTGTTCCGCGTGTCGGCGCCGTTGCCGGCCCTGCGGGAGGATGTCGCGGGCGAGGTGGAGGCGCTGTTCGAGCAGCTCGCGGGCAAGGACGTGACGATCCGGGGTACGTACGACGTGGCCGGGCTGCGGGCCGACGCCGACCTGATGATCTGGTGGCACTCCGCGTCCTCGGACGCGCTGCAGGAGGCGTACTCGCTGCTCCGCCGCACCCAGCTCGGCCGCCACCTGGAGCCGGTGTGGTCGCAGATGGCCCTGCACCGGCCGGCCGAGTTCAACAAGAGCCACCTGCCGGCGTTCCTGGCCGGCGAGGAGGCCCGGCCGTACATCTGCGTCTATCCCTTCGTCCGCTCCTACGAGTGGTACCTGCTGCCGGACGAGGAGCGGCGCGCGATGCTGGCCGAGCACGGCCGGTTGGCCCGCGGCTACCCGGACGTGCGGGCCAACACGGTGGCGTCGTTCGCGCTGGGCGACTACGAGTGGATGCTCGCCTTCGAGGCGGACGAACTGCACCGGATCGTCGACCTGATGCGCGACCTGCGGGCCTCGGGCGCCCGCCGGCACGTACGCGAGGAAGTGCCCTTCTACACCGGCCGCCGCCGCTCGCTCACCGAGCTGGTGGCGTCGCTTCCCTGACCATCGGGATGTGCGGGATGCCGTCCTCGACGTACTCCGGGCCGGTCTGGCGGTAGCCGAAGCCCTCGTAGAAGCGGGCGAGGTACGCCTGAGCGTCGAGGACGCTGTCCCTTTCACCGACGATGGCCAGGGCCTCGGTCATCAGCCTCTTGCCCAGCCCGGTGCCGCGGGCGTTCTCCGCGGTGAGCACCCGGCCGATGCGTTGCTTGTCGCCCTCGTCCAGAATGCGCAGGTACGCGAGGATCTGCCCGTCCTGCTCGATGGACAGATGTCGCGTTCCGGGCTCGGTGTCGCGGCCGTCCAGCTCTGGGTACGCGCACTTCTGCTCGACCACGAAGACGTCCACCCGGAGCTTGAGAATCGCGTACAGCGTGACCGGGTCGAGCTCGCCGAACGTCGCCACCCGTGTTTCTACTCGCATTACGTCAGGTTACGGGCGGCGCGCCTGCACCCGGAAGGTCACTACGCGTTGTCAGCATAGGGACCCGGCTCTGTGTTGGAGGATTCGATGATCAAGCGCAGCAAGCTCTTCGGGAACAAGACCCGGGTCACCTTCTGCATCCCCGCCGACCGGCCCGCGGGCCCGGTCAGCGTGGTCGGCACGTTCAACGACTGGCGGCCCGGCACGCACGAGCTCAAGGTCCGGCGGGACGGCACCCGCACGATCAGCGTGCAGCTCGACCCCGGCCACTACTCGTTCCGCTACCTGGGCACCGGTGGCGTCTGGTTCGACGACGAGACCGGTCCCGAACTCCGGCTCTGACGTTGTGCGCCGGTTTTCCCCGGTTCAACCCGAAAATGGCTCATTTCTGGCTAACCTGTGGGCATGACTGTTCACGATGGTGCCGAGCTGCACAAGCGGGTTGAGCGTTACGAGGCCGCGGTCGATGAGCTGCGCGCCTCGCATCAGGACATCAGGGACGTGCTGACCGAGCAGGTGCTGTTCGAGCGCTGGCGACAGCTCGGGGCCGAGCTCGGCTTCGCCACCAACGCCGCCGCCACCGCCCCGCCGCGCGAGACGATGGTGGTCGGCACGCAGATCCCCGAGCTCAGCGAAGCCTGGGGCTGACCAGCCTCGACGACACCGTTCGCGTGCGCGTCGCCGGCGAGCTGCGGGAAACCGTCACCGGCCCTGGCCGGTTACCGGTCCGCCTTCCGGCGCTGGGCGAACGACCCACAGTCGCGAGCTGATCGGGGATGCCGGCGCGAACGTCTTCCGGGACGACCTGGCCCGGCCGGGCGCCCGGGATCCGGACGACCTGGCCGAGCTGATCGCCACCATCGTCTAGGCGACCGACTGCCACCAGCCGTCGACCGGGGGCGGGGCGTCGACGTCGACGCGCTCGCCCGGGCGGGGGACGGCCAGCCGGATGTCGCGGGCCTTGGCCTCGGCCCAGACGCGGTCGGCGGGCTCGGACCAGTCGTGCAGGGCCAGGTTGAAGGTGGCCCAGTGGACCGGGATCATCAGGCCGCCGCGGACGTCGACGTGGGTGGCCACGCCGTCCTCGGGGAACATGTGGATGTCCGGCCACTGGTCGCCGTACGCGCCGATCTGGACCAGTGTGACGTCGAACGGGCCGTGTTCGCGGCCGATGTCGGCGAAACCGTCGAAGTATCCGGTGTCGCCCGAGTAGAAGGCTTTCCGGGTCGGGCCGGCGATCACCCAGGACGCCCACAGGGTCTCGTCGCGGCTGAGGCCCCGGCCGGAGAAGTGACGGGCGGGGGTGGCGATGAACTCCACGCCGGCGACGGTGGTGCGCTCGTTCCAGTCGAGCTCGATGATGCGGGTGGGCGGGACGCCCCAGCGCTCCAGGTGACCGCCGACGCCCAGCGGGACCAGGAACGGCGCCGCCTGCAGGTCGACCAGGTTGCGGATGGACTCCATGTCGAGGTGGTCGTAGTGGTCGTGGGAGATCAGGACCGCGTCGAGGGGCGGCAGCTCGCGCAGGGCCACCGGCGGCTCGTGCAGGCGCTGCGGGCCGGCCACCCGGGACGGGGAGCAGCGGTCGCTCCAGACCGGGTCGATCAGGACGCGGCGGCCCTCGATCTCGACCAGGGCGGACGAGTGGCCGTACCAGATCACCGAGAGCTCGGGCGAATCCGCGGCCGGCTCGACCACCGGGATCGGCGCGTGCGGGTGCCGGCGGTCACGGTCCCGGAAGGTCGCCGCGAGCATCGAGGGCATGCTGCCGGGGGTCATCATCTGGGTGGCGGCCATGGTGTTGCGGAACTTGCCGTCACGGAACTGTGGTGAGCGCAGGATCCGCTCCAGCCGCTCGCCCTTGGCGCGGCGGGCGCCCATCTGGGCGGGAAGGTCCTTCACCAGCCAGGCCAGTGCGGCCCCGGCCCCCAGAGCGATGAGCGCGCCGGTACGTCCTCTGTTAGCCATTCCCATGCCTTCCCGTTGCCCCTGACAGCCTCAAGCATGACCGGGAGCGGGCCCCGGATGCCACCGGGCCTCTCAGGCTGATCACAGCATCTCTACGCTTACCGCATGGAGGATCCCCGCGCCCGCCGGATGTTCGGCGACGGCCTGGTGGCGCCCGGTGACCTGGCCCTGAGCCCGTTCCGGGTGGACCGGGACCGCATCGTGAGCAGCCCGTTCTTCGCCCGGCTGGGCGGCGTCACCCAGGTGATCAGCCCTGGTGGCATGGGTCTGCTGGTGCACAACCGGCTCACTCACAGCCTCAAGGTGGCGCAGGTGGCGCGCGCGATCGCCGAGCGGCTGGCCACCGGCGAGCAGGCGGCGCTGCTGGAGAAACTGGGCGGCTGCGACCCGGACGTGGTCGAGGCGGCGGCGCTGGCCCATGATCTCGGTCACCCGCCGTTCGGGCACCTGGGCGAGCGGACGCTGGATCAGCTGGCCCGGGGGCGGCTGCGGCTGCGCGACGGGTTCGAGGGCAACGCCCAGTCGTACCGGATCGTGACCAGCACCGAGACCCGCGGTCAGGCCACGCTCGGGCTGAACCTGACCGCGGCGACCCGGGCGGCGATCCTGAAGTACCCGTGGACGCGCCGGTCGCATCCGGAGCCACACCCGCGGTTCCTCGACCCGGCGCCCCGCGGTGCGGCGGCGCCACCGGACGACCCGGACGGCGGTTCGCTCAAGTTCGGCGCGTACTCGACCGAGGTCGACGACATGACCCAGGCTCGGGCGCCGTTCGCGGGGCGGGTGGCCGACTGGCAGCAGACGGTCGAGGCATCGGTCATGGACACGGCCGACGACATCGCGTACGCCATCCACGATCTTGAAGATGTGCACCGGGTCGGCGTGCTGCAACCGGGGACGGTGGCGGCCGAGCTGACCGCGTGGCTGCGGCACTCGGCGGCCGAGGCCGGGCCGGGCAGCGCCATCGAGTCGCTGCGCCGGCAGTTGCACCGCAAGGACGCCTGGATGGCCGACGACGAGGCGTTCGCGGCGGCGGTCGAGAAGGTCCGGGCCGAGCTGGTCGACGGGCTGCTGGCGGCCCCGTTCGACGGGTCGTTGCAGGCGGAGGCGCAGGTGGCGGCGTTCTCGGCGACCTGGACCAGGCGCCTGGTGGCGTCGGTCGAGGTGGCCGATGAGCCGGCCGTACGCTCCGGGCACGTCCTGCTCGCCCCGGCCCAGTGGCACGAGGTGCAGATCCTCAAGTTCGTCCAGAACCGTTTCGTGCTGGCCCGCCCCGACCTGGCCCTGCACCAGCGCGGTCAGGCTCGCCTGCTGGCCACCCTGGTCGAGTCGCTGTTGTCCTGGCTGACCGACCCGGACGAGACCGACCGGCTCCCGACCCGGCTGCGTGATCTGGTCGAGCTGGCCGAGGCCGAGCTGCCCGAGGGTACCCCGGACCGGATGTCGAGGGCGCGCGGCCGGGCGGTCGTCGACTTCGTGGCGGCGCTCACCGACAACCAGGCCGTCGGCCTGATGGACGCCCTGACCGGCCGTTCCCGCCAGCTCTGGACCGACGCGTTCGTGCTCTGACCAGACCCTTTCAGTGGCGGGCCGGGGCGTTATCCGGGCCCCGGACTCCGCTCAGGCCTGCCACTGACAAAGGGTCAGACCTTGACCAGCTTCGAGACGAGGCGTTCGAGTTCCTCGGCGGGGTCGGTGGCCAGGCCCATATGCACCGGGCCGGCTCGCAGGATCGTGCTGCGTGGTGCCACCAGCCAGCGGAAACGCTCGCCCAGCGACATGCCGTGGGCCGCGCCGCCGCCGGCGCACGCCGCCACCCACGCGCCGAGAGCCGTCCGCACGGCGTGCACGTCGGCCCCCGGGTCCAGGGCGAGGAGCCGTTCGGGGACCAGGTGGATGCCGGCCTCGAGGAAGTCGCGGCGGTGGCAGTAGAGCAGCACGCCGACGTTGAGCAGCTCGCCCCGCTCGACCTGTGGGCAGGCCTGGATGGTGGCGTACTCGTAGGGGATTCTCACGGCAGCCACGCCTCCGGCTGGGCGGCGCGGGCGGCGAGATGGTCCACGTACCGTCCGGGCGGCACGTCGAGCCACTCTTCCGGCACCAGGGCGACCACCTCGGCCAGCAGTTCCGGCGTGACGTTCGGAGGTTCCAGGGCATTTGTCGCGTACGCCCGGAGCACGTGATCGTCGGCTCGGAAGGGTCGCAGCACCTTGCCCCCGGCCGCCGCCCAGTCGTGGTGGAAGTACAGGCTGGCGCCGTGGTCGATGAGCCACAGGTCGCGGTGCCAGATCAGCATGTTCGGGTTGCGCCAGCTGCGGTCCACGTTCTCGACGAAGGCGTCGAAGGCGAGGATCCGCCCGGCCAGATCCGGCTCGACCGGGTGCGCGGCCGGTTCGTACCCCAGGGCTCCGGGCAGAAAATCCATCCCCAGGTTGGCGCCGGCGCTGGCCTTGATCAGCGCCTGCACCTCCTGGTCGGGCTCGGCCCGGGCGACCACGGGGTCGAGCTCGACCACCACCAGGTCGGGGACGGGCAGCCCGAGGCGCCGGGCCAGCTCGCCGGCGATGATCTCGGCGACCAGCGCTTTCGGCCCCTGCCCGGCGCCGCGGAACTTGACCGCGTACGTGCCCTCGTCGTCGGCCTCGACGACCCCGGGCAGCGAGCCGCCCTCTCGTAACGGGGTGACGTAACGGGTGGCGGTGACCTGGCGTAGCACGCGGTAGAGCTTAAGCCTTGTCCCAAATGCACCTTCGCAGCGATCAACAGGAGCTGCATTTGGGACTTGGCTCAGGGGCCCTGCTTGCGGACCTGGTCGACCTTGGCCATCGCCGCCCGCAGCTCGCCCAGCCACTCCTCGGTGTGCTGGCCGGTGAGCTTGACGCACCAGGCCAGCGCCTCGGAGCGGGAGCGGGCCACACCCGCGTCGACCAGCGTGTCGAGCACCTGTCGCTCGGGCTGGCGGAGCCGGGTCATCACCGGCGCGGCCAGGTGGGTGAACAGCTCGCTGGTGTCCCCGCAGCGCACGCCCCAGCCGACCTTGCGCTGGTAGCGGTGCTCGGCCTGGCGGGCGACCCGGATCCGGTCGTCGCGGGTGTCCTCGCGGAACTGGTTGATCCGGCCGGCCTGGGCGGCGGCCCGGTCGGCGTCGGTGGCGTCGGCGCCGAGCTCGGGCTGGTTCACCCGGCCCCAGATGATGATCTCGTCGCGGTCGATGACGAACTCGGGCGGCTCGGTGAACCAGGTGTCGGGCATGGACCCGGTGATCCAGGCGGCGGCGTCGTCGGCGGGCGGTGGCTCGGTGCGGGCTCCTGGCGGAGGGGTTCGGAAGCGCATGATTACATGATTACACCGTTACACTTCCTGCCGACCACGATCGCTTGTTCGCTCACGGCGAACGCGGCGTCCCTCTCCCGGCCGCCCCGGGAGGCAGACTGTGCCCATGGACCTGCCGATCAACCCGCCCGTGAAGCCGATGCTGGCCAAGCCCGTCGCGGACATCCCACCCGGGCAGATCTACGAACCCAAATGGGACGGCTTCCGCTCGATCGTCTTTCGGGACGGCGCCGAGGTCGAGATCGGCAGCCGCAACGAGAAACCGATGACCCGCTACTTCCCCGAGGTGGTCGAGGCGATCCTGGCCAACTTCCCCGACCGGGCGGTGATCGACGGCGAGGTGATCGTGGCCGACACGGCCCGCAACACCCTCGACTTCGAGGCCCTCCAGCAGCGCATCCACCCGGCGGCGAGCCGGGTCAAGCTGCTGTCGGAACAGACCCCGGCCGCCTTCGTGGCCTTCGACCTCCTCGCCCTCGGCGATCTCGCGCTGGTGGATCGGCCCTTTGCCGAGCGACGGGCGATGCTGGCCGACTGCTTGAAGGACGCCAAGCCGCCGATCTACACGACGCCGGCCACCGAAGACCTGGAGACCGCCCGGCGGTGGTTCGCCGAATTCGAGGGCGCCGGCCTGGACGGCCTCATCGCCAAACCCCGGGACATCGGGTACGAGCCCGACAAGCGCGTCATGTTCAAGGTCAAACACAAGCGCACCGCCGACTGTGTGGTGGCCGGCTACCGCGTACACAAAAGCGCCGACAACCGCATCGGGTCGCTGCTGCTCGGCCTGCACGACGAGACCGGCAAACTGGTCTCGGTCGGGGTGATCGGCTCGTTCCCGATGGCCGTCCGCGAGGAGCTGTTCGAGCAGTTGCAGCCACTGGTCACCACGTTCGAGGGGCACCCCTGGAACTGGGAGGCGCACATGGCCGGCGAGCGCACGCCCCGGAAGAACGAGGTCAGCCGGTGGAACGCGGGCAAGGACCTGTCGTTCACGCCGCTGCGCCCGGAACGCGTGGTCGAGGTCCGGTACGACTACATGGAGGGCATCCGGTTCCGGCACACCGCCCAGTTCGAGCGCTGGCGGCCCGATCGCGAGCCCCGGACCTGCACGTACGAGCAGCTCGAACGCCCGGTCCAGTTCAACCTGGCCGAGGTCCTCACCAGCCGGTAGCGGGAACTGTCAGACTCACCGGCTAGCCTTCGTGGCTGCAGCGTCAACCTCCCCTCCAGAAGGGTCGTCCCGTGCCGCGTCACCCCCGCCTGGTCGTCGCCCTGCTCGCCGCCGTCGTCGCCACCGCGGGCTGCACGCTGCCGGTGATCGCGCCCGACGAGTCCGGCAGCGACTCGGCCCAGCCCGGGGCGTCACCGCAACCGCCCACGGTGCCCGGCACGGTCGCCTCCTGGACGCCCTGCCCCGAGGTGCCGCAGCAGCTGGTCGGCCGGGGCGCCACCAACATGCGCTACGACTGCGCGGCGGTCGCCGTCCCACAAGACTGGGCGTCACCGAAATCCGGGGAAACGTACGCGATCCAGATGATCCGCATCCGGTCGCGCAGCCAGAAGGACCGGATCGGCTCGCTCGTGCTCAACCCCGGCGGCCCCGGCGCGTCCGGCATCGACACCTCGGTCTACCTGTCGTTCGGCCAGCAGCTCGGCGGCCTGCCGACCGAGATCACCGACCGGTTCGACATCGTCGGCTTCGACCCGCGCGGCGTCGGCCGGTCCAACCCGGTCAAGTGCATCGACAGCGCCGACCAGGACGCGTCCTTCGCCGCCCCGCCCGACCCGGTCGACCAGGGCACCTTCGACGAGATCGCCGCCCTGAACAAGAAGATCGCCGAGGGCTGCGGCCAGAAGTACGGCGATCAGCTGCGCAACTTCGCCACCGAGCAGGCGGCCAAGGACATGGACGCCATCCGGGCCGCGGTCGGCGACCAGAAACTGAGCTACCTCGGCTACTCGTACGGCACCCTGCTCGGCGCCACCTACGCCCAGCTGTTCCCGAAGAACATCCGCGCCTTGGTGCTCGACGGCGCGGTCGACCCTAAGCAGGGTTACGTGGCCGGCTCCGAGTCACAGGCCAAGGGCTTCGAGCGGGCGTTCACCAACTTCAGCAACTGGTGCAAGGCCACCCCGGCCCAGTGCCCGATCGCGCCCGACGCCCGCGGCGCGGTCACCGACGCGCTGGCCAAGGCCAAGGCGTCACCGGTCGAGGGCGACGACGGCCGTCAGGCCACCTCCGGCTGGATCTTCGTCGCGGTGATCTCCTCGCTCTACACCGAGTCCGGCTGGAAGTCCCTGGCCAAGGCCATCGACGACCTGCAGGCGGGCAACGCCAAGGGCGTCTTCGACCTGGCCGACCAGTACGCCGACCGCAAACCGGACGGCAGCTACTCCAACCTGTTCGACGCCAACCTGGCCGTGAACTGCGCCGACACCGACGAGGTGCCGACCGTCGACAAGATCCGTCAGCTGCAGGGCGAATGGCGGACGAAGTACCCGCTGTTCGGGGCGTCGCTCGCGGTCGGCATGCTGCCGTGCGTGTACTGGCCCGGCAAACACGACCCCTACCCGGCCGGCGCGGCCCAGGGCTCCCCGCCGATCGTCGTCGTGGGCACCACCGGCGACCCGGCCACACCCTATGAGAACACCGCCCAGCTGGCCGGCATGCTCGGCACCGGGCACGTGCTGACCTGGGAGGGCGAGGGGCACACGGCGTACCCCAACACCACCTGCATCACGCAGGCGGTGGACCGCTACCTCATCGACCTGACGGTGCCGGCGGCGGGGCAGCGCTGTCCGGCACGTTGACGCCCTCCCGTTCGGCCAGCTCCTCGAGCAGCGTGCGTACCCGGCGCAGGTTGTTCTTGAGTTCTTCCTGCTCATCGTGGCGGAACGCGTCCTGATCGACGATCAGCTTGCTGGCGAAATGCGCGGTGATCAGGGGTACGACGCCCAGCACCATGAGCGAGATGAGCAGGCCGGCCATCAGGCGGGCCTCCCACGAGGCGGGTGAGATGTCGCCGTAGCCGACAGTGGTCGCGGTGACCACCGCCCACCAGACCCCGTCACCGAACGAGACGTCGTCCTCGAACAACGGGTACAGCGAGCCACAGATCAGGATGAGGATCCCGTACGAGACGATCAGCATGCGGGGCGAGTTGGCGAGCCAGACCAGCCCTCGGTAAGCCCTGTGCAAGGGCACCAGCAAGGTTCGCATCCGGTCATCGTGCCCGGTCACCGCCACTTTCCGGCTCAGCCGACAGGGCGTGTCAGGATGGCCGCGTGTTGACCTTTCGCGAGGCCGGACGGGCTGACGTACCGGTGATCCTGTCCCTGCTGGCCGACGACGACGTGAGCCGGGCCCGCGGCGGTGCGGTCTCGGAGGCGGCCGACGCGGCCCATTGGGCGGCCTTCGAGGCCATCGACGCTGATCCGCACAACGAACTGATCGTCGCCCTCGACGGTGACCAGATCGTTGGAACGTTCCAGCTGACCTTCACGCCGTCGCTGAGCCGGGGCGGCGCCACCCGGATGACCATCGAGGCGGTACGCGTCCGCTCCGACCGCCGCGGCGGTGGCCTGGGCCGCGAGATGATGGCCTGGGCCCTCGACCGCGGTCGGGCCCGCGGCGCCCGGATGGCCCAGCTGACCAGCGACAACAAACGCCTGGCGGCACACCGCTTCTACGCCGCCCTGGGCTTCGAGTCCACCCATGTGGGGATGAAACGACCTCTCTGACGGAACCGCCGGCCAACGCCGCCCAGGCTGGGTAGAGTCCGACTCGTCCGGATCCGCGCTGTTCTGTCATGCCCGGAGAGGCGAAACCATGTACCCGTACCCGATGACCACCGCCGCCGAGCTGCGCCGCGACGAGCTGCTCCGCCAGGCCGAGCAGTCCCGGCTGGTGGCCCAGGTCCGCGACCCGCACCAGCTCCGCCACCGGATCGGCGACGCCCTGATCCGGGTCGGCCGCCGCCTGGCCGACGAGCCGCCGGCCCCGGCCAGCCCGGTCAGCCGGCGCCCCCAAGGCCCGGCCCGTAACCGCCCACGTGGCCGCACCGCCTGACCGCCCCAACCGCCCACCGTCGCAACACCGCCCGGGCCCACCGCCGGTTCTCGTGGTGGTAGCCGAGCGTGGCTTCCGCCGGCGGAATACCGCCCGGGCCTACCACTGGGGTTTTGGTTGGTAGGGCGGCGCGGTGTTTGGGCGCGATATGCCGCCCGGGGCTACCACCGGTCAGGGGTTGTCGGTCCAGTTGGCGGCGTTCTTGCGGCTGGGCTGGACGCGGGGTGGTTCGCCGGGCATTTTCGGGTGATCGGGCGGGTAGGGCATGTCGCCCTGGCCGTTGGCCTCGTCGCGCTGGGACCACTCCAGGAGCGGGGTGATGTCGTAGGCCTCGTCGTCGATGGCGGCGTGGGCGTCGCCCTTCTCGGCGATGCGCTTCGGGACGGTACGCAGGTCGAAGTCGTCCGGTTCCACGTCGGGGAGCTCGTCCCAGGTGACCGGGGTCGAGACGGTGGCCCGGGCGTTGGCCCGCAGCGAGTACGCGCAGGCGATCGTGCGGTCGCGGGCCATCTGGTTGTAGTCGATGAACACCCGCTCGCCGCGCTCCTCCTTCCACCACGACGTGGTGATCAGGTCGGGGCGGCGGCGTTCGGCCTCGCGGGCCAGAGCGATCGCGGCCCGGCGGACCTCGATGAACGTGAACTCGGGTTTGATCCTGAGGTAGACGTGCACGCCACGGCCGCCGGAGGTCTTGGGGAAGCCGGTCCAGCCCAGGTCGGCCAGGACCTCACGGAACACGCCGGCGGTGGCGATCACATCGCCGAAGTCGGTGCCGGGCTGGGGGTCGAGGTCGATGCGCAGCTCGTCCGGGTTCTCGGTGTGTGAGCTCCGGACCGGCCACGGGTGGAACACGACGGTGCCCATCTGTGCGGCCCAGGCGACGTGCGCGAGGTCGGCGGGGCAGAGCTCGTCGGCCGTACGCGTCGACGGGAACTTGATCTTTGCCGTTCGTACCCAGGGCGGTACGCCGCGCGTGGGGATCCGCTTCTGGAAGAACATCTCGCCCTCGATGCCGTCCGGGAAGCGTTGCAGCGTCGTCGGTCGGTGGCCGAGCGCGCGCATGATGCCGTCGCCTACGGCCAGGTAGTACTCGAAGACGTCCCGCTTGGTGTAGCCCGGACGTGGGAAACACACCTTGTCGGGGCTGGTCAGCCGCACCTGGTGGCCCGCGACCTCGATCTCTTCCGCCTGCGCCTTCGCCGCCATGGGCAGACCATATGACAGAACCGCCCGGCCTTGTGGCCAGGCGGTTCCGGACATTCCGTGGCGGTCAGGCCTCGCGACGGCGGCGGGTGTACCAGACGGCCAGGGCGCCGCCGGCCAGCAGCACCGCGCCGACGCTGATCATGGTGCCCATCGGCGGGCCGGTCAGCGGGAGCGTGCCGGCGTTGACCCCGCCCGACGGCGGGACGGTCTCCGGCAGTTCGCCACCCGGCGGGACGGTGTCGGTGCCACCGCTCGGCGTGGTCTCACTCGGCGCCGGGGTCGGGCTCTCCGAGCCGTACCCCTGGTTGCCGCGGTCGTCGTCATTGCCTCCGGCAGTCGCGTTGTCGTTGGGGACGGCCGTGGTCGGCGCGGCCGCGCCGCCGCCGTAGCCGTCGCTGTCCGGGTCCGCGCTGGCGTCGCACTTCGAGCGCTTCTCATCCGGGTTGCAGGTCGGCGTGGCCATCACGGCCGGCCGTCCGGCGTTCGCCGACCCCTCACCGGTCGCGTAGGCGGGCGTCCCGGCGAAGGCCAGGGCGGCGAGGGCAGTGACGCCGACCGCGGGGAGTCCAGCGGCCAACCGGCTCAAGCTCATCAGGGAAAGTCCGTTCTGTTGCGGTAGGTCGGATTGAGTTCCCGGGGAGTTTAACCACTAATGTCGGGTTTGAGGCAAACCTCCCCGGCGTTTCAGCAGGGGACTCCACCGATGCTGTGACTGCGCCACAGGTGGGAGAGAGCCGAGACCTTGAGGTCGAACTGCGGGTCGGCGGCGAGCAGGCCGTCACCGCTGTACGGCGCGGCCAGCTGCATGCTCGCGCCCGAGACCAGATAAACGGAGACGACGGTACGCGCGCCGCGCCGCTCCGCCCGCAGATCCACGACGTGGTCCCAGGGCTCGTGCCCGCCCGCCGTACGGATGCCGCGGGCGTCGATCCGGGTGCCGCGCCGGGCCATCAGCAACCCACCGGTGAGCCCCGCCGCCAGCGAACACCCCAGCAGCGCGAACCACAGGGTGCGCGGGACGGGCGTGGTCAGCAGCGCGCCCGCCGCACCGGCCAGGGCGACCAGCACGCCGAGGGAGAGCCCGCGCCGGAGAGCTTGCTGCCACGTGGGAGTGAAGGCTGCTTCCATGGGGTGCCCAACGAGGCGCTCCGGCCGGCGGGCCGCACGGCCGGTGCGACCGACGTACCGTTGGGGGTATGGCATCCGACGAGCCCACCACCCTGCCCACCTCCGACGAGCAGTGGCGCGTACGCCTCAGTCCGGCCGAGTTCCGGGTGCTCCGCCAGGGCGCCACCGAACCGGCCTTCACCGGGGAATACGTGGACACCAAGACCGCCGGCACGTACGAGTGCCGGGCGTGCGGCGCGCGGCTCTACAACAGCACCGACAAGTTCGACAGCCACTGCGGCTGGCCGTCCTTCGACGACGCCATTCCCGGCGCCATCAAGGAGATCGACGACCTCAGCCACGGCATGGTCCGCACCGAGATCCGCTGCGCCAACTGCGACAGCCACCTGGGCCACGTCTTCCGCGGCGAGATGATGACCGCGAAGGACACCCGGCACTGCGTCAACAGCATCTCGATCAAGCTCGACCCGGCCGGCGCCTGAGGCGTGTTTCACGGCCCGGCCAGGGCCGTCAGCGGCGGCGGGCGGACACCGCGACAGTCGTGAAGCGGACCGTGAAGTCGGTGATCCGGGTGGCCAGGTCATCGAGGATCGCGGTCCGGGTCGCGGCCGGCAGGCGGGTCATGCCGCCGGTCGTCGGCAGCATCTCGAGCAGTCCCGCCCGGGTGTAGTCGCGGTCCCAGGACTCGCGCCACTCCTCCGGCGCGTGAAAGGCGCCGGTCGCGGCCATGCCCTCGCCGGCCGTTCCCGCCATCGACCGATAGAGGTCGATGGCCGGGCGGTCGAAGAACGCGGGCGCCTCTGGCCCGAACCGGCGGAACGCGTCGGCCAGCACGCCGGCGACCTCGGGCGGCGGCTGGAAGACGTTCCACAGCACGGTCAGCCGGCTGCCCGGCCGCAGCACCTCGGCCGCCTTGACCGCACCGGCAGACGGATCGATCCAGTGCCAGGCCTGCGCGGCCACCACCGCGTCGAAGACCCGGCCGCCCGTTTCCCACTCCTCGAACCGGGCCACTTCGACCTCGGTGCCGCCGGCCCGGGCCAGCTCGGCCATCCGCTCGTCGGGCTCGACGCCGAGCACGGTGCAGCCGGCCGCCCGGTACTGCCGGGCCGCGATACCGGTGCCGATGCCCACGTCGAGAAGGCGGAGCCCAGGCGTGGCGGCGTCGACGATGCGGTTGATCATGTCGGTCGGGTAGTCGGGGCGGGCCCGGTCGTACTGCTCGGCCGTCGACCCGAAAGACTCGGCCACGTCACGGTGCTCGTGCGGCGGTAGGGTGGGCATGCGCCCACTCTAGTGGGCACGCGCCCACTCAAGCCAGAGGGAGGGTGCGGCCATGCCGACCGGAGTCGCCATCCGAGACGTACGGGAGCATCTGTTCGGCGCGGCCGAGCGGGTCCTCCGCCGCGCCGGCGTGAACGCCCTGACCAGCCGGGCCGTCACCACCGAGGCCGGCGTGGCCAAAGGAGTGCTGCACCGGCACTTCGCCGACTTCGACGCCTTCCTGGCCGAACTCGTCCTCGACCGCATCGCCGGCCTGGCCACCCGCCGCGCCGCCCTGCTCGAACAGGCCGGGCAGGGCACCGTCGAGGGCAACCTGGCCGCCGCGCTGCGCGACATCTTCGGATCGGTGGCGGGCGCGATGCTGAGCCTGATCATCGCCCGCGACGAACTACGGAGCCGGCTCCGGGCCGCCGGCCTGACCGGCATCCCGATGGCCGCCGACGCCATGCAGATGATCATCGCGTACCTGACCGAGGAGCAGCGGGCCGGCCGGATCGCGGCGGACGCCGACGTCGCGTCGATGGCGCTGATGCTGGTCGGGTCGGGTCATCTGATCGCCGCCTCGGAGGAGGACGACTTCGACCGGGTGGTGGCCGCGGCGTTGCGGGCGGCCGGGTGAACGGGCGGGCCGTGGATAGTTGGCGAGTTCGCCACGGTGACGCCCCACCCCGTGCCGGGGTGGGAATCCGTGCCCTGTACGGCTCTTGAGGGCAGTATGAAGCGCCCGTCGGGGGAGGGGCGGGCCGCCGATAAGCGCGACCCACCCTGCGGTCGACACCCGCCGACCGCTGAGCCTGGTGCCGATTCTCGTGCTGGCCACTTCATCACGCTGCCGGGCGGGCTGGAGGAAGCGGCCATCTTTCGTCGCATCGCGCTGCCCCTGGCCCGCCCGGTCCTGGGCGCGGTGGCCATCTTCACCATTCTGCGCGGCTGGAATCTCTGCCTGGGGCCGATCGTCTTCATCGGCGCGTCACGGTCCGCTGTGGAACGTGCGGCTGTCAGCGGCGTCGATGACAGCGATCCCGGTGCTGATCGTCTTCGTGATCGCACAGCGCCAGGTCGTCGAAGGCCTGGCGTACACCGGGTTGAAGAGTCAGAAGATGGCTGCGGCCAGGGTGACCACGAGGGCGGCGGTGCCCATGGTCAGCACGACGGTGTGCCGCCAGGCCGTGCGGCGGGTGGCTTTCACCGCGCGCTTCACGTCGCGGTGTTCCCGCCAGGCCGCGTGCGTGCGGCCGGCGCGGTAGCCGACGACCAGGACGGTCGCGGCGGTGATCAGGGAAGCCAAGCTCAGTGCCGAACTCTGGTGGAGCGACATCGCGGACCCCCTCGAGATGCGTAGCGCCTTTCGAGTCAGTGTGCGGTCTGACCGCGCCGTTTTCCAGGGGATTGATGGTCTTAAAAGACCATAAAGACCCCGCATCGGTACGCTTCACCTGTCGCTTTCTTGACACCGTCCGCAGGTGCCGAGCTCTGAGCCGGCCGCCCGGAAGACAACGCGGACAGGCCGCCGCAGCGCATCGCGATTCCCGCTCCGCTCCGGGGATGAGGCGCACCGGGGTGAGACGTGCCGCGGGCGCAGGATCCGCAGGTCATCGGGGCTCGGTCGCGGCGAGCGTGTGAAAGCACGGGCGGAGCAGGTCGATGATCCGCTCGGGGTCGGCATCGGCCAAGGGACCGAGTTTGAGCAGATAGCGCTCGATGATGACGCCGTGGACGATGGCGCTCAGGACGGCTGAGCGGAGGTCGGCGTCGGGCGCCGGGATCGCGGCGGTGATCGGGCTCAGCTGGGCCTCGGCCATCGCCCGGTAGCGGCCGGCGGCGTCGGCGTTGGTGAGCATCGAGCGGAGCACGGCCAGCGACGCCTCGGGTTCGTCGACCAGGCGCTCGGCCAGGGACGCGAGGAGGACGTCGGCGGCGGGGGTGCCGGGTGGGACCTCGGCGGTGGTCGGTGGCCGGGTCATCGCGTCGGCCCCGCTCTCGGCCGTGTCGGTAGCGCCGGCCTCGCTCTCGGTAGCGCCGCCCTCGGCCGCGCCAGTCGCACCGGTCGCGCCGGTCGCGGTCTCGGCCGTGGCCTGCGCGAAGAGGGCGTCCTTGCTGCCGAAATAGTGCATGACCAGGCCGGCGTCGACCTCGGCGGCGGCGGCCACGGCGCGGATCGTGGTGCGGTCGTAGCCGACGGCGGCGAACAGGTGGCGGGCGGCGGCCAGGATGCGGGCCTCGGTGCGGCGGCGTTGTTCGGCGCGCTTCATCGCGTCACTCTACGGGCGTTGACCGGGGCCACGGTTCGTCCGACCGCGACAACCTCAGCCCGCTTCCGCCGATCGAGGCTCGCGCTGGCCAGGGACACAGATCTTCACGGCGTGGGGTACGACCTTGGCGGTCAGGTGCTTCGCCTTGTCGCGGGCGCCGCCGTCCAGCTCGTACTCGAGTTTGCCGGCCAGGGTGATGTCGACCTTGCGGGCCCGGGTCATCCGGACGAACGGTGACGAGTCGGAGCGGCCGACCGCCATCGTGCCCAGCGCCCGCGCCCACTCCAGCGCGCCCTGGGCGGTCGCCACGCCGACGTCGAGCCAGCCGTCGTCCGGTTTGGCGTCGTCGAAGGCGTGGATGCCGCCGGTGATCGTGCCGACGTTGCCGATCAGGACGCAGGACGCCTCGTCGTCGAACCACGGGTTGCCGTCGATTGTCACCTTGGCCCGCGGGGCTTCGCCGTTGACGTGGCGCAGGCCGGTCCAGACGTACGCGAGCTTGCCCAGCCGATCCTTCAGGTTGCGGTCGGCGTCCCGGATCATCGCGCCGTCGAAGCCGATGCCGGCCATCACCGCGAAGTGTTCGCCGTTCAGTTTGCCCAGGTCGACCCGGCGGCGTTCGCCGGTGAACGCGACCTCGACCGCGCCGGCCAGGTCGGGCGGCACGCCGAGGTTGGTGGCGAACAGGTTGCCGGTGCCGGCCGGAATGATCGCGAGCGGCGTCGAGGAGCCCGCCACCACGTCGATGGTCCGCTGCACCATGCCGTCGCCACCCCAGACGACGAGCAGGTCGGGCTTCTTCTTCAGCGCTTCGCGTACCCGTTTGGGGGCCTTCTTGCTCTTCGGCACCTCGTACCAGAGCAGTTCGTCGACGTCGTGATCGGTGATCCGCCGGCGCAGTTCGTCGAGGCCGCCGTCGAGCGTCTTGCGCGCGTGGGCGACGACCGCGACCCTTCGTGGTGTCCGCATGGGACCGACGCTTACCCGCAACCCCGGAAATCTACGCAAGGCAGATCCATGTCGTAGCCGGGTGGGTGGTGCAGACCGCTGCTCCCGCCGAGGTCGCTTCGCTCCACGTGCGTGAGCGGTCGTGCTTCAAAGGCCCAGTGGTAGTCCTGGGCGGCATCCGCTCGTTGCGCGTGCGTGAGCGGTCGCGCTTCAAAGGCCCGGTGGTAGCCCAGGACTACCACCGGGTTGTGCCGTTGCGCGTGACGGGACCTAGTTGACGGTTTGGCGCATGCGCTGCTCGGCGGCGGCGCTGCGGATCACCATGAGGCGCAGTTCGAGCTCGTCGGAGACCATCTGGGCCAGGTGCTCGAGGGCGCGCAGCTGCCGCGGGGTGGCGTCGCGCGGCCGGTTGTCGATGACGTTGACCGTGCCCAGGCGGTACCCGTCGTGGGTCTTGATCGGCGCGGCGGCGTAGAAGCGCAGGCCGAGCTCGCCGCGGACCAGCGGATGGTCGAGCGTACGCGGATCGACGGCCGCGTTGTTGATCACATAGACGCCGTCCCGCTGGACCACCGACGCGCACAGGCCCGGCTCGTTGCCGACCTGGCGGACGCCGACCAGACCGGTGCACGCCGCCAGCCAGACCCGGTCCTGTTCGACCAGCGACACCGTGGCGATCGGGGTGTCGAAGATCGCGCCGGCCACGAACGCGATGCGGTCGTACGCGTCCTCGACCGGCTGATCGACCAGGCGGTAGCGTCGGACGGCGGCCAGCCGCGCCTGCTCGTCGGCCCCGACGGTGTCGAGGTACTCGTAGGCACTCGAGGACACCGGGCTGCTGTTCGTCATCGGTGCACCTCCCTCACGCAACGATCTCTTCTGATCACCGTGAGCTTAGTGAAGGACCGGGGGCGTGCCGCAATGGCCCCGGCTCACCGATTCGGCCTCGATGGGCTCCGACCGGCCGAAAGTCGCACACCGGGTGAGTTGTCGCGGGTCCCGGCGGTGGGCAGATCGCCGAGGCTCCGCTACCGTCGGGCACGCCCGTTCCCGTCGCCCCGGGTGTGGTGCAGCGCAGTGCGACGCCGTGGCAACGCTGAGGTACTCAGCTAACGCCGGGCGCGCAGAAGTGAGTAAGATTCGCCTGCCCCACCGCGCATATCGGTGCAGATGGATGATTTGTCGTCATTCATGGCCCAGACTTCCGCCCCCCGGAGGAACGTTGTTCGTCGCTACTGCGGAACCTTTAGAAATTCTTGCGTCCGCGTTGATCCCCGCTGGGCACCGCACCCGTAATGAGGGTGACGGGGTTGGCACCGGCAGGAGGAATCGATGCATGCGTCAGTCATGGAGCGACGTGCACCGGGCGAGGTGCACGGCATGACGGGACGAGGTTCCGGTGGTCGGTGGCAGGCTCTCGACGGAGGCGGCGGTGCGGAGAATGATGGTGCGGTGATTCCCCGACAGGCCCCGCGACACGGTTCGGCAGCCGGCACGGATCATGAGGACACGCTGGTCAAGATGCTCTACGAGGAGCATGCGGGCCCGCTTCTGATGTTCGTGCTGCGGCTCACCGGCGGCGACCGGCAGCGTGCCGAGGACATCGTGCAGGAGACCCTGCTGCGAGCCTGGCGCAACGCACACCGGCTCGGCGCTCAGGGGCAGCAGTCGCTGCGGCCCTGGCTGGTCACGGTGGCGCGGCGGATCGCGATCGACGATCACCGCAGCACCAGCGCCCGCCCCCCGGAGACGTACGACCGCGAGCTGGAGAGTTTTCCCAGCACCGCGGACGACACCGATCGGGTGCTGCAACTGATGACGGTCACCGACGCGCTGAAGACGCTCAGCCAGTCGCATCGGGAGATCCTCGTCGAGACGTATTTCCGCGGCCGGACGGTTCCGGAAGCGGCGGAGGTGCTTGGTCTGCCGTTGGGTACGGCCAAGTCACGTGTGTACTACGCTCTGCGGGCTCTGCGTACGGCCCTGCAGCAGCGGGGGGTGACGGAATGACGCAGGAACAGCACTTCGATGTGGCGGCGTACGCGCTCGGGATCCTCGACGAGCACGACGCCGGCCGGTTCGAGGACCATCTCATCGACTGCCCGGCCTGCGCCGTCGAGCTGGAGTCGTTTCTCCAGGTCGCCGACATACTGGCCGATGTCGACGCGGACGCGCTGGTGGCCACCGAGGAGTCCCGCAAGGACGGCCTCGTCCTCAAGAAGATGATCCGTACGGTCAGCGGCGAGCGACGGCGGGCCAACAGCCGGCGGCTCTACTCGCTGGCCGCGGCGGTGGTCATCTTCGCCATGCTCTCGGTCGGGGCCCTGTTCGCCGGGGCCCGCTGGTTGGCGCCGGAGTCACCGCAGAGCCCGCAGGCGGCCGGCGGCCCGACCCAGCTCGACCCGCTTCCACCGAACAACAGTGGCACCGGTATCGGTGGCACCGAACTGGCCGGCGAGCGGGTCGGCGGCACCGACTCCCGGACCGGCGTCCGGCTCGACGCCGGGCTCGAGACCAAGGACCTGGGCACCCAGGTGCAGTTCGCGGTGTCCAACATCAAGGGGCCGAAGACGTGCCGGCTGGTCGCGATCCGGACCGACGGCGGCACCGAGGTGCTCTCCAGCTGGACGGTGGGCGAGAAGGGCTGGGGTACCGCCCAGCGTCCGGAGCCGCTGGTGATGTCCGCGGTGACCGCGCTGCCCAAGGAGAAGATCGCGCATCTCCAGGTGCAGGAAGTGACCGCCAGCGGCAGTTCGCCGACCCTGGTGACCACTCCGTAACCCACAGCGATTCAGCGAGGCCCGGCCGTGATCACGGCCGGGCCTCGTCGTATTTCCGGCCGGCCGAGTCCCATACATACGGATCACGGCGCCGGACGGTTCAAACAAAAAACAAGGAAAATTGAGCCGCTTCCCGTTCAACCGCTCGCGCGCTGCCCGCGTACTACTGCGCGGAAAAGGCAGACGGAAACTCAGACGGTGGAGGACCCGAAGTGACACCGGAGAAGCGAAAGTTGATGGTCGTCGGCGCTGCGATCACCGCGGCGCTCACGCTCCCTGGCTGCGCCCCGGCCGGTTACAACTCGTCGGCCACCGACGGTAGTGGTGGCGTCGCCCCCGCGGCCAACGCGGTGGACACCACGCCGGAGCCGACCGGAGAGCCGACCGGTGAGCCCACGGGCGAACCGACGGGTGAGCCGACCGCGGACCCGACGTCGACCGCCGACAAGGCCGGCAAGCTGAGCGGCGACGACGTCACCAGCGAGCTGACCGGGACCACGGTCAAGCGCATGGGCAAGGTCGTGGTGAACCAGGAGGGCTTCGTTCTCTACCGCTTCGACGGTGACAAGAACAAGCCGGAGGCGGCCACCAACTGCGAGGGCGACTGCGCCAAGGTCTGGCCCCCGGCCCTGACCGACGGGAAGCCGGAGCTCAAGGGCGTCGACGCCAAGCTGGTCGGCACGGTCACCCGCAAGGACGGCAGCAAGCAGATCACGATCGACAAGTGGCCGGTCTACACCTACATCGGCGACAAGAAGGCCGGTCAGTGGAAGGGCCAGAACGTCGGCGGTAAGTGGTTCGTCATCGAGCCGACCGGCAAGAAGAACCTGACCTGCCTCCCGCCCGTCTCCAAGCCCGTCGCGCCGCCGTCCTCGGACGACAAGGGTGACGCCGCCGGCGGCGCTGGATCCGACTACAGCTACTGAGCGTGACAATCGGGCATCGTCCGAACGGATGATGCCCGAGGGTTCAACACCGCTCCCATAAATCTTTTTTAGGCCGTTCCTAAGTGTTCCGCATTTCCGCTCGACGGCATTGCGAATCACCGATCAACGCTTCTACGGTTCTTACCGGATTCTTTGTCGGAGGTGTTTCTTCAGATGATTGCCGCTCGCTTGCCGCGCCGGTTCTCCCGCTGGCTCGTAAGCATTTCGGCGATGGTTCTGACGCTACTGTCGGTACCCGTCGCGGCACAGGCCGCGGACGTGCCGGTTCCGATCCCGTCGAGCAGCAACCAGCCGGAAACCGGTAATGGTGAGGTATCGGCGGCCGACCGGGACTTCCTGGTGAAGGTTCGGATGGCCGGGCTCTGGGAGATCCCGGCCAGCAACATGGCGCAGACGAAGTCCAAGGACCCACGGATCCAGGCGGTCGGCAAGTCCATCGGCGCTCAGCACGTGACGCTGGACAAGGCCGACGTCAAGGTGGCCAAGCAGCTCGGTGTGGCGCTGCCGGCCCGTCCCTCGGACGAGCAGCAGGGCTGGATCGACGAGATGGCGGCGGCGAACAACACCACGTTCGACCAGATCTACATCGACCGCCTGCGGGCGGCCCACGGGAAGATCTTCCCCGCCATCGCGACGATCCGGGCGAGCACGCGTAACGACTCGGTCCGGAAGCTGGCGCAAGAGACCAACCAGTTCGTCATGACCCACATGACCCTGCTGGAGAGCAGCGGGCTCGTTCAGTACGGCGCGTTGCCGACGGCGGCTCCGCCGGCGGCAGCGAAGGGCCCGGTTCCGGTGGACCAGCAGATGCTGGCGGCCGCGTCCGGATCCGGAGGCGTCACCGGCATCAACACCTCAGTGATCCTCATGGTCCTGGCGGCGGCCCTCGTCGCCGGTGTCATCACCACGATGCGCATCCTCCGAGCCCGGTAGGAGCGTCAGCGAACCGACCTGGCCAGCCGACCAGGCCGTACGTATCACCCCCTCGGCCGGCACCCACCGCCGCCACGTGTGTTCAAGAAAGGTGTTCCTCAGATGCGAAGGTCTCAGTACCGGCGCGCAACCAAGGGCCCGAAGTGGCTCACCGGCAAGCGGCGCCTCATCGCCGCGGCCGCCACCATCGTGGCGTTCGGTGCGATTGTCACTGTCACACAGGTGTCGGACGCGTCAACCAAGCGGTCTACCGACCGCGCGCTGGCCGCGTGTGACCGGATCCAGGCCCCGCGCTCGTCGAAGCTCTCCTCGGAGACCAAGAAGGGCACCTACAAGCAGGGCAAGGTGACCCAGCACTCCGACGACGGCGCCAGCGACGTGCCGAGCACGCAGACGCTGCGCGACCGGTGCCGTCGGTGGGTCATGCAGAACGCCGGTAACAACACCGGTGGCGGCAAGCCCCAGCCGAGCCAGAGCGGCAACACCAACGCCGGTGGCGGCCAGAACGGTGGCGGTCAGACCGGCGGCGGCCAGACCGGCGGCGGTCAGAACAACGGCGGCGCACAGACCCCGCCCCCCGGGGCCGGCCTCGACATCCTGGCCCGGGACTGCAGCAAGAGCCAGCTCCAGGAGCACGACGGATTCCAGAACGGCAACCGCTGCGTCACCACCGAGTTCGGTGAGGTCGGTACCGAGCAGAACAACCCGACGCTGCTCATCACCGAGCACCCCGACCAGGTCAACGTGGGTGAGGCGTTCACCATCAAGGTGAGCACCCGGAACATCATCCGGGACCGGTTCCTCGCGGCCGGCCAGGGTGGCTACTACGTGGAGAGCTCGATCCTGCAGAACGGCATCGTCCGTGGTCACTTCCACACCGCGTGCCGCGTCCTGCAGAGCACCAACGCCGCCCCCGACCCGGCCCCGGCGCCGGACTTCTTCGTGGCGACCGAGGACAGCAAGGGCAGCGCGACCCCGGACACCGTGGACATCAACGTCCCGGGTCTGAAGACCGCCGGCACCCAGCAGTGCTCCTCGTGGCTCGGTGACGGTTCGCACCGCATCCCGATGATGCAGCGCGCCAACCAGACCCCCGGCTTCGACTCCTTCCGCCTCGAGGTCGGCAACGGTGGCGGCAACGGTGGCGACCAGCAGCAGGGTGGCCAGCAGCAAGGTGGCCAGCAGCAGGGTGGCGACCAGCAGCAGGGCGGCCAGCAGGCCGGCGACCAGCAGCAGGGTGGCGACCAGCAGGACGGCCAGGACCAGCAGGCCGGTGACCAGCAGCAGCAGGGTCAGCAGCAGCAGCAGAACGGCCGCCGGCGCGGCTGAGGCCGTACCCCGTCACAACTGAACACGCGGAGCGCTGTCGCGAACTCCGGGACTCCGAACCCTGGCGGCCGGGCATGGGCCTTGAGCAAGCCCCGCCCACCGCCGCCGGGACCCCCCGTCGGAAATCCGGAAACCGCCGTCCACCCCCCTGAGGACGGCACCCGCGGCAGTCGGCCCGGACACGGAAACGGCTGACGAAAGGAGGCGCGGGACCACGATCGGGTCGAGCACGCAGCTCCGGCACCGGCGACGCGGACCTACTCGGGTGTTCGCCGTCGCCTCCGATGGCCCTGACTGGGAGCGCAGTCAGGGCCATCGGCATGTCCGGGCAGCGCGTCGGTTGTGGGAGAGTGGATCGGTGAGTGTGGAGGTGACCCGGCGGCTGGCCCTGCCCGAGCGCTATCACCTGGCCGGCACGGTGGGGTCGCTGATCGCGACCAAGGGTGACCCGTGTGCGCGGCTCGACGGCAACGACTTCTGGCTGGCCGCGCGTACCCCCCAAGGAAGCGCGACCCTGCACCTGGCCCGCACCGGCACCGAGATCGTCGCGACCGGCCACGGGCCGGGCGCGGCCTGGCTGATCGACCACGCCGACGCGATCGCCGGGCTGCGCGACGAGGTGGAGGACTGGCCGGCCATGGCGGCGCGGCACCCGCTTATCGCCCGGCTGGCCAAGACCTTCGCGGGGGTACGCATGCCCGCCAGCAACCTGCTCTTCCACCGGGTGCTCCGGGCCGTCCTGGAGCAGAAGGTCACCGGCAAGGAGGCGCACCGGGCCTACCGGGCGACGATCCGGCACTTCGGCGAGCCCGCCCCCGGACCGGGCGGCCTGACCCTCCCACCCGACCCGGCCGCGGTGGCGGCCACGCCGTACTGGGTGTTCCACCCGTTCGGCGTGGAGCAGCGGCGGACCCAGGCCCTGCTGCGCGTGGCCGCGGTCGCCGCGCGGCTGGAAGCGTGCGCGGACAGCGCCGAGGCCACCCGCCGCCTGACCGCCCTGCCCGGCATCGGGGTCTGGACCGCGGCCGAGACGGTACGCACCACCTACGGCGACGCGGACGCGGTCAGCGTCGGCGACTACCACATCCCCAACACGGTCGCCTGGGCGCTGGCCGGTGAGGCCCGCGGCACCGACCAACGGATGATCGAGCTGCTCGAACCGTTCCGTGGCCACCGCGCCCGGGTCTGCGACCTGCTCGCCTCCGGCGGCATCGGCGCCCCGAAGTTCGGCCCGCGCATGCCCGTGCGGTCCTTCGCCCGCTTCTGACCGACCTTTCGGTAGCGTGTGCCCTTCGTGATCCTTCCCATTCGAGCCTGAGGGTGTGCTGCTGACATGGGTGGAACAGGCGGCGAGATCGTCCTTGTTCTCGTTCTGGTGCTGGTCAACGCCGCCTTCTCGGGCAGCGAGATGGCGCTCGTCCAGCTCCGCGAAAGCCAGGTGCAGCGGCTGGAGAAACAGTCCCGGCGCGGCCGGGTGCTGGCCCGGCTCTCCCGTGACCCCAACCGGTTCCTGGCCACCATCCAGATCGGCATCACGCTGGCCGGCTTCCTGGCGTCGGCGGCGGCCGCCGTCTCGCTCTCCAAGCCGCTGGTCAAGCCGCTCGGCTTCCTCGGCGCGGCCGCCCCGCCGACCGCGATCGTGCTGGTCACCATCGCGCTGACCTTCGTCACGCTGGTGCTCGGCGAGCTGGCGCCGAAACGGATCGCGATGCAGCGGGCCGAGGGCTGGGCGATGCTGGTGGCCCGCCCGCTGGACGTCATGTCGGCCATCTCCCGCCCGATCGTGTGGCTGCTCGGTGTCACCACCGACGTCGTGGTCCGGCTGGCCGGCGGCGACCCGAACGCCAAACGCGAGGAGGTCAGCACCGAGGAGATCCGCGACATGGTCGCCGCCCAGCAGGAGTTCTCGGCCGAGCAGCGGACCATCATCAGCGGCGCCTTCGAGATCGCCGACCGGATCCTGCGGGAGATCCTGGTGCCCCGCCGCGACGTGCTCAGCCTGCCCACCGGCTCGCCCGCCGGCGAGGCGCTCAAGCTGCTGATGGACAGCGGCCACTCGCGGGCGCCGGTGGTCGGTCCGGCCGGCCTGGACGACGTGATCGGCGTGGTGCACCTGCGCGACCTGGTGGCGGCCACCGGCCCGGTGGACGAGCTGGCCCGCCCCGGCCTCTTCCTGCCCGAGACGCTGCGGGTCTCCGACGCGCTGCGCCAGCTCCGGGTGGAACGCCAGCAGCTGGCCATGGTGGTCGACGAGCGCGGCGCCATCGACGGCATCATCACGATGGAGGACCTGGTCGAGGAGATCGTCGGGGAGATCTACGACGAGACCGACCGCGATGTCGAAGCGGTGGTCCGCGAGGACGACGGCGCCCTGCTCATGCCCGGATCGTTCCCCATCCACGACCTGCCCGACCTCGGTTTCGAGGGCGAGTCGCACGAGGACGCCGACTACACCACGATCGCCGGCCTGGTGCTGGCGGCGCTCGGCCACATCCCCACCGCGCCCGGCGAGGTGGTCGACCGGCCGGAGTTCACGGCCGAGGTGGTCGAGGTCACGGGCCGGGCGATCACCCAGGTCAGGCTGCGTCCGACGCCCCGGGACCCGGAGCTGGACGAGGACTGAGCAGCCGGAACTCCGTACGCCGGAGCAGCTTGAGCACGGCCGCGGCCGGATAGCCGAAGGCGCGCATGCCGGCCGCGGTGGGATAGTCCTCGATCCGGATGATCTCGTGTTCGCGGCCGCCGTCGACCACGACACAGCCGCCGGCCGCGATCACGTTGCGATACCAGGAGACGTCGGGGCCGTAGGTCAGCTCGGCCACGAAGTCGTCGCCGGCGCGGGCCAGCATGAGTGGCGTCTCGTACACCCGGCCGGTTTTGCGCCCCACGTGTCGCACCAGCGAGAACGGCCCGATCCCGACCCGGGCCAGCCGCTTCGTACCCCGGTTGAGGGTGTTCTTCAAAAGCTGGAGCCAGACCTTGCGTACGCCGCCCGCCATCGCCGCCTCCCGAACTCATCGCGTGATGAATTACCCTACGCCCGAGTCGACAGGGCGCGCCAGGCGTCCCAGGTCCGCAGCCGCTCCTGATAGGCCCCCGCGGCGATCGGGTACGGGTAATCGCCCAGGAACAGGCGCAGCGGCGGCTCCTCGGCATCCACCAGCTCGAGGATGACGTCGCTGGTCAGCGCCGGATCACGCGGTGCCCGGGCGGTGGCGCCGGCGCGGCGGGCGGCGCGGATCGGCTCGTACGCGGCGATCGGCTCGGTGTGCACGGCCGACGACCCCGACCAGTCGGTGCCGTACGGTCCCGGCTCGACGATCGTCACCCGGACGCCGAGCGGCCCGACCTCCTGGGCCAGCGCCTCACTCATCCCCTCCAGCGCCCACTTCGAGGCGTTGTAGAGGCTCAGCGTCGGGAAGCCGACCAGGCCACCGATGCTCGACACCTGAAGCAGGTGGCCACCCGGCCGGGCCCGCAGGAACGGCAGCGCGGCCTGAGTGACCCAGAGCGCGCCGAAGAAGTTGGTGTCGAGCTGAGCCCGGGCCTGCTCCTCGGTGACCTCCTCGAGCATCCCGAACAACCCGTACCCGGCGTTGTTGACCACCACGTCCAGCCCGCCGAAACGGGTGGCGGCCCGCTCGACGGCCGCCTGGACCGCCGCCCGGTCGGTCACATCCAGCCGCAGCGGCAGAAAGTCGTCGGAAGGCGCCGGGAGCGTCTCGATGGAGCGGGCGGTGGCGGCGACCCGGTCGCCGCGTTTCCGGGCGGCCTCGGCCCAGAGGCGGCCGAAGCCGCGGGAGGCGCCGGTGATGAACCATGTCTTCATGGCTCCACCGTGCGCCCGCCGCCCGGAGGCAACCAGAACCCCCGCGGGGTTACCCTTCGGGCGATGACCCTGCTCGGCGACTTCCTCAAGGCCCGGCGCGGCCGCGTCCAGCCGCCGGACGCCGGCTCGCGTGGCCGGCGACGGGTCACCGGGCTGCGCCGGGATGAGCTGGCCGGGCTGGCCGGGCTCAGTGAGCCCTACCTGACCCGGCTGGAACAGGGCGTCGACCGCAATCCGTCGGCGCAGGTGCTCGCCGCGCTGGCCCGGGCCCTGCACCTGGACCCGGACGAGACCGCGCACCTCTTCCGCCTGGCCGAGCCCCCCTCCGCTCCGGCCGGCGTCGCCCCGGTCGACCTGCAGCAGCTGCTCGACTCGTGGCCGGCCAGCGCCGCGTACGTGCGGAACCGCCGTTTCGACGTGGTGGCCGCCAACAAGGTCGCGATGGCCCTGGCGCCGATCTACGGGCCCGGGCGCAACCTGGTGCGCGACATGTTCCTCGACCCGGCGGTTCGCACGTTGTTCCCCGACTGGCCGACGGTCGCGGCCCAGACGGCGGCGGCCCTGCGGGCCGAGGCGGACCTCCGCGACCCCCGCGTGGTGGCGCTGGTCGACGAGCTCTCACCGAACGACGACTTCCGCCACCTGTGGGAACGCCACGACGTGCGCCCGACCCGCGACGAACGCAAGGAATTCGACCACCCGGTGATCGGCCGCCTCTCCCTGCGCCGTCAGTCCCTGACCGCCGCCGGCGCCGAGGACCAGGTGATCATCGTCTACCAGGGCGACGACCTGGCCCGCCTCGCCTAGTGTGTTTCACGACCCGGCCGAGGCCGCGGCGTGGCCGGGTCATGAAACACGCCTTAGGCGCGCTGCCCTTCGGGGCCTCGCCTCGCATTGGGCTGATCCACCAGTCAGCGTTCCCAGCGCAGGTTCACGTAGTCGTAGGCGTGGACGAACCCGGCCCGGAGCAGATTGTCCAGCGACGTGACCCGCCGGCCCGGCTCCGGCGCGGCCGTCTCCGACACCACCCAGCGGCAACCGGCCTCCGCGGCGGCGGCCACCCGGGCCGCGATCAACGCCGACTGCGCCCCTCGGGACCGGCGCGAGGCGATCGTGGCGCCGCTCTTCAGCACACCGGTCGGGCCGTCCACGAACAGCACCCCGCAGGCGACCAGCTCGTCGCCGTCCCACGCCCCGAACCGGCGGCTGCCCCGATGCCGGAAGGTGGCGCCGAGCACGTCACCCAGCAGCGGCGGCGGTTCGTCGAACGGGTCCAGCACCACCCGCAGCCACCGCTCCTCGTCCTCGGCCGAGACCGGGCCGACGCGCAGACCCGTCGGCGCTCCGGGCACGCGGCCCGCCGCCCGCACCACCTTGACCGTCGCCGGTTGCGGCGTCAGCCCGCGCGCCGCCCCCAGCCCCGCCGGCACCACCGACGGCGCGAACTTGAGCGTGGCACTCGACGCACCGGCCGCCCGGAACACCTCGATGATCCGATCCAGAACCTCTTCGGTGACCGGCTCCCCGAACCCCGACGCCCGGTTGAACAACGCGTGGCCGTCGTCGCGCAGAGCCAGAACAGTCCCGTCACCGACCGCGGCGGCCGTCATCCCCAGCCGCTCACGCACCCCGACCGGCGTCGCCTCGGCGATCGCTTTGAGGTACGCGCCCTCGACGGCTTCCAAGGCCCTGACCGGTGGTATCTCGTTCGTCGAGCTCACCGCCTCAGGACATGAGGCGGACGGCCGGCTCGACCAGGGCATCGAGAACGTCGTCGGCCACGATCGGCATGATGTAGTGGCGGCGGCGGATCAGCTCGAGCAGCTCGGGCGGCGGCGTGACCTGATGCCACTCGACGTAGTAGGCGAGGTCGTCCCGCCACATCCAGTCGCCGTCGGTCAGCACGCTCGGCCCGCCCAGCACCTGCCGGCTCGGGTCGAAGACGTCGTCACTGATATCCATGAAATCGAGCAGGCGATGGCCGGCACGCAGATAGGCGACCACCCGGTCCGCGTCCGGCAGCGGTGACGCCAGCACGTGGTCGGTGATGCTCGGCTGTGGCTCGTCCTGCTTCACCCGGCCGAGCTCGGCGAACATCCCGGCTGTCCTCATCGCCCGCTCCTCGGCTCGAACGTCACCCACGTGCCACCGTCCCGAATCGTCGGCTCGAACGTGCCCCGGCCACGGCCCGGCACACCGACAGCGTTGGTCGGTGCCATCACCGGGACCCCGAGGGCATCGGCGACCTGCTGACCGGCCGGTACCACGCCGGGGACGTCGGAGCGGCCGGTATGGCAGGACACGAGCCGCACTGGTCCGCCATCGTAATGCGGGTCGTTTCGGATGGCATCGGCGATCTGCTGGGGGTGGGTAAAGTTGGCCGGGTGGTGGTGCCCGTCCGCGCCGGTGTAGCCCGGCCGGAAGAGCCCGTTCGGTTCACCGTGTACGACGACGTCGTGGTAGCCGGGCAGCGGGCGTACCGCGTCGAAATTGCGCATGGTGCTGACGTCGTAGCCGATCGCTGTCGCGCCCTCGCGGTGGTAGATCGGGTCGCCGGCGGCGAGATGGCTGTTCGGCGGACGGGTCGGCGGCTGCGGGCGTTCCCCGGCCCCGCGCCAATCAGCACGGCGGCCCATGTCGTCCATGCCGCGGGACTGGTGGAGGCGGCGGATGTTGTCGGCGAGGCGGTGCATGGCGTCGCCGAGTTTGCGGAGGCTGGCGATCAGGGACTTGAGCCAGTGGGCGATGCGCGCGCCCCACGCGGCGCACAACGTGGTGACCTGCTCGGCTACCACCGGAGTGGCCAGGCCGGCCGTGGCCAGCAGCTCGGCGGCGTAGGTGATCAGGCGGGAGACGACGGTGGCGACGGCGTCGCGGACCATTGTCCGGACGGTGCCGATCAGCAGGCCCGCGCCCTCGGTGATCAGGGCCATGCCGTCGGCCGCGCGGGCCAGGGCGGTCAAGGTCTGCGTCCTGCGGTCGGCCCAGGTCTGGTAGGCGTCGGCGGCCGCGCCCGTCCACTCGCTGACCTGGAAGCGGGCCGCGCGGATGAGGTCGTCGGCGTCGGTGCGGAGGCTGCCGGCCACGTTGCGCCAGGTCTGGGCGTGGGCGGCGATCTGGGCAGGGTCGCCGGCCAGCCAGTCGAGCGCCTCCGACAGCGGCCTGACGTGTTCGATCAGCCAGGCGATGCCGTACTGCAGGAGGCCGCCGATGGGGTCGGAGATGAACGCCAGCGCGTCCAGGCCGGCGCTGACCGCGCCGAGGGTGCCGTCGATCCAGCTGCCGGACTGGACGCCGTGGACGATCTGCTCGATGTCCTCGGCGATCCAGACGCCCGCCCAGGGGCTCGGTCCGGTTGACGATGGGGCCGCGACCAGCGGGTTGGTCATCGGCGGGTGAGAGCGGTGGACAAGGTCAGGGCGCGGTGCAGCACGCGGGCGTCGCCGAGCATGCCCCGGAGGCGGCGTTCCAGGCCGGCGATCGGGATCAGATTTTGCGGGGCGCGCGGATCTTTGTAGGCGGACGAGGCGAACCGCGGGACCGTCACCGCGGACACGTCGGCCAGGTCGACGGCCTGCTCGACGGTGAGGTCGGGGGAGCACTCGAGGCGGACGATGCCGGCCCACGGCGCTCCGCTGCTGCCGGGCAGGCGGAGGTACCAGCTCCAGGCGCCCCAGATCGAGCCGAGCTTGAACAAGGGAGTGCGCTGGCTCGGACGCAGGGCGGTCACGACGCCGGTGAGCTGGGCCGACAGGTATTGGCGCTGCTGGGTTTTGACGTAGCCGATGGTGCGGGGGAGCTGGCGGCGGCTGCGGAGCGGCCCGTCGACCACCAGGAGGTCGTCCGGCTCGCGGGCGGCGCCGGAGATCTCGATCTCCAGCTCGGTCAGCGGCGCCTGGACGGCCGCGGGGAGCTTGCTGACCTCGCCGGTGCCGCTGACCCGGCGGACCGTGTAGCTGACCGAGCCGGCCCGGACGTCGGTGGCGGACGGGCTGGCGGTGAACAGGCCGCGGCCGACCCGGGCGCCGGGCAGCAGTTCGGCCACTCCGTTGGCCAGGTCGCAGCGGACCACGCCGGCGCCGTACGAGGCGGCCAGCCCGGCGTACGAGGTGCCGTCGTCTTCGCGGGTCCAGAGCAGGGCGTCGTTGCGCCGCACCCCGTCGACCAGCAGCACGACGTCTGGTCGCTGGGCGCCGCGCTCGGCGTCGATCGGGGACCACTCGTCGTCGGGGACCTCGTGGTGGGTCTCGACCTGGGCTGTGCTGGGCGACGCGGGACCGTCGCCGCCACCGTCGCCCTCGAACGAGGCGCCGTAGGACGGGTCCCACGTGTCCACGTACATCGTGGTCAAAGGCCGACCCTTTCGACGTACGCCGTACGCGCGTCCTTGTGCACCTCGAACCGGACCGGCACCCGCTCGGCCAGGGAGTGCACGTGGGTGACGACCCCGACCATCCGGTCGCCTCGCGCGGCCAAGTTTTCCAAGGTCGCCGCGACCACGTCGAGGGTGGCGGCGTCGAGCGTGCCGAACCCCTCGTCGAGCACTATCGACTCCAGGCTGGCGGCGGTGGCCGACATGCCCGCGAGTTGCTCGGACAGGGCGAGGGCGAGGGCCAGCGACGCCTGGAACGTCTCGCCGCCGGACAGCGTGCGCACGCCCCGGCGCAGGTCGGCGTCGAAGTGGTCGACGACCCAGAACTCGCCCTTCTCGTGTACCAGGTCGTATTGTCCGCCGGTCAGCTCGCGCAGGATCCCGGAGGCGCCGTCGACCAGCAGGTCGAGTGCCTCTTCGAGCAGCCAGCGCTCGAAGTTGTTGGCCCGCAGGTGCCCGGCCAGCGACTTGGCCACCCGCACCTGCAGGGCCAGGCCGGCCCGCTGCGACGTCAGATCTTGGGCCTGCGTGCGCCGGTCGACCAGGCGCTGCCAGGTGGCGGCGGCCCGCTCGGCGGCGACGGCGGCGGCCCGGATCAGCACGGAGTCGTCACCCGGCGGAGAAGAAACGCCGGCCGACGTGAACAACGCGGCGACCGCGTCGAAGGCGGACCGGGTAGCGTCGCGCGCCGATGAAACCGCATCCTCGGCCGAGCCCAAGGACGTTGTCCGATTTGTCCGCTCGGTCGAGGCCCAGGCAACGAGGGCCGACCAAGCGGCCGCCAGGTCGTCGCGGTCCGCCGGCGGCGGTCCGAACCGGGCCACCGCGTCCCGCGTCGCGTCGAACGAGCGCCACGCCGACCGCTGCTGCTCCTCGGCCACGACGACCGCCCGCTGCGCCTTGCGCTGCGCCTCCCGGCTGGCCTTGACCCGCACACCCGCCTCCCGCAGGTGCTTCTGCAGCCGGTTGAGCTCGGCCAGCTGCTGCTCGACCGCGTCCACACCGGGCTTGTCGGCCAGCAGGGCGCGCACCTCGGCCAGGCGGGTCATGTGGTGCTCGAGCTGGGCGCGCTTGCGTTCCAGGTTGCTTTCCAGCTTGCGGGCCACGGCGTCGCGTTGCTTCCACGCCGCCTCGGCCACCTCGGCCGCGGCCCGGGCCGCCTTGCCGGTCGCCTCGGCCGCCTGCACCGCCGACCCCTCGGGCATCGCGGGCACGTCGGCCACCGTCTGCTCGCACACCGGGCAGTGGTCGCCGGCCCGCAGATGGGCGCGGAGCGCGACGGCCCGGTCGAGTTTCTGGGCCTCGGTGTAGTCGGCCCGGGCCTGTTCGAGCAGCTGGGTCGCGCCGGTGTGGGCGTGCTGGGCCAGCTCGGCCGCGGCCGCCGCGTCCTTGTACTCGACCTCGGCCACCTCGACCTCGCCGGCGAACCATTCGGCCTGGCCGCCCAGCCGGTCGAGCTCGGCGTGCCGGTCGAGCAGCAGCTTGAGCGAGCCCGGGTCGCCGGCCGCGGTCAGCTCGCCGCGGATCTTCTCTTCCCGTTCCTCGGCCCCGCGCACCTCGTCGGCCGCCACGGCCGCCGCCTCGCGGGCCTGGGCCACGGCCGCGACCAGCTCGGCGCTGCCGGACGGAGTGCGTACCCCGGTCAAGATCTCGACCTCGGCCCGCAGCGCGTCCCGGGTCTGGGCCGCGGTGGCCTCGCGCTGCCGGGTCTCGCGCAGGCCGGGCACCGCGGCCTCGACCGCCGTGGCCAGCTCGCGCATCCGGATCAGTTCGGCCTCGGCCGCGGCGACCGCCTCGTCGTCGGCGTCGACCAGCCCCTCCAGCATCTGGTCGATGGCGCCCAGCTTGGCCTCGGCCGTGGTCGCCCGCCCGGCCGCCCGCTGCTGCACCTCCTCGTAGACGTGCAGGCCGAGCAGGTTGACCAGGATCTGCTGGCGGGTGGCCGGCTTGGCGTGCAGGAAGTCGGCGAACTGGCCCTGCGGCAGCACGACGCAGCTGGTGAACTGCTCGTAGGGCAGGCCGACGGCGTCGATCACCGCCTTGTCCATCTCGGCCGGGGTGCCGGCCAGGACCTCGCCCAGGTCGTCCAGGCTCATCCCGGTGTCGAGCCGGGTCACGTCGAAGCCGGACGGCATCAGCTGCAGGCCGGCCCCGGCGGTCTTGACGTTGCCCCGGCCGTCGCGGCGGACCACCCGGGTGGCGACGTAGCGGTCGCCGGCCGACTCGAAGACCAGCCGGACCCGGGCCTCGGTGGCCGACGGGGACAGGGCGTTGACGATGCCGCGGGCGCCGCCCCAGCGCGGGACCGTGCCGTACAGCGCGAAGCAGATGCCGTCGAGCACCGTCGACTTGCCCGAGCCGGTCGGGCCGACCAGGGCGAAGTAGTCGGCGTCGGTGAAGTCGACGGTGGTCTCGTCGCGGAACACGGTGAACCCGGCCATGTCGAGCCGCAAGGGCCTCATGACGAAACCTCGTCGTAGATCTCGTCGAACAGCTCGCGGACGCCGTCCTCACCGGTGCCACGGCTGTCCAGGTAGTCGCCGAACAGCTGGCGCGGGGTGCGGCCCTGCCGCTGGGCCTGCGTGTTCTTGCGGTCGGGGACCATGTCGGGGTCGATACGCACCTCGAGCGCGTTCGGCAGCAACTCCTGCACGTCCTCTCGTAGGCCGGCCCGTGGGGTCTCGCGCACGAAGACACGGAGCCAGGCCTCGGGAAGGTTCACCTTCGACAACTGTTCCAAGGTTCCTCTGACCGTACGCAGCACCTTGGCCGACGTGACCGGCACGTCGCGGACCCGGGCGGCCTTGTCAGCCGACACGTCCACGATCGAGACGCCGCAGACGTTCTCCTCCTCGCCGAAGTCGATGGCCAGAGGGCTGCCGCAGTAGCGCACCGGCGCCGGGCCGACCACCTGCTGGGCGCGGTGCAGGTGGCCCAGGGCGACGTAATGCGCGTTGGTCGGGAAGATCGTGGCCGGGACGGCGTACCCCATGATGGTGTGCGCCTCCCGCTCGCCGCCACCGGTCGACGCGCCGACCACGGTCAGATGCGCGGTCAGCAGGTTGACCAGGCCGGGCTGGTCGAACGACGCGCTCAGGTGGGCGATCAGGCGGGCGAGATGGTCGGCGTACGTCTGCTGCGTCTCGGCCGCGCTCAGCTCGTACATCTCGGCGGCCCGGATCGCGTAGCGCTGGGACAGGAACGGCACCGCGACCAGCTGCCAGCCGTCGCCCTTGATCAGCAGATCCTCGGGGTTGCCGGACACACTGCCCCGGACGGTGATGCCGGCCGCCTCGGCCCAGGGGCGCAGCGCGTCCAGCGCCGGGCCGTTGTCGTGGTTGCCGCCGATCGCGACCACCTCGGCCCCGGTGCGGCGCAGGGCCGACAGCGCGCGGGTGACCAGCCGGGTCGAGGCCGGGGCGGGCGCGGCCGTGTCGTACAGGTCGCCGGAGACCAGCACCAGGTCGGGCTGCTCGCGCTCGGCGATCGCGATCACCTCGGCGAGGACCTGCTTGTGCTCCTCCTCGCGGTTCTGACCCTTGAGGACCTTGCCGACGTGCCAGTCGGACGTGTGGAGGATGCGCATCGGGCCACCTTAATCTCAGCAACCTTGCAGGGGATGTCGTCGCCGGTCGCACCGGCGCGGCCACCCACTACCGCGAACGGGTGGGCACTAGAAGGGGATGTCGTCGTCGGTGGCACCGGCGCGGCCCACCACCGCGAACGGGTCGGCGCCCTGCACGATCGACCGCGTCGACGAGGCCGGCGGCGGGCCGGCCTCGGAGAAGCGGGTCGCCCAGGCCGGGAACGGGAACTCCACGCACAGCGGGACCGGGATGTCGGGCTGGTTGACGAACATCGTGCCCGGCCGGGCCAGCAGCGCGCGCTGGCGCATGGCCGGAGGCAGGAAGCCGTATTCCGGGCGGGACGCCTCGGCCGGGTCGAGCCGGCCGACCACCCGGATGGCCGAGTTGGTGACGATCCGGCGCTCGACCTCGCTGGCCGTCTGCTGGGCGCCGATCAGGATCACACCCAGCGAGCGGCCGCGCTCGGCGATGTCCAGCAGCACCTCCTTGATCGGCGAGGTGCCCTCGCGGGGCGCGTATTTGTTGAGCTCGTCGAGCACCACGAACAGCAGCGGCTTGCCGGTGCCGGACTTCTCCTTGTCGTCGAACTCGGTCTTGAGCGTCACACCGACCACGAAGCGCTGCGCCCGGTCGGGCAGATTGTGCAGGTCGACCACGGTGACCTGGGCGCTCTCGGCCGTCTTGATCGCGTGCGGGCGGCGTGCGGCCAGGTCGCCGCGGATGAGCCGGGCCAGGTCGCGCTTGCTGCCGATCAGCCGGCGGGCGAACGCGTTGACGGTACCCATGTTGATCGCCGAGCCGGCCCAGGTGGACCGGGTCTCGTCGTCGGTCAGCTGCTCGACGATGTGGTCGACGAGGTCGCCGTACGAGCCCAGGCGCTTGCCGTCGATGCTGATCCCACCCTCGGCCGGCACCGCGTGCCGCTGCAGGTGGGCGGTGACCGAGTGGACGACCATGGTGTATTGCTGGCGCTCGTCGTCGGCGTCGGCGAACACGTAGGGCAGCAGGCGGCCGGCGCAGAACTCGTCGAGCGTCCAGTAGAACGCGTCCACCCCGGTGATCCGGCTGGTCACGTCGGGCGTGCCGGTGGAGTCGCCGGCCCGCGGCGGGGCATAGACCCGGACGTCCGGGAAGGCCATCGCCGGCAGGTCGAGGAGTTTGTACGCCGCCGTGGTCGGCTCGTCCAGACGCGTGTTCGGATGATCGAGGAACAGCAGGTCCTCGCCCTTGACGTTGAAGATCAGGGCCTTGGCGTTGGTGCCGTCGGCCCCGAGCTGGCCCGAGCGGAACACCGAGTAGAGCAGGAACGTCGCGAAGCTGGTCTTGGTGGCCACGCCGGAGATGCCGGAGATCGACACGTGGGCGCCGCGGGTGCCGTCGAGGAAGTCCGCGTTCAGGAAGACCGGCACGCCGTCGCGGCCGGTGCCCATCGGGATCCGCCGCTCCATCCGGTCGAAGTGCAGGGCGGCGTCCCGCGCGTCGCCCTCGGCCCGGTGCACCACGGCCCCCGGCTGCGGCGGCACGTAGAACTCGGGGTCGACCCGGGTCGTGGTGATCTCGGCCGCCTCCTGGACCAGGGCGGGCAGGGTGCCGTCGGCGATCGCGAACACGTCCGAGTCGAACTGGGCGCCCTCGTGCCGGGCCCGCACCTGGGTGACCACCCCGGCGATCGTCACCGGCTCGCGTCCCGGCAGCTCGCGCCGGGTCACCACCACGTCGTCGAGCTGGAGGTAGCTCCCCGGGGTCACCGCCGTCCAGAACTCCAGCGGGGTCGCGTCGGCGGTGCCGAGCACGCGGCCGACCGGGTCGCCTGAGGGGGTGTCGTCGTCCAGCACGGGATCATGGTGCACCAGGCGTACGACAAATCGACGGACCCCACGTCGGTTGGCATCGACTTTCCACAACTTCTAGTGGTCGTCCACAGCTTTGTCCACAAGCGGTTGCTCCCGTGCGTAGCGCAGGAAAAGCTGGTTCCCGTCGGTCAGGACGTGCCGCAGCGCCATCTCGCGCGCTTCGGTGGGCGGTCCGTGCGCGATCCGGCCGGCATTGCCGCCCGCGAGCCGAGGGGAGATGGTGAGGCACAGTTCGTCGACCAGGTCGGCCGCGATGAGCTGGCCGAACAAGCTCGGGCCGCCTTCGCAGAGGATGTTCGCCGCGCCCCTCTGCCGAAGCGCGGCGACGGCGCCGGCCAGGTCGCTGACGGCGATCAGCTCGGCGCCCAGGTCGGCCGGGGCAGCTCCGGGGTCGGCTGCCGGGTGGGCTCGCGTGGCGGCTGCTGGGTGGGCTCGCGTGGCGGTGTCCGGGGCGGTTCGCGTGGCGGCTTCCGGGGCGGTTCGCGTGACGGCGTCGGGGGCGGTTCGCGCGGCGGCTCGCGGAACGGTGAACACGATCGGTGGCTGTGGCGCTTCGGCGAAGACCGCCTGGTCAGGGTCGAGATCAAGAGAGGAAGACAAGATCGACATGATGGGGTACGCCGGGAGTCCGTTCGCCTTCCGCCACTCCGGATCAGGGCGCAGTGCGTCGTACCCCTCCGTACGCAGCGTATTTGCCCCCACCAGCAGCGCGTCGCATCCGGCCCGCAGCAGATCGAAGATCCGTTTGTCCCCCGGGCCGCCCAGCCCGCCCGACCGGCCATCCACCGTGGCCGCGCCGTCCACGCTGCTCACGAAGTTCACCCGAAGCGTCCGCCCAGCAGGATAGGCATAGCAGTCACGCAGCGCGTCATCGTCGAGTGGCCCACTCTGATCGGGCCACAGCCGCCGGACCTCGGTCATGAGCCGGGCGGCCCCGTCACCGGCGGAACCGGCTCGACCGGCCGGTGCTGGCAGTCGCACCACGAGCCGCCGCGGCAGTCGTCGTGCCGCTTCTCCCGGCAGGCTCGGCAGATCACGACTTCTCCCGGCGCGCTCGGCAGATCACGACTTCTCCCGGCCGGCTCGGCAGATCACGACGCCAGCCTATGCCGTTCGGTCGCCCGGCAGATCATAATGCCCATGTGAGCAGGCAGTCACGAACGGTCGCCGGCCGGCCGACCCTCGAAGAGGTGGCCGCGCTGGCCGGAGTCGGCCGGGGCACGGCCAGCCGCGTCGTCAACGGATCGGCGCAGGTCAGCCCGCGGGCCCGGGCGGCCGTCGAAGCGGCCATCCATCAGCTCGGCTACGTACCCAACCGGGCCGCACGGTCGCTGGTGACTCAGCGTACCGATGCGGTTGCGCTAGTCGTCTCGGAATCGCAGGAACGCGTCTTCGGCGAGCCCTTCTTCGCCGGGGTGCTGCGCGGCATCAACGAGACCTTGCTGGAGACGTCGCTGCAGCTCTGGCTGGCCATGGCGGCCACACCGGCGCAGCGGCAGCGGGTCGAGCACCACCTGACCGAACAGCACGTGGACGGCGTACTGCTGCTCTCGCTGCACGACGACGACCCGCTGCCGGCGCTGCTCCGGTCCCGGCGGATGCCGTTCGTGCTCGGCGGGCGGCCGTCCCTGCCGGCGCCCTTCGTCGACGTGGACAACGTCGCCGGCGCTCGCCAGGCCGTCGAGCACCTGATCAGCCGGGGTGCGCGGCGCGTCGCCACGATAGCCGGGCCGCAGGACATGACCGTCGGCCGGGACCGGCTCGCGGGCTATCGGGCCGCGTTGCCCGCGCATGCTTCCGAGGTGGTCCAGGTGAGTGACTTCACGGAGACCGGGGGGTACGCGGCCATGCGCGCACTGCTGGCCTCGGCCGGGGACGTCGACGCGGTGTTCGCGGCCAGCGACCTGATGGCAGCCGGTGCGCTGCGGGCGTTGCGCGAGGCCGGGCGCTCGGTGCCTCGGGATGTGGCGCTGGTCGGGTTCGAGGACGCTGACGTGGCCCGGCGTACCGACCCGCCCCTGACCACCGTGCACCAGCCGGTCGAGGACCTCGGGCGCCGGATGGCCGCCCTGCTCATCGACCTGATCGCCGGGCGCGACGTGGTTCCGCACATCCTGCTCGACACCCATCTCGTCCGTCGGGCCTCGACCTGACCGTGGCACCTTGGTCCGGGCCTGTCTTGGTCCGGGCGCGCGTCGGTCTGGGCCTGTCTTGGTCCGGGCGCGCCTTGGTCTGGGCGCGCTCTGATTTGCGTGCGCCCTGATTTGGTCAGCGGCATCTTGATTCGGGGGACACAGCGTCGCAACCATCGCGAAACGCCGTGTTGGGATGCTGGACGCCTTCTTCCGTTCGCGAGGGGAGCTTGATGTTGCTGCGGGTTCGCGTCACCCTGCCGGACCGGCCGGGCGCGCTGGGCCAGGTGGCCCGCACGCTGGGCGTCGCCGGGGCCGACATCGTGCAGGTGGTGGTGCTGGAGCGTCTCGGCGGCCGCGCGGTGGACGACTTCACCGTGGTCTGGCCGGGCGCCGCCCGTGTCGACCGGCTGATGGCCGGCCTCGCCGCCATCCCCGGCGTCCAGGTCGACGGTGTGTGGAAGGCGATCGGCGCGCCCGTCTCCGGCGGCCACGACGCCGAGCTGCTGGCCCAGGTCGCGGCCAACCCCGCCGACGGGCTGGCCACTCTGATCGACGCGGTGCCCGGGCTGCTCGCGGCCGACTGGGCGGCGGCCGTCGTGGTGCCGGCCGACTGGGCGTCACAGCCGTCGGTGAGCGAGCCGACCATCGCGTACGCCAGCTGGCGCGCACCCACCCCGATGCAGCTGCCCGAGGTCACCCCGCTGCGCCCCCGGCCGATGACCGGCCCCGACGGCACCAAGTACGCGGTCGCCCCGTTCGGCCGGGCCGGCCTGGTGCTCGTGATCGCTCGTGAGGACGATGCGTCCGGCACCTTCCACACCACCGAGGTCGACCGGGTCGGCCAGCTCGTCCGCGCCGCCGCCGTGATTCTCGGCGACCGCCTCGACCAGGCCGGCGTCCCACCGGTCGCATCGGCTGTGACTGACCCCTCATAAGACGTCGACCTGGCGCAATGCCGAGGTAACACCGGCGCGGCACGCTTAGATTCGGCTTCGGATCGGGGCTTCTTCCGCGGGCTTCCCGCGGCGGATTTCCGCGGGTCTCCCTGCCGGGTCTCCCGCGGGATCCCTGCGGGTCTCCCGCGGGGTCTCCGGCCGGGGGCTCTGCGGGTTTCCGGCCCGGGGTCTCCTTGCGGGTCCCCCGCGAGAGTTCCCCGCCAGGGGCTCGTTGCGGGTTTCCTGCTGGGGTCTCCCTGCGGGTCTCCCGCCGTGGGTTTCCCGCGAGCCTCGTCCGTGGCTTTTTCGCGGGGCTTCTCCTAGGAGGCGAACATGGCGCTGTGGCGAGTGAGGGCGACCGTTGACGACCGCCCGGGTTACCTGTCCGTGCTGACCGCGAGCCTGGCGCTCAAGTCAGTCAACATCCTGGCCGTCCAGGTGCACACCACCGAGGCCGGTGCGGTCGACGACTTCCTGGTCGACGCGCCCGACACGATGTCCGAGCGCGACCTGCTGGCCGCCGTCGAACGCGGCCGCGGCCGGGACGCCTTCGTCGCCCGGGCCGAGGCGCAGGGGCTGGCCGACCAGCCGACCCGGGCGTTGGCCCTGGCCGGGCGGCTCGCCCACGACCCCGACGCGCTCGGCGAGTCCCTGTCCGGGCTGCTCGACGCGACCGAGGTGCGGTGGCGGCCGACCGGCTCGGCGTCCTCCTTCACCGCGCGCCGGATGACCCTGGCCGACCCGGCCGGCGGAGCGTTCGAGGTGCTGCGGTCGGCGCCGGCCTTCACACCGGCCGAGTTCGCCCGGGCGCAGGCGCTGCTCGAGCTGAGCGGCGCCCTCCTGCGCGCCACCGACACCCAGGCCACACTGCTGCTGCCGTCCGGCGACGAGCTGCTGATCCGCCCGGCCGGCCGGGACGACACCGAGGCGGTCCGCCGCCTGCACGCCCGCTGCTCCGCTGCTGTCCGCTCGGCCCGCTACCCCGCCGGCGTGCCCTCCGACACCCGCTTGCGCCAGCAGCTCGAGCCGACCGGCGGCCTGACCCTCCTGGCCGTGCACGACGACCACGCAGTCGCCACTGCCACCCTGCTGGCCGAGGGCGACCTGGCCGAGGCCGCGCTCCTCGTCGAAGACGCCTGGCAACGCCGCGGCGTCGGCACGGCCCTGCTCCGCCGCCTGCTCACCTGGGCCGGCCGCAGCGCTCTGGCCGCCGTGGTGGTGCACGTGCCGGCCGACAACACAGCCATGCTCCGCACCCTCCGCCGCCTCAACGCGGCCCCCACCGACCGCGACGGCTCGATGCTGACCGTCACCCTTCCGGTCCCGGGCGCTCCCGCCACTGCCACCGCCGACGCCCCCGACTCCCGCACCCCGCACGGCCGCGCCGGTTGACCGCCTCCGCGCGGCGACTACCTCGGAACGCGGCGCGTTGGGACACCCACCACGCGATCGAGGCCGTCTGGCGCATCGAGGGCGAGCGCACGTAATGGACGGGACCCGGGTTTGGGAGGGTGACCAATTACGCACGTGGAGCGAAGCGACCCTCGGCGTGAGCAGCGGTCTGAACCACCCACCCAGCTACGACCGCTTGACCTTGAATTTGGTCATCGGTCGCGGATCAGGTCGGCGGCCAGGAGGTCCATGAGGAGGCCGTCGTGCCATCCGGTGGCGTCGCGTTCGTATTGGCGCATGATGCCGACCGGGCGGAAGCCGACCTTTTCGTAACACCGGATCGCCGGTGCGTTGTCGGCGGCGGGGTCGATGACCAGGCGATGGATGTTTTCGTCGTCGATCAGGTGGGTGGCCAGGGTACGGACGGCGTCGGTGCCTACGCCCTGGCCGTGCAGGGCCGGGTCGACGTAGATGTCGATGCTGGCGTGGTGGTAGTCGGGGTCGTTCTCCACCGACCACTGGATGGCGCCGGCCACCCGGGCGTTGTGCTCGATGACATAGAAGCCCAGGTCGGGGTCGGCGATCGCCGCACCGATCTCCGCGGTCAGGTCCTCGCCGCGCCACCGTGAGTGCACCTCGGGGGTCTCGCGGATGCGGACCAGGGCGGGGACGTCGGCCGGCTCGGCGAAACGCAGCGTCACCGCCCGGCCGCGCAGTCTCGACCAGCCCATCGAAGATCAGCCCCGCGCGCTCAGCCGTGGTCGAAGCCGTGCCGGAAGCCGTGCCGGAAGCCGTGGCGGAAAGGGGCTGGGGAACGACGCGGGCGGCATCAGGAGTGGGTCTCGCCGTGTTCGACGCAGGCGGCGGTCCAGCCGGTCGGGACGACCTGGACCTTCATGCGGCGGCGGCACTGCGGGCAGTAGCGGGGCGGCTCGAACGCCCGGGCCGCTGTGCACGCGGAGTGGTCACCGGCGGTGAGGGTTTCGCCGCAGCGGTCGCAGAAGGTCACGGCGGGGGCGGTCACAGCGTCGCCGACAGGGCCTTGACCGGCATCTTCAGCTCGGTCAGCAACTGCAGGTCGGCCGTCGCGGGGCGGCCCAGCGTGGTCAGGTAGTTGCCGACGATCACGGCGTTGATGCCGCCGAGCAGGCCGTCGCGCGTGCCCAGGTCGCCCAGGGTGATCTCGCGGCCGCCGGCGTAGCGCAGGATCGTTCTCGGCAGGGCCAGGCGGAACGCCGCGATCGCGCGTAGCGCGTCCTTGCCCTCGACCACCGCGCGGTCGCCCAGCGGCGTGCCGGGACGCGGGTTGAGGAAGTTGAGCGGCACCTCGTGCGGGTCGAGCTGGGCCAGCTGGGCCGCGAACTCGGCCCGCTGCTCGACGGTCTCGCCCAGGCCCAGGATGCCGCCACAGCACACCTCCATGCCGGACGCCCGCACCATCTCCAGTGTGCTGAACCGCTCCTCCCACGAATGGGTGGTCACCACGTTCGGGAAGAAGGAACGGCACGTCTCCAGGTTGTGGTTGTAGCGGTGCACACCCATCTCGGCCAGCTCGTCGACCTGCGCCTGGGACAGCATGCCGAGGCTGGCCGCGACCTGGATGTCGACCGCCTCGCGGATCGCCTTAACGCCCTCGCGCATCTGGTCCATCAGGCGCTGGTCGGGGCCGCGGACGGCGGCGACGATGCAGAACTCGGTCGCACCGGTGGCAGCGGTCTGCCGGGCCGCCTCGACCAGGGCCGGAATGTCCAGCCAGACCGCCCGCACGGGTGAGGTGAACAGGCCCGACTGGGAGCAGAAGTGGCAGTCCTCGGGGCAGCCGCCGGTCTTCAACGAGACGATGCCCTCGACCTCGACCTCAGGGCCACACCACTTCATGCGTACGTCGTGGGCCAGCTGCAGCAGCTCGGGCAGGTCGTCGTCGGGCAGCCGCAGCACCTCGAGGATCGACGACTCGTCCAGCCCGACACCGTCCGTGAGAACCTGGGCGCGAGCCCGGTCGAGGATCTCTGCCATGTCCGTACCCTACAGCTCGGCGGTACCCCTGCCGCTGAGTGATAGTTTGCCGATCCGGGCTGTTACACGTGGCTCCCTCCGGCGAAGGCGAGGTCTGGTTTTGGCGGGCTGGTTGGCGGCGCTGGAGCGTCTCGCCCGCGGCCGTGCCAAGGCCGGGCTCACCCGCGAGCTGCGGCCGCGCGCGCCCGGCGACGACGTCGTCGATCTGGCCGGCAACGACTATCTCGGCCTGGCCGTCCATCCCGCGGTGGTCGCTGCTTCCGCTCAGGCCCTGTCCGCGTACGGGCTGGGGGCAACCGGTTCGCGTCTGGTGCGGGGATCGACCGCCGCGCACACCGCCCTCGAACACGACCTGGCGGCCTGGCTGGGCACCGGCGGCGCGCTGGTGTTCTCCTCCGGATATCTGGCCAACCTGGGCGCCGTCCGGGCCCTGGCCGGCCGGGGCGACCTGATCGTCTCGGACGCGTACAACCACGCCTCGCTGATCGACGGTTGCAAGATGTCCGGCGCCGACGTGATCGTCGCCGCGCACGCCGACCCGTCCGCGGTCGCCGCGATCCTCGACGCCCACCCCGGCCGGGACGCCGTGGTGGTGACCGAGTCGGTGTTCTCGGTCGACGGCGACCTGGCCCCGCTGGCCGCCCTGCACCAGGTCACGTCGGCGCGTGGCGCCCGGCTGCTGGTCGACGACGCGCACGCGCTCGGCCTGCTCGGCCCCGGTGGCGCCGGCGGTGTGGTCGCGGCCGGCCTGGCCGGCCTCCCCGACGTGGTCGTCACCGCCACCCTGTCCAAGTCCCTGGGCGGCGCCGGCGGCGTCGTCGCCGCCCCCGCCCAGGTGATCCGCCACCTGATCGACACCAGTCGCACGTTCATCTACGACACGGCGCTCCCGCCGGCGATCGTGGCCGGCGTTCACGGGGCCCTGCACGTGGCCCGGTCCGCCGACGACCGCCGCGCCCTCCTGGCCGCCCGGGCCGACCTGACCGTGAACCGCCTCACCGAGGCCGGCTTCGCCGTGACCCGCCCCGCCGCCGGCGTGCTGTCGGTGCCGGCGCCGGGCCCGGAGGTGGCCCTGAGCTGGGCGGCCGACTGCCGTGACCGCGGTGTGGCGGTGGGCTGCTTCCGCCCACCGTCCACCCCGGACGGCTCCAGCCGCCTGCGCCTGACCCTCAACGCGGGTGTCCCCGACCGGGATTTCACCCGAGCCCTCGACGTGATCGTGGAGTGCGCCCCATGACCCCGACCCGCCCCCCGGACCCGGATTCAGTGCCGCCGCCCCCCGAGCCGCCGCCTGCCGCGGAACCTCCGTCTGCGCCTGCTGCGGTGAGTTCCGCTGAGCGTTCGCCGACCGGAGTGACACCGGCCGATTCGCCGCCCTCGGGTGGGTCCGAAACCGCCGGAGCCCGCGCTTCCGCCTCGCCGGCCGCCGGGACTACGGCTGTGGGGGCGGGATCCTCCTCGGTTGCCGCGCGGGCGGGCTCGACGTCGTCCGGTGTGGCACGGCCGGCGTCGACCAGGCCGGCGTCGCCGCGGCCGGCGTCGCGGGGGCACGCGTTGCCGGGGACGGCGTCGCGACAGCTCGGAGTGGGTGACTCCCGGCGAACGTCGTGGTCGGTGGGACGGTCGGCGTGGACCGTGCCGCAACCCGTCGTGTCCCGCCGGAAGCCGGCCGCCATCCTGGTGCCGACTCCGAGCGCGCCCGGGGTGGCCAAGCCGAACTTCGCGCCGCCCGCCGGCCGGTGGGACGAGCCGGCCGACGCGCGCCCGATGGAGGGTGTGGCGGCCGATGTGCGCCCGATGGAGGGTGTGGCGGCCGATGCGCGCCCGATCGATGGCTCGGCGGCCGACGGTGGCGAGATCCGGGTCGTCGCGGGAGAACGGATGGATGCGGACGCCGAGCAGGCTCCGCAGTCGGTCGCGACCCGGCTCGGGGAGGAGTCCACGACAGCCGCGCGCGGGGAGTCGGCGCGGGGAACGTCTCCGGAGTCTGCCGTGGTGGAACGAGGAGAGTCCGGCCGGGAAATAGGCGTCGAGCCTGCCGCGGTGGTGCGCGGGGAGTCCGCGCTTGGTGCGTCGGCGCCCGAGGTGTCCGCGCCGGTCGTGCCCACACCCGGGCAACCCGCGCCGGTCGTGCCCGCGCCGGGAGCGCCCGGGCCAGACCAACCTGGGTGGGGCGAGCCCGGAACGGAGGAGCCCCGGCCGGGAGTGCCCGGGCCGGAGCAGCCCGGGCCGGGAGTACCAGGGCCGGGTCCGGTGGTGCCGGTGTCGCCGGCGCCCGGGGACGGCGGCGGCGAGATGGCCGCGCCGGAGGCGGCCGAGCAGCTCAGCGAAGAGATCGAGGCCGAGTTGGAGGCGCAGGCGCCCGAGCCCGCCGCCCGCCCGCAACCGGCCGAAGGACCCGAGTGGCGCGGGATCGTGCTGGTCACCGGCACCGACACCGACGTCGGGAAGACCATTGTCACGGCGGCGATCGCGGCTGCCGCCGAGGCGGCGGGACTGCGGGTCGCGGTGATCAAACCGGGGCAGACGGGTACGGCGCTGGGCGGGCCGACCGATATCGACCTGGTGCAGCGTCTGGCCGCGCCGCATACCGCGAAGACCCTGGCCAGCTACCCGGAACCGCTGGCGCCGCTGGCCGCGGCCAAGGTGGCCGAGATGGCGCCGCTGGAACTGTACGAGGTGGTGGACGCGGTCCGGGCCGAGGCGGCACGGCATGATCTGGTGCTCGTCGAAGGGGCCGGCGGGCTGCTGGTGCCGATGGGCGTGCGGCCGTCGGGGGAGGCCTGGACCCTCGCCGATCTGGCCACCACGCTGGGGGTCAGTACCGTCGTCGTGGCGCGGGCGGGACTGGGCACGCTCAATCACACGGCGTTGACGCTGGAGGCGCTGGCCCGCCGGGGCGTACCCGCGGGGGTGGTTCTGGGCGCGTGGCCCGCCGAGCCCGAGCTGGTGCACTGGGCCAACCTCAGCGAACTGGTCCCGCACCTGGTCGGCGCCCTGCCGGACGGGGCCGGCGGGATGGAGCCGGGGGTTTTCCGGCGGTCGGCGCCGGGCTGGCTGACCCCGGCCCTGCACGGTGTCATCGACAACTGGCGTACGTGGGCCGACGAGGTTCACTGAACTCCGGCGCGGAGGTACTTTCGGGCCAGCCTTGTGCCCACTGTGTCTATTGATTGTGGAACATTTCGACAATCTCCTGTTTACGCGGTCAAGATCGATCAGCTCGGGACCGAACAGAGGACAGGGTGCAGACACTATGGGTACGCCCGGTTACCGCGACCATCCCACCGAGCAGTGGGACCCGGCAGCGCCCGTGGATGTCGACGAGGCCGAGGACTTCCTCCGGCAGTTTCACGCCGAGAACCCGGACGCCGGGCCGGTGGCGCCGCGCTTGAATCAGGTGCGTGAGGAGATCCACCGTACCGGTTCCTATGTGCACACCGCGACCGAATTGTCACACGGTGCGAAGATGGCGTGGCGTAACGCCAGCCGGTGTGTGGGGCGGCTCTACTGGCGCAGCCTGCACGTGGTCGATCGGCGCCGCGCGCGTACCCCCAATGAGATCTATGCCGCGCTGGTCCGGCACCTGGAGATCGCCGGCGGCACCGACGTCCGGCTGGACGGGCACAACTCTCGCCGGGGCGCGATCCGCTCGGTGATCAGCGTCTTCGCGCCGGCGGTGCCGGGGCGGCCGATCGCTCGCGTGTGGAACGAGCAGCTCATCCGGTACGCCGGCTATCGCCAGGCGGACGGCTCGGTGCTGGGCGATCCGGGGCAGGTGGAGTTCACCGCGTCGATGAACCGGTTCGGGTGGAAGGGCGCGGGTACGCCGTTCGACGTGCTGCCGCTGGCCATCGAGGTGCCCGGCTTCGGGGTACGCCTCTACGACCTGCCGCCCAGCGCCGTGCTCGAGGTGCGGCTGACCCACCCGGAGTACCCCTGGTTCGCCGACTTCGGGCTGCGGTGGCACGCGGTGCCGGCGATCGCCAACCAGCGGCTGAACATCGGTGGTATCAACTACCCGTTCGCCCCGTTCAACGGCTGGTACATGGGCACCGAGATCGGGGCCCGCAACCTGGCCGACGCCGACCGGTTCAACCTGCTGCCGCTGATGGCCGCCCGGATGGGGCTGGACACCTCGTCCGAGACGACCCTGTGGCGCGATCGCGCCCTGGTCGAGTTGAACCGGGCCGTGCTGCACTCGTTCGCCCAGGCCGGGGTGAAGATCACCGACCATCACACCGAGACCGCCCGGTTCCTGGAGCACGTACGCCGCGAGGAGAAGGCCGGCCGTCAGGTTCCGGCCGACTGGACGTGGATCGTGCCGCCGATGTCGGGCGCGGCCACCCCGGTCTTCCACCGCTATTACCACGAGGCCGATCAGCGGCCCAACTTCTACCTCGACGACGAGGCGCGGGAGCTGTCGCGAACCGGTTGCCCGGTCACGCGCGCCCCAGCCGAGGAGGCGCGGCCGCCGAAGTCCGGTTGCCCGGTCGCGCACACCCCGACCAGCACGTGGTCAGCGTTCGCTGCCGGCCAGCATGTGCTCGCTCATCCAGGTGTAGATCCAGATCCACGATGACGTGCACGTGGTGCTCCAGTCCTGGGACAGGTCCCGGACCGCGCGGGCCAGCGCGTGTCCGACGTACGGATAGTGCTCGGGCAACACCGCGTAACGATTGGCGTGCTGGGCGCCGAGCCGGCGGAGCGCGATCTCCATGTCGGTCGCCTCGCGGTCGTTGCTGGACAATGCCCGTACGCACTGGAAAAGGGCCCGGCACAGCTTGTCGTTCTGGGCTGTCATATCGGCCGGGAACATCGACCGGACTCCCGGGGCGAGCTGGAAAAGGTGCTGGTAGAACGCCTCTGCCAGCGCCACGGGCCGGTCGGCGACCACCGACGCGGTCCGCTGGACGACCGCCAGCGCCTCTGAATCGGGGCGTCCGCTGGGTCGTTGGAGCTGGCCGCCGCTGGGGGCTGGTGCGCGGTGGACACCCAGGCGGTCTGAGTCGATCATGCAGGCAAGTTAGCCTCCTAAGTAGAAGACAAGGTACTCGGCGTTCAATTCTTTCCTCTAAAGCCACGTATCAGAGACGAAGGGGCACCTTTGAGGCATAACCGGAACTCGATGGCCCCCGCTGCCGTAGTTCGCGTGGGCATCCACGCCTCGGACCCGATCAGCCGGGCCGGCGTCACCGGTTGCCTGCGTTCAGCGGACGGTATCAGTGTCCGGTCGAGTCTGGACGGCGCCGACCTCGATGTGCTGGTGGTCGCCTGTGGCCGGCTCAGCCCGGAGATCTCGTCGACCCTGCGGCTGCTGACCGGCAACCTCGGCTGCCCGGTCGTGCTGGTCTGTGGCGCCTGTGCCGAGTCGGAGCTGCTCAAGGCCATCGAGTACGGCGTGGTCGCGGTCGTGCCCCGCTCGGCTGTTTCCCCCGAGATCCTGCGCGAGTACGTCGTGGCCGCCGCCGGCGGCGTGGCCCTGGCCGCGGCCGAGGCCAACGAGATGATCGACCGTGGGTGGGACGACGGCGAACTCAGCCTGCGTGAGATCGGCGTGCTCCGGCTGGTGTCCGAGGGTTTCGACACCAAGGAGATCGCCGGGGAGATGCACTACTCCGAGCGGACCGTGAAGAACGTGCTGTACGGCATCACCCAGCGGCTGCGGCTGCGCAACCGCTCACACGCCGTCGCCTACGCCCTGCGAGCGGGCCTGATCTGAAAGTAGCCGCCGCCGTTGAACGATCCGGGTCACCCATCCGTCGCTAGTAGGGCAGTAGTTACCTAGGGCGGGGAGGCGGAGGGGTTGACGGTCCGGGTCGCGGTGCACGCGGAAGATGCGCTGGGCCGCATCGGCCTGGCCAACCTGCTGTCGGCCGAGTCGCCGGACGAGATCGAGCTGGTCGGCGACCGGCACGACGCCGACGTGCTGGTCATGTCCGTGGAGAGCATGAGCGCGGTGGCGTTCACCATGCTGCGGCACTTCGCCGCCGACGCCGGTACACCGGTGGTGCTCGTCTGCGCCGACCTGGCCGAGCCGGAACTGCTGGCCGCGGTCGACTGCCGGGTCTTCGCCGTCCTCGACCAGGGGTCGGTCACGGCCGAGCTGCTCATGCGTACCGTCGAGGTGGTTTTCTCGGGTGGGGGTGTGATGCCGCCGAGCATGGTCGGCAGCCTGCTCGGGCACATCGCGCAGATGCGCCGGGACATGGTCAGCCAGAACGTGGTCACCAACTCGGGTCTCACCGCGCGCGAGATCGACGTCATCCGGCTGCTGGCCGACGGGCTGGTCACCGAGGAGATCGCGAAGAAGCTGTGCTTCTCCGAGCGGACGGTGAAGAACGTGATCTACGGGATCATGCGGCGGCACGGGCTGCGGAACCGGTCGCACGTCGTGGCGTACGCGATGCGCTGCGGGCTCATCTGACCTTGCGCTGACGGGCGGCCTCGTAGAGCACGACGGTGGCCGCGGCGGCGGCGTTGAGCGAGCTGGCGGCGCCGGTGATCGGAATGCGCAGCATGTCGTCGGCCGCTTCCCGCCAGCCCGCCGACAGGCCGGTTGTCTCGTTGCCGATGAGCAGCACGCGCGGGCCGGTCAGGTCGTAGTCGGCCACGTCGACCGGTCCGTGCTCGTCGGTCCCGGCGATCCGCAGGCCGAGCGCGGCCGCCGGCGCCTCCCCGCGCGAGGAAAGGGGGGAGTCGGGCGAGGAGAAGCCGGCCAGCCAGTCGAGGACCTGCTGGTGCGAATCGGCCCGGACCACCGGCAGGGCGAAGAGCGAGCCGGTGCTGGCCCGTACCGCCCGAGGGTCGTAGGGGTCGGCCGCGTGCCCGGTGACGATCACGCCCGAGGCGCCGAACGCGTCGGCCGACCGGACCAGCGTGCCGATGTTGCCCGGCGTCGACGGGCGGTCGAAGACGACCACGAGCAGGCGCGGGCCGGCGGTGATCCGGTTCAGGTCGTCGGGCGGGCGGCGGACCACGGCGACCATCTCCGCCTCGTCCTTCTCGGCCAGCTCGGCCACCAGCTCGGGGGCCATCGCCACCGCGGTCGCCCCGGTGTCGGCGATCAGTTCCCGGGCCCAGGTGGACAGGGCCGACGAAGCGGAGTGGATCAGGGTCTCGATCGTCCACCCGTACGAGGCGGCCAGCGTGATCGGCCGCACACCCTGCACCAGGAACGTGCCCGATCGTTGCCGCTTGGTGCGGTTCGTGAGCAACGCCTGCCACTGCTGGAAACTCGCGTTGCGCGTGGTGATTCTCATCGGCGCCGACCCTACTCGCGGCGTTCCGGCCGGTGGGCGACACTGTTCAGGTGGCATTCACCCTGACGATCGACTGCGGTGGTGGCGGCATCAAGGGCTCCGTCCTCGACGACGCCGGCACGATGCGGGCGCAGCCGTTGCGCGTGCCCACGCCGTACCCTCTGCCTCCCGATCTTTTCGTGAAGACCCTGGTGGAGCTGGGTACGCGTCTGCCGCAGGCCGATCGCGTCACGGTCGGCATGCCGGGCATGCTCAGGCACGGCGTCGTGGTCGCCACGCCGCACTATGTGACGCGCAGCGGGCCGCGGACCAAGGTCGACCCCGAGCTGGTCGACGTGTGGCACGGGTTCGACGCGCGGACCGCCCTGGCCGAGGCGTTCGGGCTGCCCACCCTGGTGCTCAACGACGCCGAGGTGCACGGCGCCGGAGTCGTCGCGGGCACCGGCTGCGAGCTGATGATCACGCTGGGTACGGGACTGGGCTGCGCGCTGTTCGACGGCGGCAAGCTGGCCCCGCACATGGAGATGTCCCAGGCGCCGGTGCGCTGGGGGATGAGCTACGACACGTACATCGGCGAGCACGAGCGGCGCCGGCTGGGCGACGCGCTCTGGTCGCGCCGGGTCCGCAACGTCGTCGAGGGTCTGCGCCCGGTCTACCTCTGGGACCGGCTCTATCTCGGCGGCGGCAACTCGCGCCTGATCACGCCGACGCAGCTGGCCCGGATGGGCGACGACGTTGTGGTCGTGCCCAACACGGCCGGCATCCTCGGCGGCGTCCGCGCCTGGACCCTCGGCGTCAACGGCAACCGGTGACCCCCGCCGCACTGCTGCTCGACTTCGGCGGAGTGCTCGCCGAGGCGCCGCCGTCCCGGGACGCGCCGCCCGAGCTGGTGCTGCGGGTCTACAACCTGACCGGGGGCGTGCTCACGCCGGGTGAGATCCAGCGCCGGCTGACCGAGGCGGCCGCGGCCTACGCCCGCTGGCGCGACGAGGACCATCCGGACGAGCTGCCGCAGGCCGAGGTGTGGGAGCGGTTCGTCCTGGGCGGGTGGCCGAGCTCGGCTCAGGTCCGGGTACGCGGTGCGGTGAAGCGCCTCAGCTACGACTGGGCCTGGCGCCACAACTGGGCCCTGCGGCCCGGCATCCCGGCGCTGCTCTCGGCCGCGGCCGGCCGTGGCATCCCGATGGCGGTGGTGAGCAACACCCTCTCCGGCGCGGCGCATCGAGACTTCCTGGCCTCGGCCGGGGTCGGAAAGTTCTTCACGACGCAGATCTACAGCGACGAGGTCGGGGTCCGGAAGCCCAACCCGCAGATGATCTGGCTGGCCGCCGGCGAGTTGGGCGTGGCCGCGACCGACTGCTGGTTCGTCGGCGACAGCTTCCAACGAGACGTGCTGTGCGCCCGCCGGGCCGAAGTGGCGAAGGCGATCCTGATGCGCTCGCGCCGGACCGCGCGGGAGGACCCGGCCGTCTGGCCGACACCCGATGCCATTGTCGACGATGGCCTCGGTGTCCTCGGCATACTTGGCTAGCCTTTGTCCGTGCGACGCCGCCTTGCCGAGCTCTGCTGGCCGATCCTGCTGGTCCTGGTCGCGGTGCCGGTGTTCCTCCTGCGGGTGGACGGACCGGACCGGGTCGCGTCCGGCGACAGCTACTGGTACATGCGTCAGGCTCAGATCTTCGCGGGCGTCGACCCGGCCACGGCGGCGTCGGTCGCGGGCCGGGAGCTCTGCCGCGACATCAACCGGGCGTCGGTCGCGCAGGGCGGCAAGGACGGCTGCCGGACGTACGCCATCGTGGCCTCACCCCGCTACCAGGCGATCTTCCACTCCCGCCCCGGTTATCCGTTGTTCGCCGCGCCCTTCGTCGCGGCGCTCGGGGCGTGGACCGGAATGGTGGCCGCGACCCTGGTCCTGGCCCTGATCGCGATGCTGCTGGCCTACCTGGCGGTGTGGCTGGCCACCGGCCTGCGCCTGGCCGGCCTGGTGGCGTCGGCGGCGTTGCTGCTGCTGCCGTCGGGCTTCTGGATGACCCGCATGCTGGTGGAAGGCGGAACGCTCGCCGGGTGTTTCGCGGTGCTGCTCGGCGCGATGCTCACCTGGCGGGGGCGGCGGCTCGGCCTGGCCGTGGCCGCCGCCGGTCTGGCCTGGCTGTTCGCCGTCCGGTCGGCCTCCGGCCTGGCCGTGGCCCTGGCCCTGCTCGCCGCCAGCCTGGTGGTCGCCGTCCCGCCCCGCCGCCCATCGCGCGCTGCCCAAATACCCAGCGGTAGCCCCGGGCGGTATCCGGGCCCCGAAGGGCCGAGTGGTGGGCCCGGGCGGTATCCGGGCGCCGAAAGGCTTAGTGGTAGCCCTGGGCGGTATCCGGGGCCCGAATACCGCCCAGGACTACCACTGCTGACGGCGGGGCTCGCGGCGGTCGTACTGATCGGCTGGGCCGTGGTCAGCTCGGTCTGGCACCTGCCGTCGCTGAACGAGACCATCCAGGACATGGCGACCATCCACTTCAAGAAGCCGGACGTCGCTGATCCGCTGGGCTACCTCGCGCACGCGAACGTGAAATTCTGGCGTCGCTGGCTCTCCGAGACCGCGCACGACCCCGGGGCGATGGCCTCGGTCGCGCTGGCGATCCTGGTGCTGGCGGTGCGGATGCGACGGGCGGCGGTGCTGTGGATCCTGGTCGGGCTGAGCGGGTTCGCGCTGGTGGTGGCCCATCCGCTGATTTCGCAGGAGCCGCGCCTGGTCAACCCGATGTGGATACCGGTGGCGGTCGCGCTGGGGTGGGCGGCGGCCCTGCTGCTGCGCCGCGGCGGCCGGACCAGCGGCGCCGCCGGGCACCTGCCGCGCCGGAAAAAGAGCGGCCCGGACGACGGCCGGGGCCGGCCCGGCGAAACGCAGGGCGGGCTCAGCGGCCCGGGCGCGGAAGGCGGCTCGCTCGGTCCGGGTTCAGAAGGCCGGGATCGGGGCGGCTCGCTCGGCCCGGGTGAAGGCGCGGAGCAGGGCGGCCGTGCCGTGCCGCCGGTGGGCGTGGCCGAGCAGCAGGGCTAGGACCGGCTCGGTGGCCTCGTCGGCGAAGGCCGGTGTCGCGACGTTGAGGCTCACGGCCAGGTCGTCGGCGTGGATGAGGAGCTCGACCAGGCGGGTGACCAGGCAGTCCCGCAGCGGGAGGACGTTGCCGCCGAACATCGGCATGGGATGCGACGGCGGCAGGGTGGGCAGGACCATACCCAGGCGGCCCAGCGCGGCGTCGTAGCGCTCACGCAGGTCGTCGGGGCCGGAGCCGGCGTCGGCCTCGCCGCGGTCGACGATCCGCCGGTTGTCGTCGTCGGTCAGCGCGCCGATGACCGAGAGGTAGATCTCGGCGGTGACCAGCTCGGGGGCCACGGGCGGCGGGGCGGCCAGGTAGCCCTCGACGGTGAAGACGGCGCGGGCCAGATGGCCGGCCAGGCCGCTGACCCGGAAGCCGGTCAGCGCCGACGGCTGCTCCCACATGACGTCCACCGCGGGCGAGTGCAGCAGCCCGGACACGGCGCGGGCGGCCGACAGATACGCCTCGATCACGAAACCTCCCACACCTTGGTGTGCCGGACCGGCACGCTCTCCAGCGACTCGGCCACCGGCACGTCGTAGGCCGCCCGCTCGGTCAGCCCGGCCGGCAGGTACGCCCGGCCGGGGTCGCCGAGCAACACCAGCGCGCCGAGCCCGGCCGCCCGGCGCAGGAACGGCAGCACCCGGCCGGTCATCTCCCGGCTGTAGCAGACGTCGCCGGCCAGGATCACGTCGAACCGCTGGTCCGAGTCGAGCAGATCGCCCTCGGTCAGCACCAGATCCACCTGGTTGGCGGTGGCATTGGCGGCCGCGGCGGCCAGCGCCAGCGGGTCGATGTCGTTGGCCGTGACCCGGGCCGCTCCGGCCCGCACGGCCGCGATCGCGACCAGGCCGGAGCCGGTGGCCAGGTCGAGGACGGTACGCCCGGCGACCTCGGCCGGATGGTCGAGCACGTAGCGGGCCAGCGCCTGCCCGCCGGCCCAGGCGAACGCCCAGAACGGCGGCGGCTGCTCACCGGCCCCACCGGCCTCGGTGCTCTCCCAGAGGCTGATCGGCTCGGTGGCCTGATGCAGGGTCACCTCGGGTACGAACGGCGCCGGCGCGGGACGGGTGTGTGAGCGGACGAAGTCGGTGTGCACGGAGCAAGTTTCGCTCAGATGGCCGGAGGCGCGACCGATCAGGGGGCCGACAAAGTCCGGGCCGAGGAGGAGCACATGCCGGCACGTTGGGCCGCGGCGCTCTTCGGGGCGTGGATGGCGGTGCTCGCCGGCGTCTTCCTGCTCGAGCCGGGCCTGCGGACGCCGATCCGGCTGGTCGCGGCCACGTCCGCGGTGGTGGCCGTGGGGCTGGGGCTACGCCACCGCCGGCCCGCCCGGAACCTGCCGTGGCGGCTCCTCCAGCTCACCATCGCGCTGTCCGGCCTGGGCGGCGCGGCGTTCGGCGAGCGGGACGGACTGACCGGTTCACTCGCCTGGGTGGCGGACGCCGGCGAGGGCCTGCTGATCGCCGCGTATCCACTGTTCGCGCTGGTGCTGCTGATGTTCGTGCGGGCGCGTACGGGTGGCGCCCGGGACCGCGGCGGGGTGCTCGACGCGCTCACCGTCACGTCCGGTGCGGCCCTGCTGGCCTGGGCCTACGCGATCGCCCCGCACCTGAGCAGGGCCGACATGAGCCGTGCGGCGGAGTGGGTGTCGGTCGCGTTCCCGCTGGGCGATCTGCTCTGTCTGGCCATGTTGACCCGGCTGCTCACCACCACCAACCGGCGGATCGCCGCCGCGGCCCTGCTCGGCGCCGGCCTGGCCGGGATGCTGGTCGCCGACATCGGCTACGACCTCGTGGTGCCCGGCGACCACCTGGGTTTCCTGGCCGCGTTCGGCCGGATCCCGTTCTACGCCGCGGCCGGGCTGGCGGCCCTGCACCCGTCCATGGTCCAGCTGACCCGTCCGGCCGCGGTGCGCGACGGCGATCTGGGCCGGCTGCGGCTGGCCCTGCTCGCGCTGGCCTCGCTGGTCGCGCCGACCGTGCTGATCGTCGAGGTCGGCCGGCGCGGCGAGGTACCCAACCTGATGGTGCTGGGTGCGCTCAGTGCCGTGTCCTTCCTGCTGGTGCTGGCCCGGATGGCCGGCATCATGACCAGCTACCGGCTCGCCGTGGCCCGGGAGCGTGGGCTGCGCGAGGCGTCGGCCGCGCTGGTGTCGGCGGCGGACGCGGACGAGGTCGGCGCGGCCGTGCGTACCGCGGTGGCGCAGTTGCTTCCCGCGGACGTACCCCATGGGGTGGTCCTGGCCATGGCCATCGCCGAACCGGACGAGCCGCTGACCGGCCCGGCCGCCGCCCAGGCCGCGCACGACCGGGCCGCGGGCACCTCGGCCCGGCTGGTCGCCACCCGGGAGGTGGACTGGGCCGTCGCGATCCGGCTGACCCACTTCAGCACCGTGCTGCGCTGCCCGCTGGTGCTGGCCGACCGCCCGACCGGTGACCCGCTGGTCGGTGTGCTGCACGTGGGCGGGCCGCGCTGGGCGCTGACCGGGCTCCAGCAGTCGCTCGAGGTGCTGGCCACCCAGGTGGCGCTGGCGCTGGAGCGGATCGCGCTGAGCCAGGAGGTGACCCGGCGCAACAGCGAGACCTATTTCCGTACGCTCGTGCTGAACACCTCGGACGTGATCCTGATCGTCGACGAGGAGGACCGGGTCCGGTACGCGAGCCCGTCGGCCGGCCCGGTGCTGGGCAACGACCCGGTGGGCGTGGACATCCACTCGGTGATCCACCCGGTCGACCGCCGCCGCCTGGCCGACCTGCTCGCCGCCGTGCGGGCCGGCCAGGCCCAGGCCGACGGGCAGGACTTCCGGGCCCAGGACCGGCGACGCACCGAGGTGACGGTCGAGCTGCAGTGCCGTGACCTGCGCGCCGACCAGAGCGTGGCCGGCCTGGTGATCACCATGCGGGACGTGACCGACCGCCGCCGCCTCGAGCGCGAGCTGACCCACCAGGCCTACCACGACTCGCTGACCGGTCTGGCCAACCGCACCCTGTTCACCGACCGGCTGGAGCACGCGCTGGCCCGTGGCGCCCGGGACGGCTCGGTGGTCGGCGTGCTCTTCATCGACCTCGACGACTTCAAGATCGTCAACGACACGCTCGGCCACGCCACCGGCGACCAGCTGCTGCAGGCGGTGGCCGACCGGATCGCCGGCGCGCTGCGGGCCGACGACACCGCGGCCCGGCTCGGCGGCGACGAGTTCGCCGCGCTGGTCGAGAACGTGCAGGACCCGGGGGCGGTGGAGGAGACGGCCACCCGGATCCTGGCCGCGCTGGCCGAGCCGATCCTCATCGACGGCGGCGCGCTGCAGGCCAACGCCAGCGTCGGCATCACCACGACGCCCGAGGCCGACACCGCGGCCGAGCTGCTGCGGCAGGCCGACCTGGCGCTGTACGTGGCCAAGGGCGCGGGCAAGAACCAGTGGCGGCGCTATCAGTCGCACCTGCACAGCGCGATGGTCGAGCGGCTGGAGCTGCGCTCGGCCCTGGACCACGCCGTCAACGAGGGCCACTTCCTGCTGCAGTACCAGCCGATCGTCGACCTGGGTTCGGGTCACACGGCCGGCTTCGAGGCGCTGGTCCGCTGGCACCACCCGCAGCGCGGGGTGATCGCCCCGGACCAGTTCATCGAGGTGGCCGAGGAGAGCGGGCTGATCGTCCCGATCGGCAAGTGGGTGCTCGACCAGGCGCTGCACACCGTGGCGCAGTGGCGGCGCATCCTGCCCCGGGCCCGCCGCCCTTACGTCAGCGTCAACGTGAGCGTCCGGCAGTTCCGTCAGGCCGGCTTCGTCGAGCAGGTCCGGCTGTCGCTGGAGTGGGCCGACGTACCGGCCAACGCGCTGATGCTGGAGATCACCGAGACGCTGCTGATGGGCGACGACGAGCAGATCTGGGCCGATCTGGCGGTGCTGCAGGAGATGGGCGTACGCATCGCCATCGACGACTTCGGCACCGGCTACTCGTCGCTCGGCTACCTCCGGCAGCGCCCGATCGACGTGGTCAAGATCGACAAGACGTTCATCGACGACATCACCCACGACCCGCAGCAGGTGACCCTGGTCGGCGGCATCGTGCGACTGGCCCACTCGCTCAACCTGACCGTGATCGCCGAGGGCATCGAGACCGAGGAGCACCGGGCGGTGCTGACCGAGTTGGGCTGCCCGCTCGGCCAGGGCTACTGGTTCTCCAGCCCGGTCGGCCCGACCGAGGCGCTCAGCTGGATGACCAGGTCGATCGAAGAGGCCGATCAGCGCCTGGTGGCCGCCTTGCCGGCGTAGACACGGTCGGCGATGGCCGGGAAGACGTGGGCGACCAGCACCGCCGCCCGGTACTTGACCGGCACGATGATCCGCCGCCGGGGCCGGCGCAGCGCACGTTCCACGGCCGCCGCCACGATCTCCGGGCCGGGCAGTCCGGTGCGGTGCGCGTTGCCCGGGGTGGCGATGTAGCCGGGTTCGATCAGGGTCACCCGCACCCCCGTGCCGGCCAGTTCCCGGCGTACGGAATCGGTCATGCCCCGCAGCCCGAACTTGGTCGCCGAGTACACGCCGCCGATGCCGACCTCGCCGGCCACCGAGCCGATGTTGACGATCGTGCCGGCCCGCTGCGCCTCCATGATCGGGACGACGGCGCGCATCAGCCGGATCGGCGCGCGCAGGTTGACGTCGATGGCCCGGTCGACGCTGTGCTCCTCGGCCAGCACCGATGGCTTGGTTCCGACGCCCGCGTTGTTCACCAGAGCGTCGATCCGCCCGGTGACCGCGTGGGCCCGTTCGATCAGCGCGGCCACCGCTTCCGGATCGCGCACATCGGTCGGTACGGTCACCGCGGCGCCGCCATTCGCCTCGATCCGCTCGGCCACCGCGGTCAATTCCGGTGCCCGCCGGGCGGCCAGCACCAGGGTCATTCCCGGACGCCCGAGTCGCAGCGCGGTCGCCTCTCCGATGCCGCTCGACGCGCCGGTCAGGATGACGACGGTCATGGTTTCCCATCTGTCGCGGAATGCGGAACGACGCCACCGGGGACCGGCGGCGTCGTTCAGTGTCGCAGATCGGCGATTAATCTATCGCCGGGCGTGGTACGCCTCCACGATGGAGCTCGGGATGCGGCCGCGCTCGGAGACCTCGTAACCGTTCTTGGTCGCCCACTCGCGGATCGCCTGATTCTGGTCGCGGCTGGCCCGGCCGGTGCTGGCCGATCCGCGGCGGACGCGAGCGTCGGTGCCGGCCCGGCCGACCCGGGTCGCTACGTTCAGATACGGGTCGAGCGCCTTGCGCAGTTTTCCGGCGTTCTTTTCGGAGAGATCGATCGTGTAGTTGACCCCATCGAGTCCGAACTCAACCGTGCGGTCTGCCTCGCCGCCATCGAGGTCGTCGGTGAGAAGGGTGATTACCTGCTTGGCCATGGTGTGGCTGCTCCTGTAACGGCGATTTTCACATCAGACAAGGAATGCGGACTGTCGGTACGCATTCTGTCTTGCCGATGATCAGTGTGCAAATTGCTGCCGCCGCATGTCGCATTTCTTTGCCTGGCTGTGCTGCCCGGCACAGTAGGAATGGTCAACCCAGTCGGAGGGCGGCCGGAGCGTGTTCCGGTACGGCCGGTTGCTTCGGTGCGATGGGCGCGATCGACCGATAGGGCGCGCCCATTGCCGGCCGTTCGTCGGGTTCGCCCTTGTTCGGCCACAGCGCCACCGCGCGTTCGGCCAGCGCGGTGATCGTCAGCGACGGGTTCACGCCCAGATTGGCCGGCACCGCGGAACCGTCGATCACGTGCAGGCCGCGATATCCGAAAACGCGGTGGTACGCGTCGACCACCCCGGCCTCGGGCGACTCGCCGATGGTGGCGCCGCCGAGGATGTGCGCGGTCATCGGGATGTTGAAGACGTCGCCGACCGACCCACCCGGATAGCCACCGATCCGGTCGGCGATCCGGCGCACCGCCTCGTGCCCGACCGGGATCCAGCGCGGGTTCGCCGGCCCGTGGCCCGGTCCGGTTGTCAGCCGGCCGGTGCGGGTCCTACGTACCGTCAGCGAATTGTCCAGGGTCTGCATGACCAGCGCGATGATCGTGCGCTCGCTCCACCGCCGGGTGGACAACGACCGGGCGAACACCACCGGATTGCGCAGCGCCGCCCCCAGGAAGCGGACCGGGCGCGGCATCCGGCCGTCACCGTCGACCAGGATCGTGGAGAGCAGGCCCATCGCGTTGCTGCCGGGCCCGTACCGCACCGGCTCGATGTGGGTGTCGGCGTCCGGGTGGAACGACGACGTGATCGCCACCCCGTTCGAGAACGGCTCGTCGGGTACGCGTTCGGTCTCGGCGCCGAGCAACGCCTCGGAGTTGGTGCGGGTGAGCGCGCCCAGCCGGTCGGAGAGTCCCGGCAGCACGCCGGTGTCCTTCATCCTGTGCAGCAGCCGCTGCGTGCCCAGCGTCCCGGCGGCCACGATCACGTCGTCGGCGGTGTAGTAGCCGTGATTGGTCCGGACCCACCAGCGCCCGTCGGGCATCGGCCGCAGGCTCGTCACCGTAGTGTCCGGGTGGATCGTCGCGCCCGCGCCTTCGGCCAGGTGCAGATAGTTGACGTCGAGCCGATTCTTGGCGCCGACCCGGCAGCCGATCATGCAGTTGCCGCACTCGGTGCAGCCCGTGCGGTCCGGGCCGGCACCGCCGAAATACGGGTCCGGCACGGTCTTGCCCGGCTCGCCGAAGAAGACACCGACGGGGGTACGCCGGAAAGTCCCGCCCACCCCCATGTCCCGCGCCACCTGCTGGATCACCACGTCGGACGGGGTCATCGACGGCTGCACGGTCACGCCGAGCATCCGGGTCGCCTGGTTGTAGTACGGCTCCAGCTCCGTGGCCCAGTCGGTGATCCGGGACCAGCGCGGGTCGTCGAAGAACGGTGCGGGCGGCTGGTAGAGCGTGTTCGCGTACACCAGGGAACCACCCCCCACGCCCGCCGCGGACAGCACGATCACGTCCTTGAGCAGGGTGATCCGCTGGATGCCGCGTAGCCCGAGGGCCGGGGCCCAGAGGAAGTTCCGCAGGTCCCACGAGGTCTTGGGCAGGGTGTCGGGCGTGAACCGCCGCCCCGCCTCGAGCACGCCGACTCGGTAACCCTTCTCGGCCAGGCGCAGCGCGCTCACGCTGCCCCCGAAGCCACTGCCCACGACCACCACGTCGTAGTGCGTCAATCGCCGCATTGAACCGACGTTAGGCGTGGTGAAAGCGTCGCGCCAGCTTGGGTGGGGGCGCGGGCGGGAAGAAGCGCGGTGACGGCGGGGCAGCATCGACGCCGGCCGGACGGGACGGAGGCCGAAGTGTGCTGAGATGTCCGCCATGCGGCACCCGCTTCACTACCGTGTCCTCGGGCCCCTCGAAGTGCTGCGCGACGGGCGAGCGGTGGAACTCGGCGGGCCGAAGCAGCGCGCCGTGCTGGCCGTGCTGCTGCTTGAGGCCGGCCGGGTGGTGTCCACCGACCGGCTGGCCGCCGCGCTGTGGGAGCACGATCCGCCGCCGACCGCGGTGGCGACGCTGCAGGCGTACCTCTCGAATCTGCGCCGGCTCCTCCGCGCCGACGACGCCGCGCCACCGCCGATCACCCGGCGCGCGCCGGGGTACGTCCTGGAGCCGGCTGACGGCCGGCTGGACCTGACCGAGTTCCTCGCCGACGCCGACGCGGCGCGTGACGCGGTGCGCGACGGGGACTGGGCCGGCGGCGCCGTCGCGGCCCGGCGCGGCCTGGACCGGTGGCGCGGGCCGCTGCTCGGCGACCTCCGGGACGAGCACTGGGTGCGGCCGGAGGCGGCGGCCCGGGACGAGCGGCGCGTCGAGTGCGCCGAGAACCTGATCACGGCGCTGCTCGGGCTGAACCGGATCCCGGAGGCGGTCGGCCAGGCCGGCGTGCTGGCCGCGAGCGCACCCCTCGACGAGCGGGCGGCCCGGCTGCGGATGATCGCCCTGTACCGGGCCGGGCGGTCCGGGGAAGCGCTGGGCGCCTACCGTGACCATGCCGCGGCGCTGGCCGAGGAGCTCGGTCTCGAGCCCGGCCCGGCGTTGCGCGAGCTGCAGGCGGCCATCCTCCGCCAGGATCCGGACCTGGCGGGCTGGCCCGGCGCCGTGTCCTCCTCGGTCCAGCCGCGGTCCTCCGAGCCGATGGCCGATGCCCGGCCGTGGCCGTCGGAGCCGATGGCCGATGCCCGGCCGCGGTCGTCGGAGCCGATGGCCGATGCCCGGCCGCGGTCGTCCGGGTCGGTGGCCGGCGCCCGGCCGCTGATCGGGCGCAAGCATGAGTTGTCGGTGATCGCCGAGGCGGTGGAGCAGGCGCTCACCGGGCGGCCGCGGTGGCTGGTGCTGACCGGTCCGGCCGGGATCGGCAAGAGCCGGCTGGCCGGGGAGGCGGTGGCCCGCTGGCAGGACGGCGGCGGCCGGGCGATCCGGGTCGCCTGCCCCGAGGACGACGGCCTGCCGCCATGGTGGCCGGTCCGCTCGCTGCTGCGCTCGCTCGGCGCCGACGCGGACGCTGTCCTCACCGTCCCCGGCGGGCTGGAGGTCGACGAGGCGCGCTTCGCCGTCGCCGACCGGGCCTCGGCGATCCTGGCCGAGGCGGCCCGGCCGGTGCCGCTGCTGATGCTGGTGGACGACGTGCAGTGGGCCGACTCGGCCTCCCTGCGGTTCCTGACCCAGCTGGCCACGGTGGCCGGCGCCGGCCCGGCCGCGGTCGTGCTCGCCCTGCGCGACGACCAGATCACGCCGGACGTGCAGCGACTGCTGGCCGGGGTGTCCCGGCATGCCGGGGGCGGCCGGATCGAGGTGCCGGCGCTGACCCGGGAGGAGGTGGCCGACCTGGCCGCCTCGGTCAGCGGCGACGCCCTGAGCGAGGCCGACGTGCGCGAGCTGGCCGAGCGTACCGGCGGCAACCCGTTCTTCGTCGGCGAGTACGCCCGCCGGCCCGCCGCCGAACGCGCGGCCGGAGCGCTGCCGGGCAGCGTACGGGCGGTGCTCGGCCGCCGGCTGGCCGACGTGGAGCCGGCCGTCCTGCACCTGCTGCGCACCGCCGCGGTCATCGGCGACCCGTTCGAGGTCGACCTGCTGCGCGCGGTGCTGCGGCTGGCCCCCGACCCGCTGGCCGACCTGCTCGACGAGGCGATCGAGGCCGGCCTGATCGACGTCTCGCCGGCCTCCGACGCGTACGTCTTCCGGCACGCCCTGCTGCGCGAGGAGGTGCTGCTCGGCATTCCGCCGGTCCGCCGGCGCCGGCTGCACGCCCGGGTCGCCGACGCGCTGGACGCCGGGCCGGGGGCCGGCCCGGTCGACCGCCGGGCCGGGCATCTGGTCGCCGCGCTGCCGTACCTCGACCCGGCCCCGGTGCACCGGGCCTGCCGGGACGCCGCCCGCGCGGCCGAACGGCAGTGGGACTCGGACGCGGCGGCGCACTGGTGGCACGCCGCCCTGCAGGTGTTCCCGCACCTGCCGGTGCACGCGGGCACGGACGCCGAGCGCGACGAACTGCTCGACGCGTACGTCGCCGCGCTGGCCCGGGCCGGCCGCGACCAGAAGGTGCTCGACGTGGTCGACGGCGAACTGCTGCTGGCCGGGCGCGAGGGCCGGGTCGCCTCGATGGGCAAACTGGCCGGCGCGCTGCTGCGTACGGCCGGCGGCTGGCCCTGGGTCAGCTACACCGCCGACCCGCAGCCGCTGCTGACCCGGCTGATGTCGATCGAGCCGCTGGTCGATGCCGACCCGGCCGCGCACGCCCGGGTGCTCGCCGCGCTGGCCGTGGGCAGCTGCTACGACCCCGACGGCGCGCTCTCCGACCGGCTCAGCGCGCGGGCCGTGGCCCGGGCCGAGGAGTCCGGCGATCCCGACGTGCTGGCCGACGCCCTGCTGGCCCGGGCGCTGGTCTTCTGCGGCGTGGTGTCGCGGGTGGCCGAGGTGAAGGACCTGCTGCGCCGGCTGAGCACGGTGCGGCACACCCAGGAACGTGTCGACGAGGTGCTCAGCCACAACATGCTGTGCTGGGCCGAGCTGACCGCGGGCGAGGTGGACACCGCCGAGAAGCACCTGCGGCTCGGCGTCGGGGGCTGCGAGCTGCTGCGGCTGCCGGTCGCCCGGGCGCAGCTGCGCTGGGCCGAGGGCAGCATCGCCCTGTGGCGCGGTCAGTTCGCCGAGGCGCGGGCGACCTACCGGCACGCGTACGAGCTGCACCGGCGGACCGAGCTCTACGGCCCCGGCGTCTACGACATCGCGACGCTCACCGGGCAGTGGAACCAGGGGCGGGCGGTGGCGGCCGGGCCGGCCGAGGTCGACCACTCGAGCGTGCCCTGGGCGCGGGTGGCCGGGCATGTCGCCGCGGGCCGGTTGGCCGAGGCCGACCGGACGATCGGGGAGATCCTGGCCGCCCGACAGACCGCCAGCTGGCTGACCTACGGCACGCTGACCATGCTGGCGCACCTGATCGCCGAGATGGGGACCAGCCGCCATACCCGGGAGCTGATCGACCGGCTGAGCCCGGTGTCGCACCGCATCGCCACCATCGGTCACGTCGGCGTGGCCGGCCCGATCGCGCTGGCCGTGGCCCGGCTGCACCACCTGCTCGGCGACGACGACGCCGCCCGGTCCCAGCTGGCCGTCGCCACCGCCGTCGCCGACCGGGGCGCCGGTGCCCCCGCGCTGGCCCGCTGCCGGTCACTGGCCGGGAAGCTGGCTCACTGACTTTCTCCAAACCCGGTCCTGACGGGTACGCCGAGACTCGGCGCCATGTCCGACATCAAAGCCCCACCCAGCGAAGTCGCTCACAACCGAGAGGTCGTCGCCGACCTGCGTGACGGCAAGGACGTCATCGGCGGCATGTTCCCGCGGCCGGCCGTCATGCTGATGACCACGACCGGCGCCCGGACCGGGCGGGCGCACACCTGGCCGGTGATCAAGTTCGTGCACGGTGACGCGTTCCTGGCCGTCGCCAGCTCGGCCGGACGCGACCGGCACCCCGCCTGGTATCACAACGTGCTGGCCCACCCGCGGGTCAGCGTCGAACTGTGGACCGGCGACGTCTTCGAGTCCTTCGAGGCCGACGTGACGCCGTGCCGCCCGGAGGAGCGCGAGGCCCTGTGGGCGACGGTGGTCGAGCAGAACCCGCTGTTCGAGAACTACCGCACGATGACCACCCGGGTCCTGCCGATCCTGCACGTCACCCCGGTGACCGGCGAGCGCCGGTGACCGCGGCCGGGGAGTTCGCCGAGCTGGCCGCCGCGGTCGCCGGTCCGGTGCTGACGCCGGGCCAGGCCGGCTACGACGAGGAGTGCGCCACCTACAACCTGATGAGCCCGCTGCGGCCCGAGGTCGCGGTCGGCGTCACCGGCGTGGCCGACATCGAGGCGTGTGTCCGCTTCGCCGCCCGCCGGGACATGGCCATCGCGGTCCGGGGCCAGGCCCACATGGTGGCCAAGCCGGCCGCCGGGGCGCTGCTGATCAGCCTGCGCCGGATGTCGCGGGTGGCGGTCGACGCGGACCGGCGGACGGTACGCGTCGAAGGGGCGGCCACCTGGGGCGAGGTGCTGGCGGCGGCGGCGCCGTACGGGCTGGCCCCGCCGGTCGGCTCCACGCTGACGGTCAGCGCCATCGGGTTCGTCCTGGGCGGCGGGCAGAGTCCCGCGCTCGGCCGCGCCCATGGTCACGCCTCCGATCACGTGTCCGCGTTCGAGGTGGTCACCGCCGACGGAACGCTGCGCCGGGTGACCCCGGACGAGCAGCCCGACCTGTTCTTCGCGCTGCGCGGCGGCAAAGGCAACTTCGGTGTCGTCGCCGCGGTGGAGATGCGGCTGTTCGAGGTACGCACGATCGTCGGTGGTGGACTCTGGTTCGCCGGCGAGCGGATGGCCGAGGTGCTGCACGCCTGGCGGGAGTGGGTTCCGCGGCTGCCGGTGGAGGCGAGCTCCTCGGTCGCCGTGCAGCGGCTGCCACCGGTGCCGGAGCTGCCGGAGCCGCTACGGGGCGCCTTCGTGGTGCACGTGCGGTTCACCCACCTCGGCGACCCGGCGACAGCGGAGGAACTGCTCGCGCCGTTGCGGGCCGCGGCTCCGGTCATCCTCGACAGCGTGCGGGAGATGCCGTTCACCGAGATCGACACCGTCCACGCCGACCCGCAGCAACCGATTCCGTACTTCGACCGCAGCACCGGCCTGCGCGAGCTGACCAAGGACGGTGTCGAGGCACTGGTCGACGTCCTCGGGCCGGGTGCGGTCACGTCGGTGATCCACGCCGAGATCCGGGCGCTCGGCGGCCACCTCGACCGGGAGCCGGCGGTGGCCGACGCCGTGCCGACCCGCGGGCTGGCCTTCCAGCTGTTCGCCTTCGCCGTCGGCGGTCCGCCGCGGGCCGAGGCGCTCCGGGCCGACCTGGCCGCCCTGATCCGGCAGGTCGAGCCGTGGACCGACCGGCGGTCCATGCCGAACTTCCTGTCCCCCGACGAGGCGCGGACGCCCGAGAGGGTCCGTGCCCTCTACGGCCCCGACCTCTACGACGAGCTGTCGGCGGTGAAGGCCCGCCACGACCCGCGGAACCTGTTCCGGATCAACCACACGATCGTCCCGGCCGCCCATCCGTCGGATGCGCCCTGACGTTTCACGGCCCGCGATCTGGGTGGAAAAGCCGGCGGCGGAGGCGCATGCTGCGGGGATGTTGGCCTACAGCGCGGGTACGTCGGACGTGCCGATGCTCGGCGAGACCATCGGCGCCAATCTGGAACGCACGGTCGCCCGTTTTCCCGGCCGCGCGGCGCTCGTCGATGTGGCGGCCGGCCGCCGGTGGACGTACGCCGAATTCGACGCGGCCGTCGACGACCTCGCCCGGGGTCTGCGGACGCGGGGGATCGGCAAGGGCGACCGGGTCGGTATCTGGGCGCCCAACTGCGCCGAATGGGTGCTGGTGCAGTACGCGACGGCGAAGATCGGCGCCGTCCTGGTCAACGTCAATCCGGCGTACCGTACCCATGAACTGGGTTTTGTCGTGAAACAATCCGGTCTGCGGCTGTTGATCAGTGCGGAGAGTTTCAAGACCAGCGACTACCGCGCGATGATCGCCGAGATCGGCTTCACCGACGCCATCTTCATCGGCAGCGCGGAATGGGACGGGCTGCCGATGAAAGGCGCGCCCATCGAGGCCGATCTGAGCTTCGACGATCCGATCAACATCCAATACACCTCGGGTACGACCGGCTTCCCGAAAGGCGCGACCCTTTCGCACCACAACATCCTCAACAACGGCTTCTTCGTCGGCGAGCTGGTCAACTACACCGAAGAGGACCGGATCTGCGTCCCGGTGCCGCTCTATCACTGCTTCGGCATGGTGATGGGCAATCTGGCGGCGACCTCGCACGGAGCCTGCATCGTGCTGCCGGCACCGGGGTTCGACCCGGCCGCCACCCTCGCGGCGGTGGCCGGGGAGAGCTGCACCTCGCTCTACGGCGTACCCACCATGTTCATCGCCGAGCTCGGGCTGGCCGACTTCGGCGCGTACGACCTGAGCAGCCTGCGCACCGGCATCATGGCCGGCTCACCCTGCCCGGTCGAGGTGATGAAGCGGGTCATCGCCGAGATGAACATGACCGAGGTGGCGATCTGTTACGGCATGACCGAGACGTCGCCGGTGTCGACCATGACCCGGGCCGACGACAGCCTGGCCCGGCGCACCGAGACGGTCGGCCGGACCATGCCGCACCTGGAGTCCAAGGTGATCGACCCGGCGACCGGCCTGGTGGCTTCCCGAGGCACACCGGGCGAGCTGTGCACCCGCGGCTACTCGGTGATGCTGGGCTACTGGGACCAGCCGGAGGCCACCGCCGAGGCGATCGACGCGGCCCGCTGGATGCACACCGGCGACCTGGCCACGATGGACGACGACGGGTACGTCAACATCGTCGGCCGGATCAAGGACCTGGTCATCCGCGGCGGCGAGAACGTCTACCCGCGCGAGGTCGAGGAGTTCCTCTACACCCACCCCGACATCGCCGACGTGCAGGTGATCGGCGTGCCGGACGCGAAGTACGGCGAGGAGCTGATGGCCTGGGTCGTGCTCCGCCCCGGGGCCGAGCCGCTGACCGCCGAGCGGGTGCGCGAGTTCTGCACCGGGAAGCTGAGCCACTTCAAGATCCCGCGTTACGTGCACGTGGTCGACGGCTTCCCGATGACCGTGACCGGCAAGGTGCGCAAGGTCGAGATGCGGGAACAGGCGGCCGAGCTGCTGGGGCCGAGCCGGTCCTGACAATCTCCAAGGCCGCCACTTGGGCGCGAGCCGACACTTCCGGGGACGGACACGTTCTTGGAGAGTGAGGGCTCGGCATGTCGACAGTGGTGGTCACCGGAGCGTCCCGCGGTATCGGGTTCGAGACCGCTCGTGCCCTCGTCGCCTCGGGGCACACGGTGTGGCTGGGCTGCCGCGACGCCGACCTCGGCCGGCGCGCCGCCGACGAGGCCGGTGGACGGTTCGTGCGGCTCGACGTCACCGACGACGCGTCCGTGCGGGCCGCCGCCGCCACCGTCGGAGCGCTCGACGTGCTGGTCAACAACGCCGGGGTGCTGGAGCCGCCGACCCCGATCGGCGAGCTCACGGGCGACCTGGTGCGGTACGTCTTCGACACCAACGTGTTCGGCGCCGTACGCGCGACCAACGCGTTCCTGCCCGCCCTGAAGGACGCGCCCCGGCCGGCCGTCGTCAACCTGACCAGCAGCATCGGCTCGCTGACGAAGGCGTCCGACACCGACGACGAGTTCAACGCCTACCCGGCCGACGTCTACCGCGCCGCCAAGGCCGCCCTCAACATGTTCACCGTCCAGTACGCCAAGGCCTACCCGGCCTTCCGGATCAACTGTGTCGACCCGGGACTGACCCGCAGCGACATGATGGGCCGGGCCGTCGGCCAGCCACTGCCGGACGCGGGCGCCGCGGTCGCGCGGGTGGTCGAGGCCGGCCCGGAGGGTCCGACCGGGAAGTTCCTCGGACCGGACGGCATCGTGCCCTGGTAGCTACCCGAGCAGGCCGGTCGCCGGTACGTCTCTTGCTCTGAGCACACATAGGCATCACCCGGGGATCCGCGTCCGTTTCAGAGCCAACCGGGCGGCACCCGACACCGGGTCGCCGGACGTGCGGGCACGGTCGCCCAGGGCCGCCCGCACGCCGCGCCGGATCGGGGTGTCGGCCGTGAGCAGCCCGCCGGCCAGCACCACCGGACCTTCCGGCTGGCCCAGCTCGGCGACGGTGGCGAGCAGCCGTTCGACCGCTTCGGCGACGATCCGGGCCGACTCGTCGTCGGCGATCTTGCAGACCAGGGGCGCGAGCTCGGCGAAGGCCCGCGGCTGCTGGTGGGTCGCCCAGGCGATCAGTTCGTCGGGGGTACGCGTGTCCGTGTGCGTCATGACGGCCGTGCCGAGCGCTGACGTCCGCCGCAGCGCCGACCGCACCGCCTGTAGTCCCAGCCACACCCCGGACCCCTCGTCACCGAGCAGCCATCCGTACCCGTCGGCGGTGCGCAGCACGTCGAGCCCGTCGACCAGGGCTGCGACCGCCCCGGTGCCGGCGATCAGCACCGCGCCCCGGGCTCCGGCGTCTCCGGCGGCGAAGGCGGTCACCGCGTCGCCGACGATCCGTACGGGGGCGGTCAGGCCGATCTCCCGCCACTCGGCCGCGAACGCCTCGCGTACCACCGGGTCGGCCATCGAACTGAGCCCGGCGATGCCCACCACCGCGAAACCCACCTGGGCCGGGTCGTGCCCGTGCAGCGCGGCGCGAACCGTCGCGCCGATCGCCCGCACGGCGACCGGACCGGCCATCGGATTGCCGGGTCCGCCGTCAGCCCGTCCGACCTGGACACCCGCTTGATCCAGTACGAGCGCGCGGGAACCGGTGCCGCCCGCGTCCACCCCCAGAGCCAGCTTCATGGAAAGTCATCATTGACTACCGGGCTCGACGGTCGTAATTTTCATCAAACAAAGTTATCAATGAAAAGGATGTCCACGCGGTGTCTTCGTCGGGCGGGTTGCTGGGGCGGTTGCGGATCGAGGGACCGACCATGCCCGGTGCGCTGGCCCGGATCGCGGCCGCGATCGTCGAGGATCCGGAGGCGGCGGCCCAGGCCAGCATCGTCGACCTGGCCGAGCAGACCGCGACCAGCACGGCGACGGTCACCCGCTTCTCCCGCGCGCTCGGCTTCAAGGGGTACGCGAACCTGCGCGTCGCCATCGCCACCGAGACCGGCCGGGCCGAGCAGGCGCGGTGGGAGACCGACATCAGTGGTGACATCCACCCCGGCGACTCGCTGGACAGCGTGCTCAAGGTGATCGCCACCGCGGACACCCGGGCCATCCAGGCCACCGCCGCCGGCCTCGACATGGGCGACGTCGAGCGGGTCGCGGCCGCCATCGCCGGCGCGTCCCGGGTGGAGATCTTCGGGCTGGGCAGCAGTGGCGCCGCCGGCCGGGAGATGGCGTTCCGGCTGGAACGGATCCGGATCCCGGTGTGGAGCCGGGCCGACAGCCACACCGCGCTGACCAACGCCGCCCTGCTGATGCCCGGGGACGTGGCCGTCGGGCTGTCGCACTCGGGCCGGACCAGCGAGGTCATCGAGACTCTGGAGGAGGCGTCGGCCCACGGTGCGCTCACCGTCGCGGTCACGTCCTACCCGCGGTCGCCGCTGGCCGAGATCGCCGACGTCGTGTTCGTGACGTCGGTGCACGAGACCACGTTCCGGGTCGCCGCCCTCTCCGCGCTGCACTCGGCGCTGCTGGTGCTCGACCTCGTCTATGTCGCGGTGGCGCAGCGTACGTACGAGCGCACCACCGAGGCCTTCGAACTGACCGTGCGCGCGGTCGCCGCCCATCGGCGGCACTGAGAAATCCCCTTCCCATCCCCCCGGAGGTCAGACTGATCATGAAAATCGACAAGTATCGATCACTAGGGTTGGTGGCGGTGCTCGCCGTCGCCGGCGGCGGGTTCGCCATGGCCACCGCCGGTCCCGCCGCGGCGGCCGACTGCGGCCAGATCTTCGACGACTTCGCCTACTCGTCCTCATCGGACTCCGCGCTCACCAGCCACGGCTGGGTGCCGCGCAGCTACCAGGGGGGCCCGGGCGTGGCCGGGGCCAACTGGTCGCCGGCCAACATCACCTTCCCGACCGCCGACGGGCAGAAGGTGATGCAGCTGACCTCGTACACCGACGGCACCGCCGGTGGCACCGGGCACGCCGAGCTGTACTCGGCCCAGAAGCGATACTTCGAGGGCACCTACGCCAGCCGGGTCAAGTTCAGTGACGCGCCGGCCAGCGGCACCGACGGCGACCACATCAACGAGACCTTCTTCACGATCAGCCCGCTCGCCTACGACCTCGACCCGACCTACTCCGAAATGGACGTGTCGGAGTACCTGCCGAACGGCGGCTGGGGTGAGACCGGGCCGATCAACTACCAGACCACCTGGTACACGTACCGCAACGAGCCCTGGTTCGCCGACAACGTGCACTCCGAGCAGCGTTCCAGCCTCAACGGCTGGCACGATCTGGCCGTGCAGGTGGCGGGCGGGCACGTCAAGTACTTCATCGACGGCGTGCTGGTGGGCGACCACTCCGGCAAGTACTACCCGCGCCAGACGATGACCATCAACTGGAACCAGTGGTTCATCGACCTGGCCACGCACAGCGGCGGCCGGGCCACCTACGTGCAGCAGGTCGACTACCTGCTGCACGCGAAGAACGCGGTGCTGTCCCCGGCCCAGGTGACCGCCAAGGTCAACTCCTACCGCGGCGCCGGGCGCACCTTCGAGGACACGATCGCCGGCGACTGCGGCTCGACCCCGCCGACCGATCCGCCGACCGGCCCGACCGACCCGCCGTCGGACCAGCCGCCGGCCACCGGCTGCGACGACGCCCCGGCCTGGGCCTTCAGTTCCGTCTACACGGCCGGCAACCTGGTCAAGCACGAGCGCAGCCGCAACGGCGACCCGAACGGCCCCAAGTCCGGCGACGGCCTCCACCTGTGGAAGGCGCGGTACTGGACGCAGGGCTCCGAGCCGGGCTGGACCCAGCAGTGGGACGACCTCGGCCGCTGCTGATCAGTCCCGGTACTCACCGGAAGGCGTGGCGCCGGGCGTGGAGTGCTTCTCCCGCTCGGCGTCGCGCAGCTGCACCCGCCGGATCTTGCCGGAGATCGTCTTCGGCAGGTCGGCGAACTCCAGCCGCCGCACCCGCGCGAACGGAGACATGTGCTCGCGGCAGTACGCGAAGATCGCCTTGGCCGTGGCCTCGTCGGCGGCCCAGCCCTCGGCCAGCACCACGTACGCCTTCGGCACGGCCAGCCGCAGCTCGTCCGGCGACGGCACCACCGCCGCCTCGACCACCGCCTCGTGCTCGAGCAGCACGCTCTCCAGTTCGAACGGCGAGATCCGGTAGTCGGACGCCTTGAACACGTCGTCGGTGCGGCCCACGTAGGTGATGTAGCCGTCCGCGTCCCGGGAACCGATGTCGCCGGTGTGGTAGTAACCGCCGGCCATCCGTTCGGCGGTCAGCTCCTCGTCGCCGTGGTAGCCGACCATCAGCCCGAGCGGGCGGGGCTCCAGCCGCAGGCAGATCTCGCCCTCCTCGGCCGGCTCGCCGCTGACCGGGTCGATCAGCGCCACCTGGAAGCCCGGCACCGGCCGGCCCATCGAGCCCGGCTTGACCGGCTGACCCGGCGTGTTGGCGATCTGCACGGTCGTCTCGGTCTGCCCGAAGCCGTCCCGGATGGTCACGCCCCAGGCCTGCTCGACCCGGTCGATCACCTCCGGGTTGAGCGGCTCACCGGCGCCGACGACCAGCCGCGGCGGGGTACGCAGGGCGGTCAGGTCGGACTGGATCAGCATCCGCCACACCGTCGGCGGGGCGCAGAAGCTGGTCACGCCGCAGCGTTGCATCTCGGCCAGCAGCCCGGCGGCGTCGAACCGGGTGTAGTTGTAGATGAAGACGCAGGCCTCGGCGTTCCACGGGGCGAAGACGTTGCTCCACGCGTGCTTGGCCCAGCCCGGCGACGAGATGTTGAGGTGCACGTCGCCCGGTCGCAACCCGATCCAGTACATCGTGGACAGATGGCCCGCCGGATAGCTGGCGTGGGTGTGCTCGACCAGCTTCGGGCGCGCGGTGGTGCCCGACGTGAAGTACAGCAGCAGCGTGTCACTCGCCTTGGTCACGCCGTCGGGTTCGAAGACCGGGCTTTCGGCGTACGCGTCGGAAAGGCTGAGCCACCCGTCGACGGCCGCGCCGACCGCGATCCGGGTGACCCCCTCGTCGAACTTCCCGGCCGCGCCGGACAGCGCGATCACGTGTCTGGCCTCGCCCCGGGCGACACGGTCGCGGGCGTCGGCCGGCCCGAGCAGCGGGGTGGCCGGGATCAGCACCGCGCCCAGCTTGATCAGGGCCAGGATGCTGTCCCAGAGCTCGACCTGGTTGCCCAGCATGAGGATCACCCGGTCGCCGCGCCGGACCCCGTGCCGCCGCAGCCAGTTGGCCACCCGGTTGGACCGCTCGGACATCTCGGCGAACGAGAATCGTTGCTCCGACCCGTCCTCCTCGACGATCCAGAGGGCGGGCGCGTCGTTACCCGCCGCCACGACGTCGAACCAGTCCAGCGCCCAGTTGAACTCGTCCAGTTCCGGCCACCGGAACTGTGCGCTGGCCTCGCCGTAATCCTCCCCGTGCGCCACCAGAAAGTCCCGGGCGTCCCGAAATGCCGCTGTCGTCATTGACCCGCCTCCCGCCCGCCAGCATGCCTGGCGCCCCGGCCGACATCAAGAACCAACTGAGCGTTCGTTAAGGTGCGGACGCAACTATCACCGCTCAACCGCCGGAATTCGACGTTTCTGGCGGCTTGATCGCAAGGTAATGTCCGGACATGGGCGAGCTTCGATCTTTGGAGGCCGATCCGCCGGCCGTCCAGTACGACGACGAGGAACGGCCGTCCCGACAGCTCGGCGGCCGGGTCGGGCTGGGGGTCGCGGTCGTCGCCTTCGTGGTCGCCCTACTCGTGCTGTGGCAGGTGTTCCGGCCGCTGGCCCAGGGCAGCCAGTTCTATCTGATCATCTTCCTGGCCGGCACCCTGCCGCTGGTCTTTCTCTGCTACCACGCCGGCCGGCGAACGGCCCCGCGCGACCGCCCGTCGACAGTGGACTGGGCCCTGGCCGCGCTCACCCTGGTCGTCTGCCTCTATCCGATCAGCCCCTTCGGCGGCGGGTACGACGGCTTCCTCGACCGCCAGGGCCTGCTCGAGCCGGCCGACATCGGGTTCGGCGCGGTCCTGCTGATCCTCACCGTCGAGGCGTGCCGCCGCACCACCGGGTGGGCGCTTCCGGTGGTGTGCCTGGCCTTCCTGGCCTACGGCTACTACGGCGGCCTGCTGCCGACCGGCTGGCGGATCTCCCACGCGGGGCTCGACTTCGACCAGATCATCGACGGGCTGTACAACTCGGGCAGCGGCTTCTACGGCACGCCGCTGGACGTCGCGGCCACGTACATCGTGCTCTTCACCGTCTACGGCGCCGTGCTCGATCTCTCCGGCGCCAGCCGCTTCTTCGTCGACCTGTCGGTCGCCGCCTTCCGGCGCTCGCGCAGCGCGGCCGGCCGGACCGCGGTCGCCGCCGGCTTTCTGCTGGGCACGGTTTCCGGCTCGGGTACGGCCACCGCGGTCAGCGTGGGCGCGGTGACCTGGCCGATGCTCCGGCGCGCCGGATACCCACCCGAGCAGGCGGGCGGCATGCTGGCCGCCGCCGGGGTCGGTGCGATCCTGTCCCCGCCGACCCTGGGCGCGGCCGCGTTCATCGTCGCCGAGTATCTCGACGTCTCGTACCTGACCGTCCTCGGCTGGGCGATGATCCCGACGGTCCTCTACTACCTCGGCATCCTGCTGGCGGTCGAGATCGACGTACGCCGCTTCGGGGTCAAGGCGGTCGAGCTGCCGCAGACGTCGGCGTGGAGACTCCTGACCCGTTTCGGCTACCACTTCTCGTCGCTGATCCTGATCGTGGTGCTGCTCGCCCTGGGTCTCAGCGCGACCAGATCGGTGGTGTACGCGACGATCCTCGCCGCCGCCCTGTCCTTCCTGGACCGGCGGGCCTGGCTCACCCCGCGCCGCCTCTTCACGTCCCTGTCGGCCGGCGTCCGCGGCGTACTCCCGGTCGTCGCCGTCTGCGCCGCGGCCGGCATCATCACCTCGATCGTCACCAAGACCGGCCTCGGCGCCAATGTGGCCGACCTGCTGCTGGACGGCGCGACAGCGGTCTCGGACAACGCGACGGTGGTGCTCGCCCTGACCGTCGTGCTCGCCGCGGTCGCGCTGGCCGTGCTCGGCCTGGCCGTCCCGGTCACGGCCAGCTTCATCATCGGCTGGGTGATCATCGGGCCGGCCCTGATCGACCGCGACGTCTCCGCGCCCGCCGCGGCCATGTTCGTCTTCTACTACTCGGTGCTGTCCGAGGTCACCCCGCCGACCGCGCTGGCCGCCGTCGGCGCGAGCGCGATCACCGGTGGCCGCACCATCCCGACCATGTGGCAGGCCCTCAAGTACGCGCTGCCGGCCTTCCTGGCCCCGATCGCCTTCGTGCTGACCGGCCCGGGCGAATACCTGCTGGCCCGCGGCCCGGTCCTCGGCATCGTCGGGACCACGCTGGCCGCCGCGCTGGCCGTGCTGGGCCTGGCCGTCGCCACCGGCGCCTGGGTGCCCGGCGTGGGGCCGGCCCCGCTACCGGCCCGCGTCCTCGGCGCCGCCGCCGGCCTGCTCCTGCTCTACCTGGCCCCGCCCACCATCATCGCCGGCCTGATCGCCCTGGCCCTGGCCGCCGCCCTGGCCGCCTGGCGCCGCAAGCAACCCGCGCCCACGCCCGAGTCCCACGGCACCACATAGGAGGCACTGATGACCGTCCCCCGACTCCGCCATGGTTCGGCCCTGCTGCTCGTACCCACCCTCGTCCTGACCGCGGCCGCCGGGTGCGGAGGCCGGCAGGACGCGGCCAGCACCGACGCCGGCGGCGAGGTCACCTGCGAGGTCGCCCAGGACACCCGGATCGGCATCGCCACCGGCAACTCGACCGGCGTCTACTTCGCCCTCGGCAACGCCTACGCCGAGCAGCTCGGCGCCACCGGCGGCAAGGTCAAGGCGACCGCGAGCGAGACCGGCGCCTCGGTGCAGAACATCCAGCAGCTGGTGGCCGGACGCTTCGGCCTGGCCTTCTCGCTCGCCGACACGGCCGCCGACGCGGTCAACGGCACCGGCAGCTTCACCGCCGAGCAGCCGGTCGCCGCGATCGCCCGGATCCACACCAACTACACGCACGTCATCGTCCGCACGAGCGCCGGCATCAAGGACGTGGCCGGCCTGAAGGGCAAGCGGGTCTCCACCGGCTCGCCCAAGAGCGGCACCGAGGTGATCGCCAACCGCATCCTCGAGGCCGGCGGACTCGACCCGGCCAAGGACGTCAGCGCCCAGAAGCTCGACCTGACCAAGACCGTCGACGGCGTGAAGGACGGCACCATCGACGCCCTGTTCTGGTCCGGTGGCCTGCCCACGCCCGGCATCACCGACCTGTTCACGTCGGCGGCCGGGCAGGTGGAGTTCCTCGACGTGACGCCGTTGCTGACCGAGATGAAGAAGATCAATCCGGTGTACGAGGCCGGCACGATCCCCGCGGCCACGTACAAGACGGCCGCCGACGTGCCGGCGATCGTCGTACCCAACGTCCTGCTGGTCCGCAACGACCTCGACGCGAACGTCGCCTGCGTGCTGACCAAGGCCCTCTTCGACCGCAAGCCACAACTGGAACAGGCCACCGCGGCGGCCAAGGAGATCAGCCTGGACACGGCCCGCAAGACCGATCCGGTTCCGCTGCACCGCGGCGCGGTCAAGGCCCTGGACGATCTCGGCGCCCCCCAATAGCAAGGTGGAGAGTGGAAGGCGCGCGAAAACTATTGCTTGATTCGCGCGCCTCCATTATTGTTCCTCTTAGTCGCACCGGTTGGGTGCGGCGACATACTTGAGGAGTCGTCATGTGCCAGCACGAAGCCAAGATCATGGGGCGGCTGACGCTGCGCTGTGGTTCGGCCGTGCCGCTGTACGGCTTCTATGGCGCATCTGATCGACTTCTGGGCCTCGGAGTGGGCGGGTAACGCGGCGGATTCCGCGCGGTAGAGCCGCCCCCACCCACTCGGGTCGGGCGGTTTTTTGTTGCCCTGGCTGGGCTGACGCTCCGGACGCGGAGTGATCGCACCGGCAGGCCAAGCCCGGAAGTTCGCTCGCGAGGACCGCCCCACTCGGCGGCGTGTTTTCGAAACAAGGTGATCCGCAATCTTCTCCGAGGCGAGCGGAAGTGCTTTCCTCCGTGTGGGAAGAATGGGTCGATCCTGCTTCGGAATGGATCGGCGAATTCTTGAATCCCTTATTCCGACAATCGTAAGTAGATCGGCATGCCGAGTGAGCGTGAAAGCTCGGGTGCGGAGATGGGAACGAACAAGAACCGGTACCGGGCCGGCGCGGTGGACAGTGCACCGAGGGCGGGCTGGAGGGGCACATTTGGCCTACCCCACCAACGGAACCAGGTCGGGCGTACACCCATCTCCGCACACACGCACCCTTGTAGCCCAACTGGTAGAGGCCCGGCGTCGAGAGCGCCGGTGTTGCGCGTTCGAATCGCGCCGAGGGTACGCACCACAACCACACACCACGCCCGGGTAGCCCAACTGGCAGGAGGCGCGCCGCCCAGAACGGCGACAGTGCGCGTTCGAATCGCGCTCCGGGTACGCGAGGGCTCGTAGCTCATCGGGAAGAGCGCCTGTTCTGCAAGCAGGAGGTGGCCGGTTCGAGCCCGGCCGGGTCCACGACTGGCCGTCCCACGGGGGACGGCCAGTCCCACGCGGGTGCGCCGACGCGGGAGGGTCGGGAGCGGCTGTAAACCGCTTGCTCAGTGCCTAGGGGGTTCGAATCCCTCCACCCGCACCGCTCTCAGTGCACCAGCACGATCAACCCGCGGGCGTGCCTGCTCTCGCTCAGCTCATGGGCCGCGGCCACGTCGGTGAGCGGGAACGTCGCCGCGACCGGCACCCGCAGCCGCCCCTCGGCCGCGAGCCGCACCGCCAGATCGAGGGCGTGCACGGCCATCGGGTCGGCCCCGGGAACCGAGACACCCCCGGTGTCCTGCGTCGGCGCGCCGTGGGACAGATGCACGCCGTACGCCGGGGCATTGAAGTCCGCGATCGTCACGACCAGAGCGGGATCACCGGCCACCGCGATCAGATCGGGCAGCGCGCCGCCGGCACAGTCGAACACGGCGTCGACCCCACCCGGCGCCAGCTCCCGGACCCGCTCCACCAGCCCCGGCCCGTACGTCGTCGGCAGCACCCCGAAAGACCGCAGGAACGCGTGGTTGCGCTCGCTCGCGGTGCCGATGACCGTGGCGCCGCGAGCCACCGCCATCTGCACGGCGACCGCGCCGACACCGCCCGCCGCGCCGTGGATCACCACCGTGTGGCCGGCCGCGACCCCGAGCCGGTCGAGCACGCGGGTGGCCGTCTCGACACTGCCGGCCGCGCCGCCGGCCTCGGCCCAGCTCCAGGTGGGCGGCTTCGGGGCCCACGCGGTCAGCACCGTACGGTCGGCGTTCGCGCCCCGGACAGCCGTCGACGTCCAGCCGAACACCTCGTCCCCGACGCGTACGCCGGTCACACCCTCGCCGAGCTCGTCCACCACGCCGGCCGCGGCGAAACCGGTCCGCCATGGGAAGACCCCGGGGATGCCGTCGGGCAGGCCGCCGGAACGGATCAGCACCTCGCCGGTCGAGACACCCGATGTGCGGACCGCGACGCGGATCGTGCCCGGCCCGGGACGGGGTTCCTCGACGTCGGCGATCCGCAGCACGCCGGGCGGACCGTACTCGGAGAATTCGACTGCTCTCATGGGCCGGACGCTAACGGAACACCCCGTCCGGATAGCTAATCTGAGAGTCGTGACGGCCAAAGTAAGAGAGCGCTCGGACGCGCGGGACAACCGTGAGCGCATCGTCGCGGTCGCCCGGGCGGCGTTCGCGGCCGACGGGCTGGAGGTGCCGATCCGCGAGATCGCCCGCCGCGCCGGCGTCGGCCCCGCCACCGTCTACCGGCACTTCCCGACGAAGCAGGCGCTGTTCTCCGCCGCCTTCGCGGACGGGATGACGTTGTGCTCGGACATCGTCGCCGAGGGCCTGACCGCCGCCGACCCGTGGGACGGGTTCGCTTTCGTGATCGCGCGCCTGCTCGAGGTGCACGCGCTCAACCGGGGTCTGTCCCAGGCATTCACCTCCGCGCTCGAGGGCGCCGGGCTGCTCGACGCCGAGCGCGAACGCACGCTGACCCAGCTGCTCCAGTTGATCCGCCGGGCCCGGGAGGCGGGCGCCCTGCGTGCCGACTTCGTGCTGGAGGACGCGCTCCTGGTGCTGATGGCCAACGAGGGCATCCGCGCCGTGTCGGCCGAGCAGCGAGCGGCGGCGTCACGCCGGTTCGCCGAACTGGTCCTGCAGTCGTTCCGCGCGCACCCGTCGGCCGAGCCCCTCCCGCCGCCGGTCCGGCTCCCGCTTCCGGCGCGCTGACCGCGTTCCGGGACGTCGTGCGCTGGCCGGGTTTCGGGGCGCCGCGCGTTGACCGGGTTTCGGGGCGTCGTGGGCTGGCCGCGTTCCGGGGCGTTGTGCGCTGGCCGGGTTTCGGGGTGTCGTGCGTTGGTCGTGTTTTCGGGGCGCCGCGCGTTGACCGGGTTTCGGGGCGTCGTGGGCTGACCGCGTTCGGGCCGTCGTGCGCTGGCCAGGTTTCGGGGCGTCGTGGCCTGACCGCGTTCCGGGCCGTCGTGCGCTGACCAGGTTTCGAGCGTCGTGCGCAGGCCGCGTTTCGAGCCGCCGTGCGTTGATCGTGTTTCGGGCCGCTGTGAGTTGATCGCGGAATAGCCCGGCGCGGGCTGGCTGCGGGACCGGGCGTGCGGGGTGATGATCGGGGGATGAAGGCCATCATCTACAGCGAGGTCGGCGACGCCGGGGTCCTCCAGCTGGTCGAGCGGGACGTCCCCGAGCCGGGCGCGGGCGAGGTGCGCGTCAAGGTCGCCGTGTCAGGGGTGAACCCGACCGACTGGAAGACCCGGTCGGGCGCCACCAACCCGAAGAAGTTCGACGAGGTCACACCCCACCTGGACGGGGCCGGCGTGATCGACGCGGTCGGCGCCGGGGTGGATCCGGGGCGGGTCGGGCAGCGGGTCTGGCTGTTCATGGCCACGCTCGGGCGGAACACCGGGACCGCCTCCGAGTACACCGTCGTGGACGAGTGGCACGCGGTGCCGTTGGGCGACGCGAGTTTCGAGCTGGGCGCGTCGCTCGGGGTGCCCGCCCTCACCGCCCACCGGGTGCTGACCGTCAGCGAGGACGGGCCGGACCGGCTCGCGCCGAAAGCCCTGGACGGCAAGGCGGTGCTGGTCGCGGGCGGGGCGGGCGCCGTGGGGCACGCGGCCATCCAGCTCGCCCGGTGGTCCGGTGCCACAGTGATCAGCACGATCAGCGGGCCCGAGAAGGCGGCACTGGCCACCGCCGCCGGCGCGCACCACGTGGTCAACTACCGCGACGGCGACGCGGCCGAGCAGGTGCGCGGGATCGCACCGGACGGGGTGGACATCGTCGCCGAGGTCGCGCTCGGTGCCAATCTCGCGCTCGATCTCGCGGTGCTGCGTACCCGCGGAACGATCTGCACCTATGCCAATGATGGCGGCAAACCGGTCGAACTGGACGTGCGTCAGAACATGATGCTGAACACGCGTTTCCAGTTCATGGTGCTCTACACCGTCGGGGCGGCGGCGTTGCGGGCCGGCGCCGAGGACATCGCCGCGGCCGTGCGGGACGGCGCGCTGCCGGTGGGGGAGGAGCACGGTCTGCCGCTGACACGGTTCCCGCTCGACCGGACCGCCGACGCGCACCGGGCTGTGCAAGACGGCGCGGTCGGCAAGGTCCTGGTCAACGTGGGCTGATGCGTATGTGTGCTCAGAGCTGCGGGTGTGGTGATGCGTATGTGTGCTCAGAGCTGCGGGTGTGGTGATGCGTATGTGTGCTCAGAGCAAAGGACAGCTCAGGTGGTGACGTTGAGCCAGCCGCCGTCGATGTAGGTGGTCGAGCCGACGATGTACGACGCGCGCGGCGAGGACAGGTAGACGAACAGGTCGGCGATCTCGGCCGGGTCGGCGAACCGTCCGATCGGCGCGTTGTCGTCGGCGATCTTCTGCAGGTAGTCCTCGACGGTCTGCCCGGTGCCCGCGGTCAGCTGCCGGGCGGTCTTCTCCCAGTCGGGGGTGCGGACCAGCCCGGGGTTGACCGCGTTGACCCGGATGTTGTCGCCGATCAGCTCGTTGGCCAGGCATTTGGAAAACATTACGAGCGCCGCCTTGGTCACGTTGTAGATGGGCTCGTAGCCGAGCGGCTGGGTCGCGCAGATCGAGGCGTTGTGCAGGATCACCCCGCCGCCGCGGGACCGCATGCCGGGTGCGAGGGCGCGGGCCAGGCGGACCGCGGCCATCACATGCAGATCCCAGTACGCCTGCCAGCGCGCGTCCGGGGCCTCGAGGATGGTCTCCTCGCTCCCGGTGCCGGCGTTGTTGATCAGGATGTCCACGCCGCCGTCGACGGCTCCGGCGATCCGGTCGACGCCTTCGACCGTGGAGACGTCGGCGGCGACACTGGTGACGCGTACCCCGAAATCGGTTTTGATCTGATCGGTCACCGCAAGAAGTCGATCGGCGTCGCGTGCGGCCAGCACCAGATGCACGCCCTCGGCGGCGAGCCCGCGCGCCACCGCCAGCCCGATGCCGACGCTGCCGCCGGTCACCACTGCCACCTTGTCCCTCAGCTGAAGATCCATGCCTCCCATAGTGGTAGCCCAAACCGCTATCCGACCCCGCACGCCGCTCCTGCCTTCCACTCTCCGAGCCAGTGGTAGGGCTATCACTACCGACCGGGGTGCCGCGAGGCGCGAGAATCGAGGGCATGGAGCTGGTGTCGGACGAGCAGCTGGGCGAGTGGGCCAGGCGCGGGTCGCGCGGGATCGGCGCGGGGGCGGTGTCGCTGCTGCTGGCCCTGCTCAACTTTCCGCTGTTCGTGCTCTGGATCGCCACCCTCGTGCTGTGCCTGATCCCGGGGGTCGGCCAGGTCGTCCTGCCGCTGACCACCCGGCTCGTCCGGGCCCGCGCCGGCCTGGCCCGCCGCCGCTCGGCCGGCCAGGGCGTGCCGATCGCCCGCCCTTACGCCCCACCCCCGCCGCAGAGCCGGCCCGGCGGCTGGCGACGCTTCCGCGCCATCCTGCAGGACCCGGCGACCTGGCGGGACTTCGCCTGGCTGCTTCCGGGCGGCGTGGCCGGCCTGGTGCTCGGCGGGCTGTCGGTGGCCATTCCGCTGTACGGGCTGGACGGCGTCCTGCTCCTGCCGCTGTGGGAATACCTGGTCAACGACTTTTCCGGGTACGGCGCGATCTGGCCCATCGCGAGCGTTCCGGACGGCTTCCTGTCGCTGCCCCAGGGCGCCGTGATCTTCGGCCTGGGCCTACTGGCCGCGCCGTGGCTGGTGCACGCCGAGGCGCGGTTCGCGCGGCTGTTCCTGGCCCCGACCCGCGCTGCCGAGCTGCGCCTGCGGGTGGCCGAGCTGACCGAGACCCGGGCCGAGACGGTCGACGCGCAGGCCGCCGAGCTGCGCCGGATCGAACGCGACCTGCATGACGGCGCCCAGGCCCGGCTGTCGTCGCTGGGCATGACCATCGGCCTGGCCGAGGAGCTGATGGACAGCGACCCCGCCGCCGCCCGCAAACTGCTGGCCGAGGCCCGCGACGCCAGCAACACCGCGCTGGTCGAGCTGCGCCACCTGGTCCGGGGCATCCATCCGCCGGTGCTGGCCGAACGCGGGCTCGACGGCGCGGTCCGGGCCCTGGCCATGAGCCTGCCGCTGCCGACCGCGGTCGACGGTGCGGTGCCGGGGCGGCTGGAGACACCGGTCGAGTCGGCCGGCTACTTCGTGGTGGCCGAGGCGCTGGCCAACGTGGTCAAGCACAGCGGTGCGACGGGCGCCTGGATCAGCCTGCGGCACGAGGCCGACGTGCTGGTGATGATGGTCGGCGACGACGGCCGTGGTGGCGCTGACCCGGCGCGGGGCACCGGCCTGCGCGGTATTGACCGCCGCCTGGCCGCGTTCGATGGCACGATGGCGCTGTCCAGCCCGCCGGGCGGACCGACCGTCGTGACCATGGAGCTGCCGTGCGTGTTGTCATCGCCGAAGACCTCGCCCTCCTCCGGGACGGCCTGACCCGGATCCTGGAGGCGTTCGAGTTCAACGTGGTGGCGGCCGTGGACAACGGGCCCGCTCTGCTGCCGACGCTGGTCGAGCACCGGCCCGACGTGGCGGTGGTCGACGTGCGGCTGCCGCCCACGTTCACCGACGAGGGCCTGCAGGCGGCGATCGCCGCGCGTACCGAAGTCCCCGGTCTGCCGATTCTGGTCCTGTCGCAGCACGTCGAGCCGTTGTACGCGCGGGAGCTGCTCACCGACCGCACCGGCGGCATCGGCTACCTGCTCAAGGACCGGGTGTCCAACGTGGCCCAGTTCGTCGACGCGGTACGCCGGGTCGCGGCCGGCGGCACCGCGCTCGACCCCGAGGTGGTGTCGCAGCTGCTGGCCCGCCGTGAGCCGCTGGCCGTGCTCACCGCCCGCGAGCGCGAGGTGCTCGGCGAGATGGCCGAGGGCCGGTCCAACGCGGCCATCGCGGCCAAGCTCTTCGTCACCGAAAAGGCGGTGAGCAAGCACATCAACAACATCTTCACCAAGCTGGGGATGCCGCCGTCGGACGATGACAACCGCCGGGTCCTCGCGGTGCTGGCCTACCTCAACGGCTGAGCCTGGCGATCCGCCCCTTCTCCCCGGAGGCCCAGCAGCTCAGGTCGGGGGTGCAGAAGACCGAGTCGAAGCTTCCGGTGTCGAAGCGCTTCCAGGTGCGGCCGCCGTCGTAGGTGATGTCGCTGCCGGTCGGTCCCACGGCCACCGCGACCGGGAGTACGCCCAGCCAGTCGGCCCCAGAGCGGTACTCGCCGGGCACGGTCCGGGCCACCGTCCAGGTACGACCGCCGTCCCGCGTCGTCGCCGCACCGTCCGGCGCGTCCTCCGGGGTCGGATAGTTGCCCCCGACCGCGATGCCGTGCCACGGGTCCTTGAACGCGAGGCTGAACACCCCGGCCGCCTCGCCGCTGGGCAGCGGGCTGTCGACCACCGACCACAACCGGCCGCCGTTGGTGGTGCTGAACACCCGGGCCGTCGCGCCGCCACCGGTCGCGAACCAGGCCCGCCCGGCACCCAGATGGTCGGCGCTGACCAGGCAGGTGCCGCTGGCCGCGAAGGCGAACTCGCCCGGCAGCGCGTCCGGCATGCCCGTGGTCGGTCGCACCGCCCAGGTCCGGCCGCCGTCGTCGGTGGCCAGGATCCGGAACTTCCCGCCGACCGGGTCGGACAGCGCCAGCCCGTGGCGCCGATCCATGAACGTGACACAGTCGTAGAACGCGGCCTCGTCGTCGTTGCGGAACGTCTCGGTCCAGGTGCGGCCGCCGTCGCCGGTGGTGTAGATGCGCGACGCGTCGCCGTTGCCGATGGCCAGCGCCACCGCGTGCCGCGCGTCCCACGCCTCGATGTCGCGGAACTCGAGCCCGGCCGCGGCGGCCGGGGCGACGCTCGCCCAGTGCCGTCCGCCGTCCACGGTGCGCAGAACGGTGCCGGCCGAACCGGCGGCCCAGGCGACCTGGCCGCTGACCGGCGCGAGCCCACGGAAACGCACTGTCACCCCGGTGTCGGTCAGCCGCCACGACGGGCCCGCGGACGACGTGAATCCGCTGGTGGTGGCCATGATGGCCAGCCCGAGGCCGGCTGCGGCAAGCACGCGCATCGATCTCATGGGGCGGAACCTACCATCCAGCCTGCTACCCAAAAGCTGTCCAGACTGCTGGATCGATCATGTAGCCGGAAATTTCTACTGTTCTCTCATGCGATCACACATCCTCTCCCTCGCCGCGGTCGCGGCCATCGGCGCCGGGGTCGCCGTCGCCGGGGTGCTGCCGGCCTCCGCGTCCACCGACAGCCTGACCTGGGGCACCTGCCCGACCGGCACGTCGGCGCCGGAGCAGCAGTGCGCGACCATCCAGGTGCCGCTCGACTACACCAACCCCGACGGCCGCCACATCGCCGTCGAGGTGTCCCGGATCAAGGCCGCCGACCCGGCCAAGCGCAAGGGCGTCCTGCTGACCAACGGTGGTGGCCCCGGCCCCAGCCTCGACGTGCCCACCGCGTTCGGCTCCTTCATGCCCCAGTCGGTCCGGGACAGCTACGACATCGTCGCCTTCGACCCGCGCGGCATCGGCTACAGCACCCCCATCAACTGCGGCCGGGGCAAGGACGAACTGACTCGCGACCTGCAGTTCTCCACCCTGTCGTTCCCGGCCGGGGACGGCTCGATCGACGCCAACGTCGCCTACTCCAAGCGGATGGCCAAGCAGTGCGCCGCCAACTCCGGTGACCTGCTCCCGCACATCACCACGGCCAACGTCGCCCGCGACATGGACCAGATCCGCCAGGCGCTGGGCGAGCGCACCGTCTCCTACTACGGCATCTCCTGGGGTACGAAGGTCGGCGCCGTCTACCGCGCGCTGTTCCCCGCCACCGTCGACCGGGTGGTCATCGACAGCTCGGTCGACCCGAACGAGCAGGGCTACGACGACTTCCGCGCGTTCAGCGGCGCCATGGAGGACCGCTGGCCCGACCTGGCCAAGTTCGGCGTGGCCAACGAGAAGACCGTTCACCTGGGCCGCACCGAGCGTGAGGTCCGCCGGAACTTCCTGGCCCTGGAGGCGAAGCTGGACCGGCACCCGGTCAAGCTGGCCGAGACCAAGGCGCCGATCAACGGCAACTACCTGCGGCTGTTCACCTGGCAGCTGTCCTACGACGACCGTGAACTGATCGCCACCGACGAGGCTCCCGTGCCGGTGCTGGCCCAGTTCTGGGGCGCGGCCCGCAACCTCGCCGCCGGCAAGGCCACCCAGGCCGACCGGGACGCCCTGGCCGCCCAGGCCAACGGTCTGATCGCGAAGGCCACCAGCCTCCCCGGCGTGCCGACCGACAACCTGCTCTCGGCCGGCTGGGCGTTCAGCTGCGGCGACGCCGCCTGGCCGCGCGACGTGCGGACGTACGCCCACAACACCGCCGTCGACCGCAAGCAGTACCCGCTGACCGCCGGCGCCCCCGCCAACTTCGCCCCTTGCTCGGCCTGGGCCAGCCGCCCGTCCCAGCCGGAGCCGAAGATCACCGAGCTGGGCCGGCGCAACGTGCTGATCCTGCAGAACGAGCGTGACCCGGCCACCCCGCTGCGTACCGCCCAGGGCATGCACCGCGCCCTCGGTTCCGACTCGGCCCTGTTCACCGTCAACGCCGGCGGCCACGGCGTTCTGATCCACCCGAACCCGAGCCGGTGCGCGATCGGCGCCCTGGAGGCGTACCTGGTCAACGGCGACTTCCCCGCCGCCGACAAAGCCTGCTGACCGGCACTCTTCGGCCCGGCGATCGTCGCACCCGCGGCGCCCGCCGGGTCGTTCCCTTTTCAAGATCAAGAGCAGAATGTAGGGCCCGGGTGGGCCGGCGTTTCGCCGCCCGGCGACCTGCGTGCCGGGTGGGCCGGCAGTTTCGCCGCCCGGCGACCTGGCTCGGCCCAGCGCGGGCGGCAAGCAAGGGCAGACCCTGATCCGCTTCAGATTCGCCCCCCTCCGGCCGAAGTTTCCTCCCGAGGAGGGATGGTCGATGCGGCTGCGCAGCGGGCTCGCCGTCGCCGTCAGCGTGCTGGTGCTGGTGGCGATCGGTGTGGTCGGTGTGGCCGTGAACCGGTCCGCGCTTCGGACGGCCGACCGGGTGCACCGCGCCGACACGATGGCCCTCGGCACCGACAACGGGACGCTCGCCGGGCAGATGCAGCTGCTGTCGGCCCAGGAACTCGACGACTTCGCCGAGGCGGCCGGTCTGACGCTGCGCCGGGACAGCGCCGCCGACCGGGCCAAGCTGACCGCCTTCGCGGGCAAGAGCGCCTTCTTCGGGTACGGGCTGGCGCTGCTGTCGCTCGAGGGCGAGGTGCTCAACGCGACCCGGGCCACGGGCCTGCCCGCGCCGACCGATCCGGGCTACGCGACGCTGCACGCGGGACTGCGGGCCGGGAACCCGGGCTTCTCCTCGGTGCTGATGGTCGACGGGGTGGCCCTGGCCGCCGTGGGCGTGCCGGTGCACGGCAAAGCGATACTGGTCGGCTACAACAATGTTGCGGGCACGCAACTTCAGGCGTTCGTGGCCCGGCTGGGCGGGGGCACCCACCTGACCACGATCGTCGACGCCGAGGGCCGGGCCGGCGCCACCAGCGACCCGAAGCTGATCGGCACCACGATCGACCCGACGCTGATCGCGGCCGCCCACGAGATGCGCGGCGCCGGCTTCGTCGAGTACGCCACCCCGACCGGCACCCGGATGATCGCGGTCGTGGTGCCGGGGATTCCGGGCGGTTGGACGTACGTGCGTACCCAGACCCTGGCCTCGTTCGACGGCGCCGTGCGCCGCCACGGCCAGACTCTCGACCTGGCCCTGCTCGCGATGCTCCTGGCCGGCGTCATCGGCATCGCGATCTTCGCCTACCGCGCGCTGGTCACCCGGCGCCGGGCCGACGAGAAGTTCCGGGCGCTCTTCCAGCACGCCCCCGACATGGTGGCCGTGGTCGACGCCGAGGGAAAGATCGCCTACTCCAGCCCGAGCGCGGCCACCGTGCTCGGCCACGAGCCCGGCGCGCTGGCGGGCAGCAGCCTCTTCGACGTGGTGCACCCGCAGGACCGCGGCCCGCTCCAGGAGCAGTTCGCCGAGCTGGTCGGCAAGCGCGACGGGCTGCTGAACCGGCAGACCCGGATGATCACCTCGGACGGGCGGCCGCGCTGGTTCGAGTTCACCGCCTCCAACCAACTGCACAATTCCGCCCTGGCCGGCGTCGTGATCAACGCCCGGGACGTGACCGAGACGCGGTTGTTCCAGGAGCGGCTGGCCCACCAGGCCCGGCACGACGCGCTGACCGGCCTGCCCAACCGGCGCCGGATGCGCGACACCCTGGACGAGACGCTGCCGTCGGACGGCGTGGCGGTGCTGTATGTCGATCTCAACGGCTTCAAGCCGGTCAACGACGCGTACGGCCCCAACGCCGGCGACGACCTCCTGCGCCAGGTGGCCAAGCGGCTCAGCGGCGCCGTCCGCGAACAGGACGTGCTGTCCCGGGTCGGCGGCGACGAGTTCGTCATCCTGATGCCGGGCGTGGACGACGAGGCGGCCGCGCAGGCGATGGCCGACCGGGTCCGCGCCGAGACCGCCCGCCCGTTCGAGCTCAACGGCACCCCGGTGGTCATCGGGGCCAGCGTCGGCGTGAACGTGGCCCGGCCCGGCTCCGACCCGGACGACGCGCTGCGCGACGCCGACCAGGCCATGTACGCCGTGAAGCACGGCGACGCGCCGGCGGTAGCCGCCCCGCGCAGAGCCGGCCGCCACCGCGCCACCCCATAGGGTCCGTCCCGCCGGTCACCGCGGTTCTCGTCATCCCGTCAGTCCTACATCAGCCGATCGAAACCTCCGAACAGAACTACGCACCAAGGTCGACATTGCACCAAATGAATCCACTAGGGGAGGAGCAGGGGTTTCCTGGGCCAAAAGGCGGGCAATGCGGCGCGTGGACAAACATCGATGGAAGGGGATCCACATGCGACTTGGCCTGATCTCGAAGGCGGTGCTGGCGGGTGCGCTGGCGCTGACCACAGCGGCGGCCACCGGAGGCGCCGCCGCCCAGGCCGCCCCGGCGCCCGCGGCTCCGGCCGCACCGGCGCCCGTCGCCGCCAAGGCCGGACCGCAGCTCAGCTCGGCCGCCGGCTCGATGACCTCGGAGGTCACCGGTTCCTTCACCGACGTGCTGGGCGGCCTGGGCTCGGTCACCGGCACGTTCACCCCGACGAAGTTCGCCAACAAGCAGGGCCAGATCCTGGCCACCGGCACGCTGACCTCGACGCTGACCGACTCGCTCGGCGCCGACCTGGGTACGGTCCAGAAGACCGTCTCCCTGCCGGTCCAGCTCCCGGAGACGGCGGCGGCCAACAAGAACGCCGCCCTCGCCACCTGTGACGTGCTGAACCTCATCCTGGGCCCGCTGCACCTGGACCTGCTCGGCCTGGTGGTCGACCTGAACCGGGTCATTCTCGACGTCGTCGCGCAGTCCGGCGCCGGCAACCTGCTCGGCAACCTGCTGTGCGCGATCACGAACCTGTTGAACGGTGGCATCAACCTGCCGCTGGGCTTCATCGCCGACCTGCTGAACCAGATTCTGGCCATCCTCCGGCTCTGAGTTCGCAGTTCGAAACGACCAGCACCGGTACGCCGACCGCGTACCGGTGCTGGTCTTCGCGTGCCCGCAGCAAACCGGTCGTGCGGCGGGAACCCGTGACGGTTCTTACGTACCGAAGCAACCTTTTCGCACCTCAGTAAGCTGACCGCCATGTCAGGGGAGGGCGAAGTTCTGCTTCCGGACCAGCAGCATGCCTATCGATTGCTGGTCCGGTTGTCCGGCACCGACGCGGGGACGTTCGCGGAGAGTGCCGGAGTCTCCGTGGAGGAGGCCGCGGAGACGCTGGAGGCGTTGTACACCATCGGTCTGGCGACGCCGGGGCCGATCTATCACGCGTTGCCGCCGGATGTCGCGCTCGGTGAGATCCTGCTCCGACGGCAGCAGGAACTGCAGGTGGCGCGGCAGATGATGGCCGCGCTGAGTGAGGACTACCGCACCAACACGCGGCGGCACAGCGCCGAGCATCTGGTCGAGATCGTGGTCGGGGCGCGGCATCTGCGGCAACGGCTCAAGGAGATGCAGGAGCAGGCCGAGGAGGAGATCCTGTGGTTCTGCCGGGCCAATCCGATCGCGATGGAGGGGCCGGACAACAACGAGGAGATGCCGGCGCTGAAGCGGGGCGTCAAGTACCGCGCGATCTACGAGCGGGAGCTGGTCGAGAACCCGGGCGAGCTGGCCGGGATCATCGAGGCGATCGGCTTCGGCGAGGAGGCGCGGGTGATGCCGTCGTTGCCGGTCCGGCTGGCCATCGCCGACCGCAAGCTGGCCATCTGTCCGCTGGTACCGGACGAGGCGCGGGGCATCGCACAGCCGAGCGCGGCGCTGATCCGGCCGAGCGAGCTGCTCGACGCGTTGCTGGCGCTGTTCCAGAGCCACTGGGAGCGGGCCACGCCGGTGCTCGCGGCCAAGCCGGACGAGCAGCTCGACACGCTGCTGCTGTCGCTGCTGGTCTCGGGCCTGCCGGACAAGTCGATCGCCACGCATCTGGGCGTCAGCCGCCGCACGGTGCAGCGACGGCTCGACCGGATGATGGACCTGGCCGGCGTCGACACGCGCACCGGTTTGGCGTACCAGGCGGCGAAAAGGGGTTGGCTGTGACCCGGCGCCGAACCGGTTGATCGAGTCACTCGGGTCTGGACCGGCGCATCCACGTTGACGTGCCTCGACCGAGACGAAGCCGGCGCGGGGGCGCCGCGCTAGCCAAGCAGTTTCTCGATCGCCTTGGCGACGCGGCGGGCGCGGGTCTCGGCGGCCTTGGCGCCGAGGATGGCCTCGACGTGCTGCCGCTGGTGGCTGTAGGAGAGCTTGTCCCAGCGCGCCCGCGCCGCGGGTTCGGCCTTCAGGGCAAGGGCGAGATCCTCGGGTACGTCCACCGTCCGCTCCTGCGTGTCGAGGACGAGGTCCAGCTCCACCACGTCGCCCGCCCGCACCCCGGCGGCGGTGCGGCGTTCGGCGCTCACCCCGAGCCAGTACTCGCCGCCCATCCGCGCGATCGAGCCGCGGTACTCGTACCCGTTGATCGTCGCCACCACCTTGGGCCGGCCCCCACCGCCCAGCTCCCCGACCACCTCGTCGGGGATCCGGAAACCGGTGGTGTTACCGCCTGTGGCCAGGAGCTCCGCCGTGATCCTCATGGCGGTGAGGATAACGGCGGAGCCCTGTGTGTCACCCGAAAGCTCGGATGACCGTCTGGGTGACAGCGTTGCCGTCACGGTCGGTGGCGGTGATCCGAAGCGACACCGGAGCGGTGTGCGCGGGAACACCCGCCGTATAAGACGATCCACCGCCCGTGCTGTTCAGCTGCCGCCAGGCTTTTCCGTCATCGACCGACATCTCCGCCCGGAAAGTGGTGCCCCGTGCGGGTTTGCCGGCCGTGGTCAGGGTGAAGTCGACCCGCCGCGGCTTGACCGTGTAGCCGGCCTGGAGCAGCGGCAGCACCCCTTCCTTTTCGGACCGGAACTTCCACGTCGTCTCGGTCCGGGTGCCGTAGATCCAGTCCTCGTTGCCGGGGCTGGTCCGCACGGTCAGCTCGTAGGCGGCGGCGCCCGGATCGACAGTGACGTCCTGCCACCCGTCGTGCAGGCCGGCCACCACGGTCCCGTCGCGGCGCAGGGTGGCCGTGCCGCTGGCGGCGAACGTCCAGTGCCGGTCGGTGCTGTCGACCACGTCGGCCACGCGCAGTTTGAGCACGTCACCAGCCCGGGTGTTCTGGTAGCCGACCGGGGTGGCCGGGCGGTTGACCGGCGTCGCCCAGCTCTCCGTGGCCGTGGTGCCGGCCTTGACCGGGCCGGCCGCCTCGAGGAAGCCGCCGGAGACGATGCCGAGCCACGGGTACGCCGGATGCACCTGGTGCTGCCACAGCGAGTCGCCGGCCGACACCCACTCGACCCGGTGGAACGGGGTCGGCACCGCGCGGGACGTGTCGTTCCACGCGTACTCCTGCCAGGGCCGCCACCCGAACCGCTGCTCGAGCACCCAGTCGAAGCCGCCGTTGTACGCGTAGTCGGTGGTGATCCGCCGCGTGTTGGCCGGTGTCACCCGGTGCACGATCTTCTCCGGTACGCGGTGCTTCGACACCTGGATGACGTCGTAGAGGTACGGGCTGGCCAGGGTCAGCTCGAGGCTGATGCTCGGGTTGGCCCGCGCCGCCCGGGCCAGCAGGCGCTCACCGTCGGCGGCGGTCAGGACGACCGCCGGGATCGGCAGCCTCTCCAACTCGGGGTTGGGCCGGGTCCAGTTGCTCCAGCCCGGCGGCCGGATCAGCAGGGCCACCGCCGCGCCCGCCGCGCTGGCCGCGCGTACCTGGGCATCCTCGTCCACGTCGGGGTCGGCCGGCAGCAGCACGGCCTTGCCCCGCACGTCTCCCGAGCCGGTCCGGACCAGGGCGTACGAGGACTTCGGCAGGCCGGGCGAGTCGTTGGCCAGGTGCGGCCGCGGCTGCGGGCTGACCCCCGGAACCTCCATCTGAGCCGCCGGTTCGACCAGCTGCCAGCGTGACGAGAACTCGAAGTCGCCGCCCTTGACCTTCTTCGTCGGCGTGACATAGATGTCCTCGACGTTGCTGAAGTGCATGACGCCGTGCGAGATGCCGCGACCGTGGGCCGTGTCCCGGTGCGCGTAGTAGCTGAGCACCGTCTGCTGCTCGGCCGGCTTCGGCGTCTCGATCCGGATCGGGGTGCCCTTGCGGGCGTCCAGCACCACCTCCATGTCCCGGTCCAGCCGCAGCTCGGGCAGCACGATGAAGGTGCTGTTCTCCCGGTCGTTCTCGCGGGCGTTGAGGCTGGCCGTGACGATGTAGTCGTCCTCGCCCAGGTCGTAGGTGACCTCGCCGTCGATGTAGCCGAGCCGGTCGTACTCCTGGTCGTCGCCGAAGATGGTCAGGGCGGGTACGAACGCGGGCTTGCCGTCCCGGCCGATCGCGCGCAGGGTCAGCAGGTGGTGCTTCGCACCCAGCCGCAGGCCGTACGCGGTGGTCACCCGCTCGCCGGCCGGTCCGGTGGCGACGATCCAGCCGCTGTGCAGGCCGGCGTTCATGGTGGCGGTGTCGATGCTCGCGGTCACCTTCGCGCTGCCGTGGGCCGGGACGGTGACGCTCTTGGACACGGCCACCTCGGCCGGCGCGGCGATGGTCAGCGTCACCGGGGTGGCCGCCTCGTTGGCGTAGGTGATGGTCCGGTTGAACGACGAGGGTGACTCGCCGACGTTGTGGTCGGCGAAGTCGGCGGTGGCGCTGCCCCGGACCGTCTGCGCGGTGGCGCGGGCCAGGTCGACCCGGCCCGCGCCCTGGCCGTAGACGTCGATGCCGGTCGCGGTCCGGGCCGTGCTGACCAGTGCGTCCTTGAGCTGCGGGGCGGTCCAGTCCGGGTGCTCCTGGGCCAGGATCGCGGCCGCGCCGGCCACGTGCGGGGTGGCCATCGAGGTGCCGGACGCGGCGGTGTAGAGCGCGTCGACCGGATCGCCCATCGCGGTGCCCGCGGCCCGGGCGGCGACGATGCCGACGCCGGGGGCGGTGATCTCCGGCTTGAGGGTGTTGCGGACGGCGGTCGGGCCGCGGCTGGAGAACTCGGCCAGCTTCTCGTTCCGGTCGACCGCGCCGACGGTCAGCGCCTCCGGGGCCAGGCCGGGCGAACCGACGGTGTACGCCGCGCCCTCGTTGCCGGCCGCGACCACGAACAGCGTGCCGGTGCGGTCGGTGATCTCGGTCAGCGCCTGGCTCAGCGGGTCGATGCCGTCGCTGGGCGGCCCGCCGAGGCTCATGTTGACCACCTTGGCGCCCGAGTCGGCGGCCCACTGCATGCCCGCGATGATCCAGGAGTCGTAGCCGACGCCCTGGTCGTTGAGCACCTTGCCGGCCAGCAGCTCGGCGCCGTACGCGATGCCCTTGCGCAGCCCGGCCGACCCGTTGCCGGACCCGGCGACGGTGGCCGCGACGTGCGTGCCGTGCCCGTGGTGGTCGGTGGCGTCCGGGCTGTCGGTGAAGTTCTTCGTCACCGGGTGCCGGTCCTTGATGTCCGGGTGGGTGGCGTCGATGCCGGTGTCCAGCACGGCCACCTTGACCCCGCGGCCGTCGTAGCCGGCCTGCCACGCGGCCGGCGCCCCGATCTGCGCGGCGCTGCGGTCGAGGGTGGCCCGTACCTTCCCGTCCAGCCAGATCCGGCCGGTCACCGCCGCGGCCGTCCGCCCCTGACCGGTTTTCGCGAAGGATGTCCAGAAGGTCGCGAGCGACGCCTTCTCCGCCTTCATCGCGGTGGCGCCCAGGCTCCGCAGCGATTGGGAAGAGGTGGACCGCAGGCCCGCGGGCTGGGTGACGATCAGCGGGAGGGTGGGCGACGCGGCGTCGGCGTACCCGTCGGCGACCAGCTTCTCGACGTCGAACAGGTCGAGGTCGACCTTCTGCCGGCTGATCAGCGGGATCGCGTCCTCGGGCAGGACCCGCAGCCCGCCGTCGGCCTCGATGGTGTGGAAGGTGATCCGTTCGCGTCCGGGCGCGGGCCGGACGGTCGCGGCGGTCCGGTCACCGGCCCGGGTCAGCGTGACCACGTCACCGGTGATCAGGGTGATGACGTCGGCGTGGGGGGCAGGGGGTGGTGCGGCGGCGTTCGCCGCGGCGGCTGGCGTGACAGCGGCCAGCCCGGATCCGATCAGGATCGCGGCGGCTACGGCCGAGAGGGGACGACGCATGCCACGCATTGTTGGGTCGTGTCCACGTGTGTCGATAGCGTCCGGCGGCGACCTGTTGCCGACATGACGCCATCTGGACAGGTCGATTAACAGATCGTTTACTCGGCCTGCTCATCCGGTGTAACAAGACCGGCCTTCTCGTCCCGTCCGGCCCACTCGAGCAGGGTGTCCAGCCGGTACGCGGTGTCGTCGATCGTCGCGTGCAGGTCGCCGAGCTCGGCGAACCGGGCCGGCACGGTTCGCAGGGTGAAGTCGTCCGGTTCGACGTCGGCGATCTCGGCCCAGGTGATCGGCGTGCTCACGGTGCCGCGCTGGTTGCCACGCACCGAGTACGCGCTGGCGATCGTGTGGTCCCGGGCGTTCTGGTTGTAGTCGACGAACAGCGCTTCGGGGTCGCGGTCCTTGCGCCACCAGGTGGTGGTGACGTCCTCGGGGGCGCGGCGTTCCACCTCGCGGGCGAAGGCGAGCGCGGCCCGGCGTACGTCGGAGAAGCCCCACTCCGGCGCGATCCGCACGTAGACGTGCAGGCCCCGGCCGCCGGACGTCTTCGGAAAGCCGGTGATGCCGAGCTCGTCGAGCACCTCGTGGGCCACCCCGGCAACCCGCCGCACCCGGTCGAACGGGCAGTCCGGCATCGGGTCGAGGTCGATCCGCCACTCGTCCGGCTTCTCGGTGTCGGCCCGGCGGCTGTTCCACGGATGGAATTCGACGGTGGACATCTGCACGGCCCAGATCACGTCGGCGACCTTGGTCACGCACAGCTCATCGGCGGTCCGCTTGTACCGCGGGAAGAAGATGCGCACGGTCTCGAGCCAGGGCGGAGCACCATGGGGTACGCGCTTCTGGTGCACCTTGTCGCCGGCCAGCCCGTCCGGGAACCGGTGCATCATGCACGGCCGTTCCCGCAGGGCCCGGACGATGCCGTCGCCCACGCTCAGGTAGTACCGGACCAGATCGAGCTTGGTCAGCCCGAGCTCCGCGAAGTAGATCCGGTCGGGGTTGGTCACCCGCACCGTGTGCTGCCCGGCCTCGATCTCGACCGACGGGCTCTTGGTCGCCATGGTGCCAACGTAGTACCCCCGGCGACCCGGCCCGGTGGAACGGACGATCCAGGTTCCTCCTCGTCCCACATGCTCGACGGAACCCCAGCTCACGGGCCGGTTCGCGTCCCGGGCGTCCCGGCCGGTCCGACTTCGTTGACCGGGGCGTCCCGGCCCGGCCAGTCTCGGAATCCCCACCCGGCGTCGCCTCGACGACGCCACGACCGACGGAGGAATTCCGATGAGACATCAGTGGCTGGTCCGGTCCATCGCTCTCGCGATGGTGGCGAGCGGTTCGGTGGCGACCGCCCAGGCGATCACCAGCACGGCCGCGGAGGCTGCCGCGGCATGCCATCGCGAGATGGCGGGCCTCGGCCTGTACCAGCCGGTCGACCTTTCGAACGAGGCCGGGGACGACCCCGGGGTCGCCGTTCTGGGCGGCGCGGCCGTCCGGCTGTTCACCGACAACGGCGACGCCGGGGTCAAGGCCGAGGTCGAGGGCGCGAGTCCCGGCGACATCCTTTCCGTCGACGTCACCAACTTCCCGGTGATCAGCACCAAGGAACACGACTACCGGCCGACCAAATGGATCGAGGAGCACGGGACCTGGGACTACTGCGAACGGCGGGTCGACGGCACCTCGGCCCGCATCGTGGGGCTGATCGGAGCCCACCGTTACGTCCGGGCTTGCCTGCGTCACTCCGGCGAGCCGGAGCCGGACTGCATGAAGTTCTGGTACGGCGACAACGACGACGACAACGCGCTCCGGAACTTCGTCGACAGCCTGCCGTCCGACGTCTGGACCCTCTGACAGCGCGACGAGGCCGTCACGCGTAACGGATGAGGACCGGCTCTTCGCCCAGTTCGAGGCGGGAGCCGGCCCTCACCGGTGTGGATGTGCCGTCGAGCCGGTCGACCGCGACGACGCCCGGACCGGCGACGATGGTGGCCCGCCCCTGGTGGGTCCAGGCGACGGTGAACGATGAGGGCAGTGAGCCGTCTTTTCTCGTGAACCGGCACTCCCAGGCGTTGGGCGGCAGGTCGAGGGCCGCTCCGTGACCGCAAACCTGCGATTTCGCCCCGGCGAGCCAGCGCTGCAGGGCCTCCACCCCGCGCGCCGCCGCCGTCGGCGGGCTGCCGTCGGCCTGCAGCACGATCGGCACCGTGGTCTTGCCCCAGCTGTAGAAATACATGCGCTCGATGAACGTGTTCCGCGCCATGATGCCGACCAGGAAGAACCGCACCGCGTAATCGCGGGCCCTGGCCTCCGGGAGATGACCCTCCAGCGGAATCGAGTAGGTGGTGCCGGTGTTCCACACGCGCGGATGCACGCCGGAGACGTGCAGGATCCGGTCCACCGTGTCGGTGAGCTCGAACATCGTCTCGGGCGGCTCGGCGGCGCTGCGCTGGTACAGCTTGATGCTGGCGACGTCGCAGTACTTGTATCCGCCCAGCTCCGCGAACCTCTGCAGGCGGGTCCGGCCCTCCGGTGTCCACAGGTTGCCCATGCCCGGGCACACGACCAGGGCGCTCGGGTCCGCGGCGTCGATGATGTCTTTCGCGCGGCGGGACATCTCGACCAGCGTCTCCGTGTCGCCGTTGTAGAACCGGTGGTCGTTGGCGAGCGCCCACAGTTCGTACGCCTCGATCCGGCCGGCGTACCGCTGGGCCAGCGCACGGATGAACGCGTCCCAGTCGGCCAGGTCGTCCGGTGGCGCGGCCCGGGCGTCCTCCGGGTAGGGCGCCTTCGGCGCGTCGGGCGCCGCCCACCCGGGTGTGCCACCGATGGTGAAGAGGGTCGGCAGGCCGGCCGCTTGCGTCCCGGCGATGTGCCGGTCGAGCAGGTACCAGTCGAAGACGCCGCGGCTCGGTTGCAACCTCGCCCAGAGCGTGCCGCTGTCCCACAGCCGCACCGCGCCGACGTCGAAGGTGGGCATGTCGCCGGTGGCGCTGTTGACGGTGACGCCGAACAGTTGCCGCGGGACCGGTTCGGGGGGAAGCGTCCACGTCGGGCCGACGACCGTGGGCGGGTCCTCGGGCGGAGGCGGCCCGTTCAGGACGAAGAGGACCACGAGCAGCACCACGGCGGCCGTGGCGAAGCGGAAGGACCGGCGCCGGAAGCGGAAGGACCAGCGCCGGGGTCCGGCCGGCTCCTGGGTCAGGTCGTCCGGCGGCGTCTGGGCCGACGGCTTCTCGGTCGGCGGGGCCTCGGCGCCGTTCCGTTCGGCCTCCTCCTCGGTGACGGCGCGCGACCACCAGAGGGAGAGTTCCGCCATTTCGGCCCGGGTGGCGCCGACGACCCGCCCGATGTCCTGCACGGTGCCGAAGTGCTTGGGCACCGCCTCGCCCGTGCAGTAGCGGTGAATGGTGGCCTTACCCACGTACACCAGCTTGCCGAGCTTGGCATAGCTGTATCCGCTGCGGTTCTTCAACCGTAGGAGCAGGGCTCCCAGCTGAATGCGGGCGGCATTCCCCGGCATTGCCTCACCTCGTCCCGGCCATCCACATCGTACGGTTCCCGGCGCGTCGCCGCCGATCCGTACGCCGGTCGAGGCGTCCCGCGTGAACCGGACAACCGCAGCTCACGAGCTTCGCGGCGTCCCGGGCGTCCCAGGTCGGGCCGACTTCGTTGCCCAGCATCGCCGGGCGCGGCGAAGCTCGATGTGGTCAGCCGGCATCGCCGACCACCCCACGACCTTTCCGTGCCGAGCCACCCCCCTGGCCCGGCGATCAAGCATGCCCCGAACCCGACCGGGAGGCCCCCTGTGTACTGGCCGCTGCTCCGCCCCCTGGCCATCGGCGTTCCCGCCCTGCTCGCCTACCTGTGGTTCCTCAGCCGCGTCGCGCACGGCGGCAAGGGCTGGCCACGGCGCCGGTCGGCGGCGAGGACCAGCCGCCGCTGGTTCGCCGGAATGTGTGTCGTCGCCGTCGCCGTCGCGGTGGCCGTTCTGGCCGCGACCGCGATCCCCGCCCTGCTGGGCGACCGGAACCCGCCCCAGGCCGAGTCGACAGTCGCCGTCGGCGCCACCCGCGCCGTCGGCGGAATCATTCTCGGCGACGGCGAATACTCCAACCTCGGCGACTACGACAACGTCTGCCTGGTCATCATGTTCGAGGACCAGCTCATACCGTACTCATCGAACATGGCGCTGGACTGCCACCGGTCCACGGGTGCGTACCGGTTTCCCACCCTGCGGATCCGGGCCCTGCGCAACGGATGCGGCGAGTACTGGACCCGAGTCTCGGCCTACCGCGACCACCGGCTGGTCCACAACGAGAACTCCGCCCGGCGCGCCTGGTGTCCTCAGGACCGCCCGTGAGCTCGGTCGTGTCCCGGCGGCCCGACGAGGCCGACGCTGCGATCAAGTCAGAGCGACATCGGTCAATGCCCGCAAAGAAAGAGATCAATTCGACATTGGACTATAGCCTGTGAACAGTCGCGGCGAAGGGAAAGCTCCGATGGGCCAATACGCCGACATCATCAACGCCTGGAAAGGTCGGCTGGAACCCGTTCCGCCCGGCAACATCTCCGGCGAAGCCCCGCCCGCCGCGTGGCAGCTGCTGACCACGGCCGGTCTGCCCACGGCGGAGGCGTACGCACTCGACTTCGTCCGTGACCAGCGCATGGCGAAACCGTTCGACCACCTCGGCCGCGGCTATCTGTTCGTCGCGGAAGATCTCAGCGGTTTTCGGTACGGGCTGAGCCTCGCCGACGGCCACATCGACAGGATCTTTCACGGCTATCCCGAGCCGCCCAATTTCGTCAATTCCACCCTGTCGCACTTCTTGATCCTTCTCGGTGAATGCAGCCTCGACCTCTGGCCCTACCTGAGCGTCTGGCGGCCTGCCACCGATCAACACGCCGCACTGGAGCGATTCGAGGAGCTCGTGCGGAGGCGGGACCCAGCCGCTCTCGCCCCGGACGCCTACTGGCGGTTCGTGATCGCCAATTTCCGGCAGCAGGTGGAGCCATGAGGCCGGCCACCCGGGCGGCCGCACGGCCGCGCGACACACCGATCGCGCATCGGGTCGCCGCCGCCCTGGCCACGCTGCTGACGCTGCTCCTCGTCGCGCCGCCGGCGCCGGCGCTCGCCGACGGGCCGGGCTTCCATCCGACCAGACCGGGCGACTCCCGGTGGATCCTCATGATCCCCAACCTGATCTATCGAACGTGGCACTCCACGGGCAAGGACGACAGCACGTACGGCTACCCGGACGACATCCTCTACGGGCGCAACGTCTCCACGGCTTTCGTCCCCGCCGTCTGGGAGGGGAAAACGCTGTGCATCACGGTCGCCAGCATCAACAAGGGCGAGGCCAAGGAGGTCCGCGATCGGCAGAACCGGCTGCTGTTCGAGAAGAACACCAACACCGCCGTGATCCAGTTGCTGCTCTTCGACCCGGCGGTGGGACCGGGGAAGAATCCGTTCCAACTCGTCGGCTGGAATCTCCAGCCTCTGACCTACACCGATCCGTCGACCAAGGCGCAGGTGCCCGTCGACTGGAGCGTGAGGCCAACTGCGGCGACACGGGCGGCAGCGGCGAGCCTCACCTGGAATGTGGTGAAGGATTCCCTGGACAACCCCGGGGCGGAGGCGACGATCCGCGCCAAGCAACGCGACGGTCTGCTCCATGGCGAGTCCCTGGCCGCTTATGTCGCTGAACACATCAGAGCTCTCGCCGCGTTGCACGGTCAGCAGTTCCCAGTCCCGAAGGGGCCGCCGGGCTCACCGCCGGGCGTGCGTGAGATGGCCACGAAGGTGTCCACCGAACGGTTTCCGTGCCCCAACTGCCGCCCGCAGCTGGCGAACCGGGTGATGTTTCCCGCTGCGACCGCGGTCGCCTACGCGTTCGAAGAATCCGAGCGGGATCTGGAAGGAAAACTGTCGGAGCAGGCGCGGGAGTTTCGTAAGACCAAGGTGATCCCCGACGACCGCGTCGAACTGACGGGTGTGCGCCCGCTCGAGCGGCCTGGCCGCCCACCGGCTCCCAGCAGCGCCGTCGCCAGGCAGGCGTTGCCCGCGCGGCTGGCCGGCGCCGCCACCGCGCTCGAACCCGCGCCCGCCCCGGGCGCGACCGCCGTGCCGACGCCGGGCGGAATCGACTTCTCCACCCTCGAGCTGCGCTACCTGGCCGACCCGGGCCCGCGGAAGGACCAGGGCGTCCGTTACGCGTTCAGCGCCGCGTCGGCCCCGGCGGATCGCAACGTCGATGCCGGTCCCGCCGCCGCCGTTCAGGCTTCGGACTCGTTCTTCGTCTGGTTGCAGCTGTCGCCGGACAAGTTCTGGGTGAACCTCAACCCCGAGGAACCCGACCGCATCGTCGACCCGCAGCTCGGCACCACCGACGCCGGCCGGATCCTGCTCCAGGCCGACCTGCGGATGAAGAAGACGGTCGCCAATCTGATCCATCCCGACAGTGCCCTCGGCCAGAAGTTCTGGGCCACGCTCTCCGGCGGATCCGAGCGGACGTCGTGTCTCTCCTTCCGGCAGTGGATCTCTCCGGCTCCGGCGACCGTGCGGGAGGACGGCGACGGCCTCTACATCGTCGATGCGCCGCTGACTGTCCAGCTGGAGTCGGAGTTCCTGAAGTCGGCTCAGTCGGGCGGGTGCCCGCCGGCCGACCAGACCAGGCAGGAGGCGGCCTACCGCTCGCTCATCCTGCCCAAGATCCGGAGTGCCGTGAACACCGCGCCCGAATACGCGGAGCTGCGGCGGGTCTACCTGAGCCGGGTCGCTGCCGAGTGGTACCGCAACCGCAGCGCACGACAGGCGACCTCGTTCGGGGACATGATCGACCGCGGCGACGTCTCGGCCTGGCCGGCTCGCCGGCCCTGGTCGCCGCGCACGGTGTTCGACCAGTACGTGAAGTCGTACACCAAAGGCGAGTTCCACGTGACTCATAAGCACCGCGACGGCGACTACCTCATCACCGACACCTATCTCTACGGCGGCGTCGACTTCAGCGCCGTAACCTTCACCGAGCTCGACGCGACCGCCTTCCAGGGTCGTGCGCGTGATCTGGGCACCGTGGTGCAGACCGCGATGACCCGCCCGGCCGCCGATCACCAGAACAAGATCTGGCTCGGTGCCGTCACGTCCGCCGCGAAGCCGCCGGGCCGCACGACCGAGCCGTCCGGGTCCTCGATCTGGACGGGCCGGCGGTGGCCGGCCGCCGGCATTCTCCTGATCGCCGGGGCCCTTGTGCTGCTCGTCCTGTTTCGGCGCCGCCTCTTTCCGCGGGCCACCGGCGAGCATGTGATCATCATCAACCAGCCTGCGGTCGAGCGAGGCGTCCGGACCGTCATCTCGGTGCCCGGCCACCCGAGGCTGACCGTGAACATCCCGCCCGGCGCCCGCGACGGAAGCCTGCTTCGGCTGCCGGGCAAGGCCGGCCCGGGCGACCGCGACGACCTGTTCGTGCGAGTACGAGTGGCGAGCCGGCGCCGGTGGGGGTCGCCCAGGTTCGCGATCGGCGGCCTGGCGGCGCTCATGCTGGTGTCGGGCGCAGCCATCGTGATGGCCACGACCGGCGACGACAGCGTGCCGCCGGCGCCCGTGGCGGTCATGCGAATCCCGGAACCGGTCGTCCTCCGCTCACCGGGGACCCAGCCCCACACCGTTTCCAGCGAGTACGCGCCGCCGAAGCCGACACCGACCGAAGCGCCGGAGCCGGAGCCGGAGCCACGGCGGACCGGTTTCACCGCCGGCACCTGTCTGGCCGGCAAGAAACCAAAGGGCTCGCTGGCCACGCTGAACGAGAAGCTGACCCCGGTGTCGTGCGGTTCCCGAGCCGCCGCCTTCAAGGTGATCAAGACGTTCCTGGGCACGTCCGACCTGGACCGGTGCAACGCGGTCCGAAGGACCCAGTACGCCTATTTCGAGCGGCTGACCATCAACGGCGCACCGGTCAACGAGTTCGTCTACTGCATGATCGGCGTCTGAGGCGTGTTTCATGACCCGGCCCGGCCGTCGGGCGCGCTCTGGGCCACGCCGCGGCCCTGGTCGGGTCCCGAACACGCCTCAGTCGCCGAACGCCACCTCGGAGTCGAGCAGGGCGGTCCAGCGGGGTCGCCACGGCTCGGCCCGGCCGGCCATCTCCTCGGCCAGTTCGTCGCGGCCCGGCCCGGAGATGCCGTTGTCCAGCCACCAGTCCGGCCACGAGTCGTAACGCCGGTCGATGGCCGCGCCGGTCGCCGTCGTCTCGACGCGCAGGAACAGCCAGGCGCCGGCGCGCGGGTCGGCCTCGTCGGCGCGTACCGCGTGGACCAGATCGACCGCCGAGCTGAAGACGGTGAGGGAGTCCTCGTCCTCGCCTACCCGGGGCGGGAACTCACCGTCCTCTTCGGACGCACCCGAGGCGCTGGCCCAGAAGAGCAGCGAGCACCGGCCGTCGCCCTGGGGCGCGCGGCCGCGTACCCATCGCACCAGATCGTCCATCGCCGGCGTGGGTGGCGGCAGCGGCCGGTCCAGCTCGGTCGCCCGCTGCATCGCGTCCCAGACCAGGCGCCGGTGCTCGCGGTCGGAGAGCCTGCGCACCCGCCGCCGCGGCGGCCGCTGCCCGGCGAGGATCACCGGCAGGGTGCCACCCGGGCTGATCCCACCGGCGGCGGCCACCGCCAGTCCGGCTTCGATCAGACGGCCGCCGGGGTACGCGCGGAGCACGCTCTCGTCCACCGACTGCCGCTCGGCCGCGTCCAGCAGCGCCTCGCCCGCCGCCCGGATCCGGGCCTCGTCGGCGTCGTCGGCGGGCTCCAGATCGGCCCACTGGACGACGAAGTCGTAGAGCTCGCCGGCCGCCGCCGCGTGATCGAGGACCGGGCCGGCGGTCTGCGCCAGGCCGTCCGCCTCGTCGTAGGGCGCGCACCCCCACGCCGTGCCGTCGTGCCAGTGGACGTAGCCGAGCTGGTCCTCACTCGCCTGCTGTTCGAGCTCGTCCCAGGGCAGCCACTCCGGCGCCCCGGCGAGCACGTCGACCGGTGGATCGGCGTCGACGGTGGCGCTGTACTCGTGGTCGTACCCGTAGAGGACAGCCCGCCCACCGTCGATCAGCACGAGGTGGGCCCAGTTTCCGCCGTGGTCGTCGTGGTGCGCGCCGCGCTCACCCACGGTCCACACGTCGTCGAAGCCGACCGCGCTGAGCGCCGTTGCCAATGCCGCCCACCGCCGCCACAGAACCGCCGGTAAAGGTATCTCCACCGGCCTACTGTGCCAGACCGGGAAGGGCGGCCGACAAGCGTCGCGGTGGTAGCGTGCTGGCCCCGGCACGCTACGGAGAGCGAGAAAGATCGCCATGGCGACAGGCCTGGAGACGGCCATCGCCCGCACCGCGGGCCAGATCATCCGCCAGCTCGGCGGGCACGTCGGCAAGCAGGCACAACTCCGCAAGGCCAGGGACGCGGCGCGTCCGCTGATGGCCCGCGAGGTGGCCGACTCCCTGCTCGGCGAGCTCGACGCCACCGAGGCCGGTGAGCTCGCCGGCTACCTGGTCGCGCCGGACTTCGAACAGGTGGCCCTGCAGTTCGCGGTGGCCCGGCTGCACCCGCGCGACGGCCAGCGGGACGAGTTGCTGTCCGCCGCCCGCGACCAGATCCGCCAGGGCCTGCGGCTGGCCACGACGCTGCCGGCCGAGAAGCGGTTCGGCGTCACCGACGTGGTGTACGACGCCCTGCTCGCGGCCGAGCACACCCCCGGCAACCCGGCCCAGGCCGCGCGGCTCGGTCACCTGGTCGCGGCGGCCGCCCGCAACGGCGAGCTCCTGAGCCGCCTGACCGATCTGAAGACCGGCCGGGCCGAGGCGCGTCGGCTGCGTACCCAGGTCGCGGCCATACACGCCGAGCTCCGCATGCCGCACACCGGTGTCAGCCGCAGCGTTGGGTGGGACCGGCTCTACGTCGAGTCCCGCCCGTACGACCTGCGCCGCGAGCCGCACCCGGTACGCGAACTGGCCCAGGCCGGCCGCCGCCTGGTCGTCCTGGGCGACCCCGGCGCCGGCAAGTCGACCCTGGCCACGAAGCTGGCCTACGACCTGGCCGCCGATCCGGCCGGCACCGAGGTCCCGTTCCTGGTCGTCCTGCGTCACCTGTCGGCCGCACTCCAGCGGGGCGAACGAACCCTGGCCGAGCATCTGGCGGTGGTGGCCCGCGACCCGTACAACGTCACGATGTCGGCCGAGACCGTCGACTACCTCCTCCTGAACGGCCGCGCCGTGGTCATCCTCGACGGCCTCGACGAGCTCACCGACGTCAGCCTGCGCCGCCGCCTGACCGAGCTGGTCCGCGGCTTCGCGACGCTGTATCCGATGGTCCCGATCGTGGTGACGTCCCGCCGGGTCGGCTACCGCGAGGCGGCCCTGGACGCGGCCCTGTTCCCGGTGTATGACCTCATGCCGTTCGAGAAGGAGCAGGTCGAGGCGTACGCCGGCCACTGGTTCGCCCTGGACGACGGCACCCCGGCGGCCGACCGGCGGCGGCTGGCCGAGTCGTTCCTGCGCGACAGCGAGTCGGTCGAGGACCTGCGCAGCAACCCGCTCCTGCTGGCCCTGCTCTGTGCCATGTACGCGGTCGACCGCTACATCCCACGGCTGCGCGCCCAGATCTACGAACGGTGCGCGCTGATGGTCTTCGAGCGGTGGGACTCGATGCGGGGCATCGGGCGGCGGCTCGAGTTCGAGGGCCGGGTACGCCGGGCGGTCCAGCACCTCGCCTGCCATCAGCTGGTCAACGACGAGCCCGAGCTGCCCCGGCACCGGGTCGTCCGGCTGCTCACCGACCATCTGATGAGCCGCGGTCTCGACGAGGACGACGCCGAGGCCGTGGCGGCCGAGCTGCTGGAATTCTGCGCCGGGCGGGCCTGGGTCCTGACCGAGGTGGGCTCGACCGACCTGGAGCCGGTCTACGGCTTCTCGCATCGCACGTTCCTCGAGTTCTTCGCGGCCGAGCATCTGGTACGCACCCGGCACAGCCCGGAGGCGGTCTGGCACCAGCTCGCCCCGCGTGTCCGCGCCGGCGAGTGGGAGGTGGTCGCCCAGCTGGCGGTGCAGCTGGTCGACCGCAACACGGTCGACGGAGCGGAGGCCGTGGTCCGCACCGCGATGGCCGAGGCGGCCCGGTCCGAGATCAAGGAACGCGCGCATCTGGCCGAGTTCGGGGCCATCGCCCTGCAACATGTCGCGTTGCCGCCGGCCGAGGTCGAACGCATCGTCGCCGAGGCCATGGCCTGCTTCTTCACGGTCCCGGCGGAGGACCGGTTCCGCGCACTGGTCGGCCTGACGACCCTGCGGCGGATGGACGCGCGGGACACCCCGCTGCGGCTGGCGTTGCATCTGAGCCTGGAGAGCAATTTCGTCTTCGTCCGGCGCGCCGTCGGCCGCGAGATCACCCGGCGGATCGCGGCCGGCGACGAGCGGGGACACCTGTTGCTGGAGAGTGTGGCCCGCGGCCCGGTCAGCGCGGACCGGCTCGCCGACCTGACGGACTGGCGCGAGTCGTTGATCGAGCCGGTGGCCGAGGCCCACGGCGCGTGGCGGGAGCGCTGGTTCCGGACCGATCGCGAGAACCTGGCCGGCCGGCCACTGGCCCATCTCTACCAATTCCAGACCGCCTTGAGCAGCTCGTTCACGCCGATGCCGGGCGTGCTGGACGCACCCGGCGACACCGAGCGGCTGGGCGACCACCTGCTCGGCCTGGAACCACCGTGGTTCGACCGCGCGTCGTGGCGGGCCGACCTGGCCGAACTCGACAACGACGCGGTGATCTTCTTCCGGCCGTGGGAGATCGCGGGATTCGACGACGCCGAGGGCCCGTTGCGGTCAGCGATGCTGGTGATCGCGCTGCCCTATCTGGAGCTGGCCCGCGACGCCGACGGTACGTTCGGCTTCCTCGTCGCCAACGAGGTGGCGCGGTCTCTGGTCTGGCCGCCGCCCGATCCGAGGGCGCTGCGGGCGATGTTGCGGGTGGAGGGGGTCACCGATCGGGTGGCCGACTTCCTGATGCGCTGGAGCGCGCGGGAGTTCCGGGTGCTGGGCGCTACTTCCTGATCGACTTGCCGAGGAAGAAGACGCCCGGGTAGCCCGGGGTCTCGAAGCCGGCGCTCGGGTTGGTGCGCAGGGTGGAGCCGGCCAGGGTCAGGGTGCCGGTGCGGTCGTTGCTGACGAAGAAGACGGCGCCGCCGCCCTCGTTCGCGGTGTTGTTCTCGATCAGGGAGCCCGACAGCGTCGCGGTGAAGGAGTTGCCGTCCAGGTAGAGGGCGCCACCGCTGCCGCCGCCGCGGGTGCCGGGCCGCGGCGGGTTGGCGCCCCGGCCGACCGCCTGGTTGTCGCGGAAGACGCTGTTCAGGATCGTCCACGAGACGCCGATGCTGCTCAGGGCGCCCCCGTTCGAGCATCGCCCGCCGGTGAACGTGCTGTTCACGACGTACACCGGGGCGGTCACCGAGAGCACCCGCAGGGCCGCGCCGCCCAGGTCGGGGCCGGTGAGGTCGCAGCGGTTGCCGGTGAAGCGGGAGCCGATCACGCGGAGCCGGCCGCCGCGGACGAACACCGCCCCGCCGCCGTCCGGGGAGCCGGTGCTGTCGCCGTTGGCCAGCACGAGATTCTGCAGGGTGAGCTCGGGCTCGTCCTGGTCCTGGCAGCGCGCGGTGGCCGGCCGCTCGCAGGTGTTCTGGTAGAGGACGCGCCGCTTGCCGCCGCCGCTCAGGGTGACCCGGCCACCGCCGTCGAGGACCACGCGGGCGCGGTCGTTCCGGACGGTGGCCGTACTCGTCATCATGATCGTGACCGGGGTGGCGCCGCAGTCGAAGGCGATCACGCCGCCGGCCGCCACCGCGTCCACGACCGCGTCGGATGTGCAGCTGGCGGCCGTGCCCGATCCGACGACCCGGTCCGGGGTGCTGGTGTCGACCGCCCGCGCCGCCGGCGGGACCGTCGCGTGGCCGTCCGGGTTGCCCGGCTTGGGCAGAGCGCGCGGGGCGGCCCGCTTGACCGGGGCGGACGGCGGCGCCGGCGGCTCGTCGGACGGGACGGCGGGCGCGCTGGAGGCGGCCCGGGGTGGCTCGGTGACCGGGCTCCGGGCCGTACCGCAGGAACTCAGCAGAAGCATGCTCACCAGCGGAAACACGGCTCGTCGCACGAATTGATGGTAGGTGACGGTGGCCGTCGGAGCTGCTCGCGTACGAATATGGGTGTCATGGCTGAACCGATCTGGACCGGGCCCGCGGTGGCCGTCGTGACCCTCTTCGACGAGAAGGGGCGGCTGCTCGCGGCCGAGACCGGTGCGCACGCCGCGCGGCTGGTCGCGGCGGGCATGCGGGCGGTGGTGGTGGCCGGAAGCACCGGCGAGGCGGCGACGCTGACCGACCCGGAGCGGGCCGAGCTGGTCGCCGCGGTCCGCGCGGCCTGCCCCGGGGTGCCGGTCCTGGCCGGCAGCTCCGGCGAGTGGTACGGCATGGCCGTCGAGCGCACCGCGGCCGTGCTCGAGGCCGGCGCCGACGCGGTGCTGGTGGCGCCGCCACGCCTCGGCGGCGACCTCGCCGTCTACTACGACCGGGTGGCCGAGGCGGCGGCCGGCGCGCCTGTGCTGGCCTACCACTACCCCGGCGTGGCCGGTGGCCCGGTGCCGGTGGACGCCCTCGCCGGGCTGCCGGTGCAGGGGATCAAGGACAGTTCGGCCGAGCCGGCCCGGCTGGCCAAGGAGATCGAGCTGGGCGGCAAGGCGGTCTACACCGGCGCGGCGGCCCTGCTCGGGTACGCCGCCTGGCTCGGCGCCACCGGCGCGATCGTGGCCGCCGGCAACCTCGTACCCACCGAATGCCTGGCCGCGTGGGCGGGCGACGCGGGCGCCCAGCGTGAGGTGGCACGGGCCGAGGCCGCCTACAAGGCCCGGCCCGGCGGCCTGAAAGCCGCCCTGGCCGAGGTCCACGGCACCGCGCCGACCCGGCGGCTCGGCTAGCCGGTCGGGTCGCGCCGGTTCCTTGCGGGGCAATGCGATAGGCGTTGTTCGATTAGGATCCGAGCGATGCTGATCCGTACGAAATTCACGGCCGGACTCGCATCGATTCTCGTCGTCGCCGGTGGTGCTGTGCCGGCCAGTGCGAAACCGACCTCCTACGACCGGACGAGCGCGCTCGAGGCGCGCCGGGTCGACCGGGTGCGGGCCCGGCTCGACTGGACACCGTGCTTCGACATCGCCGAGTGCGCCACCGCCACGGTGCCGCTGGACTACGACCAGCCGGACGGCGCCACCACCCAGCTCGCCGTGCTGCGGGTGAAGGCCCGCGACCAGGCCCACAAGATCGGAAGCCTGTTCGTCAACCCGGGCGGCCCCGGCGGCTCGGCCACGTCGATGGCCCTGGCCGCCGGCTCCGCCCTCGACGGCGAGGTACGCGACCGGTTCGATGTCGTCGGCGTCGACCCGCGCGGCATCGCCATGAGCCAGAACGTGCGGTGCTGGAAGTCCACCGCCGAGCAGGAGGCCGCGCTGCGCGGTGCGGAGGTCGCCTTCCCGGTCGGCCCGGCCGAGGAACGCGCGTACCTCGGCGCCGTGGCCCGTCTCGGCCGCGCCTGCTCGACCACCGGCCGCCCGCTGTCCGGTTCGATGTCCACCGCCGAGGTGGCCCGCGACATGGACGTCATCCGCCGCGCGGTCGGCGACCCGGCACTGACCTACCTCGGCTTCAGCTACGGCACCGCGCTGGGCCAGTACTACGCCAACCTGTTCCCCGACCGGACCCGCGCGATAGTCGTCGACGGCGTGATCGACCCCGAGGCCTGGACCGGCGTGCGAACCGGCCGCTACCAGGTCCTGGACGAGCGGATGAACTCGGCCGGTGGCGCCGAGCGGGCCCTCGGCGAGATCCTCCGGCGCTGCGACGCGGCCGGCGAGGACTACTGCGCCTTCGCCGCCGGCGATCCGCGCCGCAACTGGAAGGCGATCACCGACCGGCTGCGCCGGGAGCCGGTGGTGTTCGACGGCCCCGGCGGCCCGGTGACGATCACGTACGCCATGTTCCTGGCCACCGCGGTCGGCATGATGTACGACACCGAGGCCGGCGCCCTGGTCACCGGCTTCGCCGCCGAGGTGCGGGCGCTCCAGCGGGACCCGTCCGACGCCGCCGCCGGCAAGGCGCTGCTGAGCCGGGTGAAGGCGCGGTCCGACGACCCCGCCGACTACGACAACGGCCCTGAGGCCGGCACATCGGTGTTTTGCACCGACGGCATCGTGCCGGCCGACCCGCGGACCTGGGTGGGCGCCGCGGCTCGCGCCGAGCGCCGCAGCCCGAACGCCGGCCGCTACTGGAGCTGGGTGTCCGCACCGTGCGCCCGCGACACGTGGACGGTCCACGACGAGGACTCCTATCTGGGCCCGTTCACCAAGCGGACCAGGGCGCCCCTGTTCTACCTGGGCAGCTTCTGGGACCCGGCCACCAACTACGACGCGTCGGTGTCGGCGTCTCGCCGCCAGCCCGGCGCCCGCCTCCTGTCGGCGAACAACTGGGGCCACACCGGCTATCTGACCTCGCCCTGCACCACCACGACGGTCGACGAGTACCTGCTCCGCGGCACCTTGCCGGCCCGCGGGGCGACGTGCACGGACGCGAAGCAGCCGTTCACCGAGCCTCTGTCCGAGGTCGCGGCCAAGCGTGCGCCCGCTCCGAAACGACTGCCGGTGGCCACCCCCAGGCCGAAGTCGATCCTCGGTTGATCCGCGGGCGGTCCGCTGGTTGGTCTCGTGCCCGGCATGGGACCAACCGGCATTCGACGTCGCGACGTTCGCGCGCGGGTAGTTGACCTACAGTACGGCGGCGGCCCTCCCCGTCAATCGACGAGGAGGGCCGCCCAGGATGGTGCACTCTTAACGGAGCGTCAGGTGGCAGCGGCGCTGTTCACCGTCCGGCGCGCTCCCGGTTGTTGACGTAACTAAAGGTTGCCAACCGCTTGTCTCATGACTACGCTAGTCGTGTGACAAGACATCAAAGGTACGACGTGAGGGATGAGGCATGATGGACGGTCGCCACAGCCAGCTGTGACATGCAGAAAGCGGCGGAGATGCCGGCCAACACCTTCATCGCTCGACGAGCAGCGTTCTTGTACATGTGCCTGCTTTCGTGCTGAGCGAAACTTTCGAAGTTGACCTTAACCTATGCGCTCCGGTTACCGACGGGTTCGCAAAGAGTCAGCTCAATGCGTGTGCGGAGCGTATTCGGTCTTTTGTGGATCAAAGGCCGGACGTGACGAATCCGGCGGCGGTATTGCCTGCGGGGAAGGGTGTCTGCTTAGCCTGGCCTTCTAGGAGTGTTGGGGGGCGGGACGTGCGCGATGCCGAATTGCCTCGCCAGCTTCCCGCTTCACCGAGGATCTTCGTGGGCCGCGCCGGTGAGCTCGCCGACCTCGAGGCCGCCGCTTCGGCGCCCATCGTGGTCCTGACCGGGCCGGGCGGGGTGGGCAAGACCACCTTGGCCCGCCGCTGGGCGCACGCGATCAGCCCGCGTTTCCCGGATGGACAGCTTTACCTGGACCTGCAGGGCTTCAGCCCGGAGACGGCGACCGATCCGGCGGACGCTCTCGGCCATCTTCTGCGCGCCCTCGGCGTTGCGGGCGGACAGTTGCCGGCCGGGGCCGGCGAGCTCAGCGCCCGCTACCGGACGCTGACCACCGGACGGTCCTACCTCGTCGTGCTGGACAACGCGCTGTCGGCCGCCCAGGTCCGGGCCCTGCTACCGGGCGACGGCCCGAGTCTGGTCGTGGTGACCAGCCGGCAGCGTCTCGCCGGCCTGGTCGCTGACGGCGGCGTGACGGTCGAGGTGCGGCCGTGGGAACTGCCCGACGCTGTGACGTTGCTGGAGCGGGTTCTCGGCCCAGATCGGGTACGCCACGAGCGTGCCGACGCCGCGCGCATCGCCCGGCTGTGCGACGGCCTCCCGTTCGCTCTGGCCGTGGTGGCCGCACGGCTCGCGGCCCGTCCGAGAATGCCGCTGGCCCGGATCGCCGCCGCTCTGGCGGAGGAGAAGGGGCGGCTACGCACCCTGCGTACATCGGAAGGGGTCTCGGTCCTGAGCACGCTGGATCTTTCCTATCAGGCACTTCCCACGGAGGCGCGGGCCGTGTTCCGCCGGCTTTCGCTGATCCCCGCCCGTGATTACGGCATCGGCCCGATCGTTGCACTGACCGGTTCGGTGGCCGGGGCGGAGTCCGCCGTGGACCAGTTGATCCAAGCGAACCTGCTGGAGGAGACGGCCGCCGACCGGTATCGCCAGCACGATCTGATCTGGCTCAACGCGCGTCAGAGACTCGACTCGGACGAGCTGCCGGACGAGCGCGATCAGGCCCGGCGGGCCGTGCTCGAGTGGTACCTGGCCGCGGCGGCCGCAGCCGACCACGTGCTGACGCCGTACCGCCGGCGGCCCTTCCCGTACGGATTCGTCACCGAACCGCAGATGGTTCCGTCATTCGCCGGCCGCGACGAAGCGCTGCGCGGGCTGGGCGAGGAGCGCCGCGGTCTGATCGAAGCGGGCACGGCCGCCCTGCAACACGGCTGGAACGAGCTGGCCTGGCACCTCAGCGACGTGTTGTGGCCGTTGATCTTGCTGGAAAAGCTTTATCGCGACCGTGTCGGGATCGAGCAGCGCGGCGCCGCGGCAGCTCGGCGTTGGGGTAACCGGTGGGCTGAGGCAGAGTCCTGCAAGCGCCTGGGCCTGGCGCACACGGAGGCCGGTCGGCCGGGCGAGGCCGAGGCCGAGCTGCGCCGTGCGGTCGAGTGCTATGCGGCGGCCGACGACCGGCTCGGCGTCCTCGACGCGGAGGAGCTGATCGCCTCCGTCTATCGGGACAACGGCCGTGAGCGCGAGGCCATCGCCATGTACGACCAGATCCTCGCGGCCAACCGCACCTCCGGTGATCCGCGCCGGGCCGGCCTCACGCTGATCCGGCTGGGCACCGTGCTGTCCCGCGTCGGCGAGCCCGCACAGGCGGTGGCGCATCTGCTGGAGGCCCGTGAGCTCTTCCGTGAGCTCGGTGCGGTCGACCCCTACAACCGCGAACGGGTCGAGATCGCTCTGGCCGGTGCGTATCTGGCCTTGGGCGAGTTGGATGACGCGATCGCGACGGCCACCGTCGCGGCCGCCGGGATGGACCGCCTGGGCTCGCGATTTGAGCAGGCCCAGGCGGTCGAGATGCTGGCACGCGCGGCGATCATGCGCGGCGATCGGTCCGGTGCTCGCCGGTACCGCGAGTCAGCACTGGTTATCTACGACGATCTGGGCTCCTCGCGGGCCCGGATCCTCCGAGCCGAACTGCCCGATCCAGACCTGATAGGCGGCGATGGCGGCCCGGCGCAGTGATGCCGGTGGGCCGTCGCCGACCAGGATCAGAGTGACTCCGGGGTGATCGGCGATGAGCGAGGCGAGCTGATCCGGCGACCCCGGCGCCGTGATGATCACGTCCGCCAGCCGCAGCAGGCGAGCGGGGACGCCGGGACCGCGGGTCACGATGAGCGGCTCGATCATGGCGCGGCCACCGGTTCGGTCCGGCGGTGCCGGCCGGGCTGGGGCAGCTCGAGGAGGCGGTAGAGATGACGGCGCAGTCGTTCGCCGGCCTGCCCCGGGTACGAGGTGAGCCGCGCCGCCACCGCTTCCGTGTCGATCGGCCGGGCATTCCGCAACTGTCGTTCCAGCGGCTCGTCGAGGTGCAGGCGCGCGGCCTGCTGCCCGACGAGTTCCTGCGCGGTGCCGGGCGCGCATTGTGAAGACCACTCCCGGTCCAGTCGCATGGTCGGCACCCCGGCCGCTGCCGCGTAAGCGGTCACCGACCCGTGGTCGCCGATCACGTGGTCGGCCGCCGCGATCAGCGCTCGCCAATCCTCGGCGGGCTCGGGGAGGATCAGTCCGGCCCGGCGGCAGTCCGCGGTCCACGCCCGTACCTGGCGGAGCCCATGGGCCCAGACGGCCGGGTGCAGCAGGGCCGCGACCCGGAACCGTTCCGGGGAAAGACCGTCAAGCAGGCGGGGCAGCAGGTCGTGTGTCGTTCCGAAGATTCCGTCGCGTCCCCAGGTGGAACTCACCACCACCAGTCGCTGATCGGTACCGATCCGCCAGGCGCTGCGGTAGGCCTCGCGCTCGGCCCGGCTCCGAACCAACTTGTCGAAGCAGATGTCGCCGGTCACCACGGCGATCGGCAGGGCCGCTGGGCACTGCCGGCGCAGCACCTCCCGCTCGGACTCGTGGGCCAGCATCAGCGCGGACGGCAACACCCGGCCGCCCTGAACCAGCCGCTGTGCTTCCAAGCCGTAGACCAGCGCCGGCCCGGCCGGTGGTCCGCCTCGGTCGAACGGCCGCGCGGTCTTGCCGTGCCCGGCGCCGTGCGGCATGAGGACCAGCGGTGCGTGGATCTCGGCGAGCCCGTCGTACGCGGCGGCCAGCGCCAGATCGAAGCGCTCGCGCGTGGCCTGCTTCCAGGGCACGAGCAGTGCGCCCAGCCCGCGCAGATAGTCCTCGACGCCGGGGTTGAAGATGTCCGGCGCAACCGTGAAAGCGACCTGTACCCGCGGGTCCGACTCCACCAGTTCGATCACGTCGAGCAGCCGCTGCCCGCTGACCATGGTGTGCACGATCGCGAGCACCTTCCGGCATCCGTCCCGCGAGACCCAGCGCTCCGCGTCGATGCCGATCGGCACCGACAACCACTCCATCTCCATGTTTCCGCCCCCCTGTCCGGCTTGTCAGGCAAGCGTCCGAAGAGGACCGGTCAGCGGGTTGGTTCGTGAGCTTGCAACTCGCTTGCACGGTCACTGGCAAGCGCGTGTCAGATCTCGCGCAGTACGCAACTCGCCGAGTGGCGATCAGGGCGCCAACGTGAACACACTGAGTAGCGGAGCCACTACCCAGGGGAGGGTGCTGTGTGGTTCGGCGTTCTCGGTCCGACAGAGCTGTGTGACGACGAGCGATCGATTCCGCTCGGCGCGGCCAAGCAGCGCGGCCTGCTCGCCATTCTCCTGGTGCACGCCGCACGACCGGTCAAGATGGACGTTCTGGTCGAGCACCTGTGGGCGGCCGGACGGCCGGAGTACCCGCGGCAGGTCGTCTACTCGCTGGTGAGCCGACTGCGTGGGGTCTTCGACCGGCATGGTGTGCCGGCCAATCTCCTGAAGCAGGGCAACGCGTACCGGTTGGACGTCGATCCACGCATGGTGGACCTGCACCGATTCCGCATGCTGGTGGAGCAGGCCCGGCAGGCGCTGCACAGCGACCGGCCCGGTGCTGCCGTGTCCGATCTGGAACAGGCGGTCGGGCTCTGGCGTGGCGATGAGGCGGTGGCCGAGCTGCGGGGTCCGTCCGCCGAACAGCTGCGCCGGGAGCTCGACGAGGAGCGCCTCGACGCGCGCCGCCTACTGGCCGCCGGCTGGCTGCGCGTCGGCCGTCACGACGCGGTGCTCGCGGACCTGCCCGAATTGAATCGGGCGCATCCGACCGATGTGACGCTGGCCCGGCTGTGGATCGGCGCGCTGTGCGCGGCCGGCCGGGAGGACGACGCCCGCCGCTACCTGACGACGTTCCAGAAGAACTTCCGGCGGGAGATGCACGCCGATCCGGGCATCGACATCGAGGAGATCCGTGCCGTTCGTCTCGTCCCCGGCACCGCACGTCCCCGGCAGATCCCGTACGACAGCCCCGGTTTCGTCGGCCGGGCGGCGTTGCTGGCCGCGATGGACCGGTTCGCCGAGCCCGGGACCGGCCGCCCCAACGTCCTGGTGGTCACCGGCATGCCGGGGATCGGCAAGACGACCTTGGCGATTCGCTGGGCCCGGCGGCATCTCGGGCACTTCCCGGACGGGCAGCTCTACCTCAGAGCCGGTGCGTTCGGGCCCGGGTCGCCGGTCGATCCCAAGGAGGCGCTCGCCCGGTTCCTGCACGCGCTCGGTGTCCCGCCGGACCGGATACCGGAGGACGCCGACGATCGGCGGCACCGGTTCAACGACCTGTTGGAGGGGCGTCGGGTTCTGGTTGTCCTGGACGATGTCGCGACAGCCGAGCAAGCTCGGCCGCTCATCCCGTCCGCCGCGACCTGCCTGACGGTCATCACCAGCCGAGACAGACTGACCGGCCTCGCTGTCCGGGAGGGTGTACATCACGTCGTCAGCGACCCGTTGGCTGACGCCGAGGCCCGAACGCTGCTGACAGGGACGATCGGCGAGCAGCGCGCCGCGGCCGAGCCGTCCGCGGTCGACCGGCTGGCCGCGCTTGCGGGTGGCCTGCCGCTGGCGGTGCGGATCGTCGGAGAACATGTGGCGGAACGGTCCCGTGCCAGGATCGCCGAGCTGGCTGATGAGCTGGGCGAACGTCTGCTCTGGGCGCACGCCGGAGGCGGCGACCTCAGCACGATCTTCGACTGGTCGTACCGCAAGTTGGAACCTGAGGTCGCGACCATGTTCCGGCGGCTCGCGTTGCACCCGGGCGCCAGAGTCAGCCGGGATGCCGCCGCGGCGCTGGCCGGGGTGAGCCGGCGGGAGGCGGAATTCGCCCTGGATCGGCTGGCCCGGGCCAACCTGGTGGAACACGACAGCGCCCGGTATTACCGGCTCCACGACCTTCTCCGGCAGTTCGCGCTCGCCTGCTGCGAGGCCGACGAACCGCCGGCCGTGGTCGCCGAGTGCCGGCGTGCCCTGATCACCTGGTACCTCTCTTCCGCGGCGAACGCGGCAACGGTCCTGGCCCCGAAACTCGATCCGGTACCCGACCTGCCGGTCGCGCCGCCGAACGCACTCGTGTTCGCCGACAGCGCGGTCGCGATGGCGTGGTGCACGGCCGAGCGTGGCAATCTGGGCGCGGTCGCCCGGGTGGCCGCTCAGCACGGCCTGCATCGGCCGGCTTGGCAGATCCCGGCCGCGATCCATGAGATCTACACGCACAGCGGTCGATACGACGACCTCATTCACCTGAACCGGCTCGCGGCCGAGTCCGCCCGGTCGGACGGGCACGTCTTCGGCGAGTTCGCCAACTTGAACAATCTCGGCTACGCGTACTGCGTCACCCATCAGTACGAGCGGGGCATCGCCGCCCTGACCGCCGGCCGGGCCCTCGCCAGTGCGGTGGGCGATGCGCTCGCCGAGGGCATCTGCGCGCACAACCTGGGAGTGGCGTATCTGAGCATCGGCGACACCACCCGTGCCATCGACACGCTCGAGCAGGTCAGGTCGGTCTTCCAGCGGCTGGGCCGGGCGTTCAGGGAAGCGGGTACCTTGCACCGGCTGGGCGACGCGTACCGGCTGGACCGGCAACCGGAGCGTGCGCTGGCGGCCTATGCCGAGGCTCTGACCATCCGGGAGACGCACGACGAGGTTCGTGGCCAGGGCCGGACCCATCATCGGCTGAGCGAGTTCTACCTGGACGCCGGAGACCTGACCGCTGCCGCCGGGCACTGCGCCAAGGCTCTGGCCTGCTTCGATCGGGAGCAGGACGACGCCGGCCGGTGCGACGCCCTGATCAACCGCGCCGACATCGAACTGACGGCCGGATCCGGGTCGGCGGTCGCCCACGCGCGGGCCGCCGTGGCGGCCTGCGCCGATCTGGGCGACTCCTATCGCAACGTACGGTCGTTGGCCGTGCTGGCCGATGCCCTGACCGACGCCAAAGCGATCGCCGAGGCCGACCGGGTCCGCGCCGGCGCCCTGCGAACGGCCGCGGAGCTGTCCGGCCCCGACGCGGAACCGTTGATGGCCCGGCTGCTCAGAGGGACTCGGCGTTGACCGTGTGGATGGCCTCGGTCAGGGCGGCCAGACCGGTGCGGGCCTCATCCTCGGTCAAGGTCAGCGGCGGCCCCATCCGGATCACGTTGTTGTACAGGCCGCCCTTGCCGACCAGGAGGCCGTTGCGGCGGCACTCGTCGAAGACGCGCAAGGTCGCGGCCGGGTCGGGGTCGGTGGTGCCGGGGCGGACGAACTCCAGCGCCAGCATCAGGCCACGGCCGCGGACCTCGGCGACGATCGCGGTCTCGGAGGCCAGCGGCCGGAGGCCGTCGAGCAGGATCGTGCCGACCCGCTGGGCGTTGGCCTGCAGGTCGTGCGAGAGCACGTAGTCGAGCACCGCGTTGCCGGCCGCCGCCGAGATCGGGTTGCCGCCGAAGGTGGAGAAGCTGATCGCGGGGACCGCGTTGATCACCTCGGCGCGGCCGGCCACGCCGCCCAGGGCGAAACCGTTGCCGATGCCCTTGGCGAAAGTGATCAGGTCGGGTACGACGCCGTGGGCCTGGTAGCCCCAGAAGTGTTCGCCGGTGCGGCCCCAGCCGGTCTGCACCTCGTCGGCGATGAGCAGGATGCCGGTCTCGTCGAGCACCTTCCGGTAGGCGCCGAGCATCCCGTCGGGCGCGTGCACGAAACCACCGACGCCCTGGATCGGCTCGGCGATCAGCGCGGCCACGTCGCCCGCGGTCACCGTGGCCAGGGTCTCGCGCAGCTCCTCGACGGCCACGTCGAGCTGGTCCTCGTCGGTCAGCCCGGCCATCCGGCCGCGGATCCGGTCGCCGGACGGCAGCCAGGACACCTGCACGGGGTTGAGCGAGCTGGCCGACCAGCTGCGGTGCCCGGTGACCGCCATCGTGCCGAAGCTGCGGCCGTGATAGCTGTTCTTGATCGCGAGGATTTGATTGGACTTGCGGATGTTGGTGGCCATCAGCAGGGCGGCCTCGTTGGCCTCGGTGCCCGAGTTGGTGAAGAAGACTCGGGCGTCGGGGATGCCCGAGACCCGGGCGATCTTCTCGGCCAGCTCGACCTGCTGCCGGATCAGGTAGAGCGTGGACGTGTGGACCACGCCGGTGCGCAGCTGCCGTTCGACGGCGTCGCGGATCTCCGGCACGTCGTACCCGATCATCGTGGTCAGCACCCCGCCGAAGAAGTCCAGGTAGGTGCGCCCGGCCGCGTCGGTCACGTGCCGCCCCGAGCCGGACACGATCTCGATCGCCTCGTCGCCGTAGTAGACCGGCATCCAGCCCGGCATGACCGCGTGGTGCCGGGCCAGAAGGTCGTCGTTGGTCATTGCAGCCTCCGGTTATCGGAACGTTGAGCGGCCGAAGCCAGGATCGTGGCGAGTTCGTCGAAGCCGTCGGCGACCAGTCCCACGGTCACCCGCACGTGGTCGGTGGCCGGCGGCGTGACCAGGAAGGGCGCGCCGGGGGCGACGCTGATGCCGTGCGCGGCCAGCGTGACCAGCGCCTGCTGCTGGTCGTGGACGGTCAGCCACAGGTTGATGCCGTCGTCGGCGGTGGCCTCGGCGCCCCGCCGGTCGAGCGCGGCGAGCAGGCCGGTCCGGCGGCGGGCGTATTCCGCCCGGGCCGAGGCAACCTGTGCGCGCGCAAGATCAGAGGTCAGCAGGTCGAGGAGTACGGCCTGCAGCAGCCGCGACGACCAGCCGGGCCCGAGCAGCCGCCGCGCCGCCACCGCGTCGATCAGCCGGGCGGGCCCGCCGACCGCCGCCAGCCGCAGGTCCGGTCCGTGACTTTTCGAGAACCCGGCGATGTGTACGGTGCGGTCAGGCAGATGCGTGCCGACGCTGACCGGGGGAGCGGTGGCGATGTCCCCGGCGTGATCGTCCTCCACCACCAGCACATCTGCCGGCAGCCGGGCCGCGAGCGCCGCCACGTCGTCGGCCGACATCGAGGCGCCGGTCGGGTTGTGCGCCCGGGGTTGCAGAAACACGGCCACCGGATCGGCTTCCAGAGCGGCCGGGGAAAGGGGAACGACAGTGGCCCCGGCCGCGTCGAGCAGATCCAGCAGCGGCGGGAAGGTCGGATTTTCCACCACGACGCGATCTCCGAAGCGAACGACCGCGCCGATGATCCGATCCAGGGCGTCCAGCGCGCCGTCGACCACGGTCAGCGACGCCGGCCGGTAGGGCCAGCGCTCGCGTAGGACCGAAGCCAGCTCCGGCAGCACCGGCTCATCGAGATAACTGCTGGTCAGCCGCCCGTCCCCGACCCGCTTCAAGGCGTCCGTGAGATCTGGCAGCAGATCGTGATCGGGTACGCCGGAGGACAGGTCCCGGTCCAGCGCCGGCCCGCCCAGCTGCGTGTACCGCAGCCGTGGCCGGTCGAGGGCCGCCACGAACGTCCCGGACCGCCCGCGGGTCTGTATGGCGCCGGCCCGCAGCAGGCTCTGCCACGCCTCGGAAACGGTCGTCGGGCTGACCCCGAGCTCGCGCGCGACGACCCGCACGGTCGGCAGCCGGGCCCCGCTGGGCAGGTCGCCGGCCGTGATCAGGCGGCTGACGGCGGCCGCCAGCCCGCGGGCGCTGCGGTCCTCGACAGACTCGGTGATCAAGGCGAGCAAATTACTTCTCCGAAACAATGCGTAACGATGAGGCAATTGTTCGCCGTCATCTGTGTCGTAACGTTCTACCACCTCAGATGTCAAGGTCCCAGGGACGATGACAGGTGGTGGTCAGACGATCACACTGTTCTGGTGCCGGGTGATGCGTATCTGTGCTCAGAGCAAGGCCGCTTGCTCTGAGCACAGATACGCATCACCCGCGGGCCAGACACGCCACCGGCAACAGAGAGGGGCCGAGCTCATGACCGACGTCGTCCGCGCCGCCCTCGTCCAGACCAACTGGACGGGCGACAAGGAGTCGATGATCAAGGCGCACGAGGACTACGCGCGGGACGCCGCCGCGCAGGGCGCCAAGGTGATCTGCTTCCAGGAGCTGTTCTACGGGCCCTATTTCTGCCAGGTGCAGGACGCCGCCTACTACGAGTACGCGGAATCCGTCCCCGGCCCCACCACCGAACGGTTCCAGGCCCTGGCCCGCGAGCTCGGCCTGGTCATGGTCCTGCCGATGTACGAGCAGGAGCAGCCCGGCGTCCTCTACAACACCGCCGCCGTCGTCGACGCCGACGGCACGTACCTCGGCAAGTACCGCAAGAACCACATCCCGCAGGTCAAGGGCTTCTGGGAGAAGTTCTACTTCCGGCCCGGCAACCTCGGCTACCCGGTCTTCGACACCGCGGTCGGCAAGGTCGGCGTCTACATCTGCTACGACCGGCACTTCCCGGAGGGCTGGCGGGCACTCGGCCTCAACGGCGCCCAGATCGTCTTCAACCCGTCGGCCACCAGTCGTGGCCTGTCCTCGTACCTCTGGCAGCTGGAACAACCGGCCAGCGCGGTCGCCAACGAGTACTTCATCGGCGCGATCAACCGCACCGGTGTCGAGGACCTGGGCGACAACGACTTCTACGGCCAGTCGTACTTCGTCGACCCGGAGGGCAAGTTCGTCGGGGCGGTCGGCGACACCCACAACCCCGAGCTGATCGTGCGCGACCTCGACCTCGGCCTGCTGAACACGGTCCGCGACCGCTGGCAGTTCTACCGGGACCGGCGCCCGGACAGCTACGACGGGCTGGTGACACCGTGAGCACGCTGATCAAGGGCGGCACGGTCGTCGGGCCGACCGGTCCGTACGCCGCCGACGTCCTGGTCGACGGTGAGACGATCGCCGCCCTCTTCGCGCCGGGCCGGGCCCCGGACGGCCCCGAGGTCATCGACGCCACCGGCAAGTACGTGATCCCGGGGGCCATCGACGCGCACACCCACATGCAGATGCCGTTCGGGGGTACGGAGGCCAGCGACACCTTCGACACCGGCACCCGGGCGGCGGCGATCGGCGGCACCACCACGATCATCGACTTCGCCATCCAGCGCTACGGCGAGGTGGTCCAGGACGGTCTGGCCGCGTGGCACCAGAAGACGGCCGGCCGGTGTCACATCGACTACGCCTTCCACATGATCGTCGGCGGCGTGGACGACGACGCCCTCAAGGCCATGGACCAGCTGGTCAACGACGAGGGCATCACCAGCTTCAAGCTGTTCATGGCCTACCCGGGCGTCTTCTACTCGGACGACGGGCAGATCCTGCGGGCGATGCAGAAGGCCCGGTCCAACGGCGCGATGATCATGATGCACGCGGAGAACGGGCCGGCCATCGACGTGCTCGTGAAGCAGGCGCTGGAACGCGGCGAGACCGACCCGATCTACCACGGGATCACCCGGCCGCAGGAGCTGGAGGCCGAGGCCACCAGCCGGGCGATCTGGCTGGCCAGTGTGGCCGCCGACTGCCCGCTCTACATCGTGCACCTCTCCGCGTCCAAGGCGCTCGAACAGGTCCGGGCGGCCCGGGACCTGGGCCGCAACGTGTTCGCCGAGACCTGCCCGCAATACCTGTACCTGACCCTGGAGGACCAGCTCGGCGCGCCCGGCTTCGAGGGGGCCAAGTGGGTCTGCTCGACCCCGCTGCGCAGCGGCAAGGAGAGCCACCGGGCCGATCTGTGGCAGGGCCTGCGTACCAACGACCTCTCGGTGGTGTCGACCGACCACTGTCCGTTCTGCATGAAGGACCAGAAGGAGATGGGCGTCGGCGACTTCTCCAAGATCCCGAACGGGATCGGCAGCGTCGAGCACCGGGTCGACCTGCTCTACCAGGGCGTGGTCGACGGCAAGCTGTCGCTGGCCCGCTGGGTCGAGACGATCGCCACGACACCGGCCCGGATGTTCGGGCTCTACCCGCGCAAGGGCGTGATCGCACCGGGATCGGACGCCGACATCGTCATCTACGACCCGGCCGTGCGGACCCGGATCAGCGTCGAGACCCACCACATGAACATGGACTACTCGGCCTGGGAGGGCTGGGAGATCGACGGCGGCGTGGACACCGTGCTGTCCCGGGGCGAGGTGATCAGCCGGGGTGGCGAGTACCTCGGCCGGGCCGGGCGCGGGAACTACGTCAAGCGCGGACTCTCCGACTACCTGATCTGAGGAGGCCGCATGGACATCGGTGTGGTGTTGCAGAACGATCCGCCGGCCAGGCAGGTCGTCGAGTACGCGAAGCAGGCCGAGGCGCTCGGTTTCAGCCACGTGTGGACGTTCGACTCGCACGTGCTGTGGCAGGAACCGTTCGTCATCTACTCGGCGATTCTTGCCGCCACGCAACGAGTGGTGGTCGGCCCCATGGTCACCAACCCGGGCACCCGGGACTGGACGGTGATCGCCGCCCAGTTCGCCACCCTCAACGAGATGTACGGCAACCGCACCATCTGCGGCATCGGCCGGGGCGACTCGGCGCTGCGGGTGATCGGCAAGCCGCCGAACTCGCTCGCTCAGCTGCGCGAGAGCATCGGGGTGATCCGCGATCTCGCCAACGGCCGGGCGGTTTCTCTGCGCGGCCGCGAGTTGCGCCTGGACTGGGCCGCGGCAAGCCGGCTGGAGGTCTGGGTCGCCGCCTACGGGCCGAAGGCTCTCGCGCTCACCGGCGAGGCCGGCGACGGCTACATCCTTCAGCTCGCCGACCCGGACATCGCGGAGTGGATGATCAAGGCGGTCCGCCGAGCCGCGGCCGACTCCGGGCGCGATCCGGCGGCGATCAAATTCTGCGTGGCCGCACCGGCCTACGTCGGCGACGACCTGGCCCATCAACGTGAGCAGACGCGATGGTTCGGCGGCATGGTCGGCAACCACGTGGCCGACATCGTGGCCCGCTACGGCGGCGACGGGGCCGTACCCAAGGCATTGACCGACTACATCAAAGCCCGCGAGGGGTACGACTACAGCGAGCACGGCCGGGCCGGCAACACGCACACCACATTCGTGCCGGACGAGGTGGTCGACCGGTTCTGTGTGCTCGGCCCGGTCGCCGGCCACGTCAAGCGGCTGACCGAGCTGCGGGACCTGGGCGTCGACCAGTTCGCCGTCTATCTCCAGCACGACGCCAAGGAGGAGACGCTGTCCGCCTACGGATCCGACGTCATACCGGCGTTCTCGTGAGGAGGGTCCTCTTCGCGATCGGTGGACTGCTCATCTTCGTCCTGCTCTGGGAGGGGTACAAGGCCGTCGGTGACCCCGACGGGACGGTGCTGCTCGGGGTACGGGTCCTGCCCCGGGCCGACGACCTGTCCATGCCGCACGTGTGGACCGTGCTCTCCCGCCTCGGGCAGCCGGAACTGACCGGCGGAAGTCCGGTGTGGACCGTGGTGCTGCGGGCCTGCCTGTTCACGCTGGGCATCACGGCCGCCGGGTTCGCCGCCGGCACGGTCATCGGTCTGCTGCTGGCCGTGGCCATGCAACGGTTCGTGATCGTGGAACGCGGGCTCCTTCCGTACGTCATCCTCTCGCAGACCGTGCCCCTCGTCGCGCTGGCGCCGCTCATCGCGGGCTGGGGCGGCACCATCCTCCCGGCCTGGGCGACCGTCGCGGTGATCGCCGCCTACCTGGCCTTCTTCCCGGTCGCCGTGGGCATGCTGCGCGGACTGCAGTCGCCGTCGGCGGCCGGCGTGGAGCTGATGCGCAGCTACGCCGCCGGCTGGTGGCGCACACTGGTCAAACTCCGCCTGCCGGCGTCGCTGCCCTACCTGTTCCCCGCGCTGCGGCTGGCCGGCGCGGCCGCCGTCGTGGGCGCGGTGGTGGGGGAGATCTCGACGGGTACGCGCGGAGGAATCGGCCGCCTCGTCATCGAGTACGCCCGGGAGGCGACCTCGGACCCGGCCAAGGTCTACACCGCCATGCTCGGCGCCGCCGTCCTCGGACTGGTGGTCGCCGGCCTGGTCAGTCTCCTGGAACTGCCGCTGATGCGGCACCGACGGCGGGTGGAGGTGGCGACGCTGTGACAACGGTTTCGTCGACGGCCGTTTCCCTCAGCGGCGTCACGAAGGTGTTCAACGCGGGCCGCCCCGACGAGGTGACAGCGCTGTCCGACGTGGACCTGACCGTCGGGGCGGGCGAGTTCGTGTCGCTGATCGGCCCGTCCGGCTGCGGTAAGAGCACACTGCTGCGGCTGATCGCCGATCTGATCCCGCCCACGTCCGGCTCGGTCTCGGTCGCGGGGGACACGGCCACCGCGGCGCGCCGCAAGCAGGAGTACGGGATCGCGTTCCAGCAGGCGGGTCTCTTCGAATGGCGGACGGTCCAACGCAACGTCGAGCTGCCACTCGAACTCCGCGGCATGTCGCGCACCTCGCGGAACGCGCGCGCCCGGGAGATGCTCGACCTGGTCGGGCTGGGTGACTTCGCGAAACACTATCCGGCCCAGCTGTCCGGCGGCATGCAGCAGCGGGTGGCGATCGCCCGGGCGCTGGCCGTGTCACCGCCGCTGCTGCTGATGGACGAGCCGTTCGGCGCCCTCGACGAGATGACCCGCGAACGCCTCCAGACCGAGCTGCTGTCCATCTGCGCGAAGACCGGCGCCGCGGTGGTCTTCGTGACCCACTCCATCTCCGAGGCGGTGTTCCTGTCACGCAAGGTCGTGGTGATGTCGCCGCGCCCCGGCCGCATCACCGCCACCATCGACGTCGCCCTGCCCGACCGCGACGAGACGGTCCGGCAGTCCGCGACCTACTTCGACACGATCACCTCGGTACGCAAGGCGCTCCGCGGATGATCCGCCGCCTGCTCCCGCCTCTCGCCTTCGGCCTCCTGCTGCTGGCCGCCTGGGAGCTGACCGTCACGCTGGGCCGGGTCGCGCCGTTCATCCTGCCCGCGCCCAGCGCCATCGGGCGTGAGCTGATCGCCCAGCGCGGCAACATCTGGGACGCCGCCCTGGCCAGCGGCACCAACGCCCTGATCGGCCTGTTCTGCGGAGCCGCGCTGGGCGTCCTGGCGGCCATGCTGACCAGCCGGTCGGCGGCGTTGAGCGAGGCCAGCGTGCCGTTCGCCGCGGTGCTCAACGCGCTGCCGATCATCGCGCTCGCCCCGATCCTCAACAACATGTTCGAGTCGACCAGCAGCCTCCCCCGCCGCATCGTCGCCGCGATCATCGTGTTCTTCCCGGTCTTCGTGAACACCCTCCGCGGACTCCGCGAAGTCCGGCCCGTACACCGGGAATTGATGGAAAGCTATGCCGCCACCGGCTGGACCTTCGCCCGCAAGGTCCGCCTCCCCGGCGCGCTGCCCTTCGTCTTCACCGGCCTGCGACAGGCGTCGTCGCTGGCCGTCATCGCCGCGGTCGTCGCCGAGTACTTCGGCGGACTGCAGGACGGGCTCGGCGCGCGGATCACCTCCGCCGCGTCGTTCACCGCGTACCCCCGTGCCTGGGCCTTCGTGGTCGGCGCCTGCCTTCTCGGACTCGTCTTCTACCTGACCACGCTCATCGTCGAACGACTCGCGATGCCCTGGAGATCCCATGCGTAAATCCCGCCTGTTCCTGGCCTCCCTTCTGGTTCTCGCCGCCTGCGGCACCGCCGACACCCCCGCCACGCCGACCGCCTCGGGCGGCGCTCTCGCCCCGGTCAAGCTCCAGCTGCAGTGGTTCTACCAAGCTCAGTTCGCCGGCTACATCGCCGCGGTCGACCAGGGCTTCTACAAAGAGCAGGGGCTCGACGTCCAGCTGCTCGAGGGCGGCGTGGACATCGTGCCGCAGACCGTGCTCGCCCAGGGCAAGGCCGACTATGCGGTCGCCTGGGTGCCCAAGGCCCTCGCCTCCCGCGAGCAGGGCGCCAACATCACCGACGTCGGGCAGATCTTCGCCCGCAGCGGCACCTACCAGGTGGCCTGGAAGGACAGCGGCATCACGTCGGCCGCCGACTTCAAGGGCAAGAAGATCGGCAACTGGGGCTTCGGCAACGAGTTCGAGCTGTTCGCCGGCATGACCAAGGCCGGGCTCGACCCCGGCCAGGACGTCACCCTGGTCCAGCAGCAGTTCGACATGCAGGCGCTGCTCAAGAAGGAGATCGACGCGGCCCAGGCGATGAGCTACAACGAGTACGCCCAGCTGCTGGAGGCGGTCGACCCGGCCACCGGCAAGCCCTACACGCCCGACAAGTTCCAGATCATCGACTGGAAGACGGCCGGCACCTCGATGCTGCAGGACGCGGTGTGGGCCAGCACCGACAAGCTGAACGACCCGGCGTACCAGCAGCAGACCGTGAAGTTTCTGACCGGCACGATCAAGGGCTGGGCGTTCTGCCGGGACAACGCCGAGAAGTGCCGCGACCTGGTCGTCGCGCGCGGGTCGAAGCTGGGCAAGAGCCACCAGCTGTGGCAGATGAACGAGACCAGCAAGCTGATCTGGCCGTCCACCACCGGCATCGGCATGATCGACGAGGCGGCCTGGAAGCAGACCGTCGACCTGTCGATGAGCACGAAGAACCAGACCGGCGACACGGTCCTGACCAAGCAGCCGGCCGGTCTGGCCTACACCAACGACTACATCAAGCAGGCAGTGGAGCAGGCCAAGTCCAACGGCGTCGACGTCAACGGCGCGACCTTCCAGCCCCAGACCGTGACCCTCTCACCCGGCGGCGCGTAGGCCTTTTCCTGCCGGCCGCCTTTTCCTGCCGACGCCCGAGCCTGCCGGCCACCCGAGCCTGCCGGCCACCCGAGCCTGCCGGCCACCCGAGCCGGCGGGCCGAGCCGGGCTCTGGGCGCTGTCTAGCTCCCGGGCGATCTCTAGGAGTTCGGCGACCGCACGAAGAGCCCCAGCATCCCCGACAGGGCCGACGAGAACACCGTCACGATCACGTCCGGGCTGGTGCTCTCCTTGCCGTCCACTACGGTCCAGATGATCCCGGCCAGGGCGATCACCAGCACCACCGACAAGGCCAGAATAAGAATCTTCCAGAGCGTCCCCATCTCGGTAGCGGCCGGCGGCGGCACACTGTTCGCCGCGGCCGCCGCCCCGATGGCCGCCTTGACCTCGACCGACTCTCCCGCCGCCCCCGCCATGGCGTCCCGCACCATCTGCTGCACAGTCATCGCGCTCTCTCCTCCTCAGTGACTCGCAGGGGGAGGAGCGCCGATCTTGCCGGGCAGATACAGATCATTCGGTGCTCCTCTCCACCCGGAGCTTCCCTCCTGCCGGTGGCGCCTCCTCGGCCGGTGGCTTCCCTCCTGCCGGTGGCGCCTCCTCGGCCGGTGGCTTCCCTCCTGCCGGCGGCGCCTCCTCGGCCGGCGTCTTCCCCCTGCCGGCGACTCTCCCTTCGGCCGGCGGCCTCCCTCCTGCCGGCGGCGCCTCCTTGGCCGGCGGCCTCCCGCCAGCCGGTGGGGTCGTGCGGCCGCGCATCTTTCGGCCGGCGAGGTCTCCCTTGCCGGCGCGTCTGCCTTCGCCTGCGCATTCATCTCGGTCGGCGACTCTCCCTTCGGCCGGCGGGCTTCTTCGAGCCGAGCCTTTCGGCCTGTGCCTTTCGGCCTGCGCTTTCCGGCCTGTGCCTTTCGGCCTGCGCTTTCCGGCCTGTGCCTTTCGGCCTGCGCTTTCCGAGCCGAGCCTTTCGGCCTGCGCCTTTCCCTTCGGCCCGTGCCCTATCCGGCGGCTTCGAGGGCCGGGGCCAGCGGGGTGAGGGCTTTGCGGAGCAGGTCGGGCAGAGTGCCGGAGACCACGACCAATCCGGGTACGCCGGACGGCCGCAACCACTGGCGGAGCGCCACCTTTGTCGCCGCCGCGACACTGGTGGCCAGCACCTGGGCGACGAGTGGGTCGGCGCCCTGGGACATGGACCCGTTGCGCGCCCGGTGAACGCAACGCTCCACGATGGCCTCGGCCAGCGGACCCTCGATCGACGCGACCGTGTCGACGTAGCAGGAACGCAACGCCGGGCTGCTGGTGATCATCAGGATGGTGTCCATCGCGTGTTCGCCCGGGGCGGCGTGCTGCGTCACCACCGCCTCGATGACCGCCTCGGCCAGCGTGCCGGCATCGGAGTGGTCGATGACCGCGTCGGCGATGCGGGCCGCCCGGTCGGCGACGACCGCCGCCACGATCGCCTGCTCGCGGCTGGAGAAGTAGTTGTTGTACGTCCGCGGTGAGACCCCCGCGGCCTCGGCGATGTCGTCGACGCGCACGTTGTCCGGACCGTGCTCCAGGGCCAGTCGCAGCGCCGCCGCGCCCAGTGCCGCCCGCGTCGCCTGCTTTTTCTGTTCCCGCAACCCGCTCACAAACCTCAGCTTGACACGAAAGATGCGTGCACGCAAACATGCGTGCACGCACTTTTGTGGGAGGTTGACATGCGCGCCAAGGGCATCGCCTACGACACCGGTTTCGTCGTCGACGGTCGAAACTCGATCGAGCACCTGGATCCCGACCGGGTCCGCCGAGAGCTGCGGATCATCGCCGAAGACCTGCACTGCACCGCCGTCCACCTGATCGGCGCCGACCCGTCGCGGTTGGCCCTGGCCGGCCGTTTCGCCGCCGAACTGGGCTTGGAGATCTGGTTCTCGCCGTACCCCATCGGCCACACCCCCGACGAGATCCGCGACCTGTTCAACGCCTGCGCCGACGAGGCCGAACGCCTCCGGGCCGCAGGCGCCGAGGTCGTCTTCGTCGCCGGCGTCGAGCTGAGCCTGATGGCCCGCGGCTTCATCCCCGGCGACACGCTGCCCGACCGCCTGGCCCACCTCTTCGGCGGCGCCGCCACCGGTGCCGATCGCGCGCGTGCTCGGCTCGGTGGTGATGACGGCGACGGGGCTGGTGGCGGCGACGGGGCTGGTGGCGGCGACGGGGCTGGTGGCGGCGATGGGGCTGGTGGCGGCGTGGGCGCCCGGCTGGGTGGTGACGCCGGCTCCGAGGTTGGTCGGGTGCGTGGCGACGCTGGCTCCGGGGTTGGTGGCGGCGTGGGCGGTCGGCTGGGTGGTGACGCTGGCTCCGAGGTTGGTCGCGGCGTGGGCGCCCGGCTGGGTGGTGATGAGGGCGCCGGGGCTGGTGGCGGCGTGGGCGCCCGGCTGGGTGGCGACGCCGGCTCCAGGGCCGATCGCATCGCGGACGTTCGTACCCGGCTGAATGGGTTTTTCCGCGAAGCGCTGCCTGGCATTCGCGCGCGGTTCCACGGGCGGGTGACCTACGCGGCCATCCAGTACGAGGGCGTCGACTGGGAACCGTTCGACATCATCACGTACGAGCTGATCCGCTCGGCGGCGGTGGCCGACCGCTATCGCGAGGGGGTTCGCACACTGGCGGCGAGCGCCAAGCCGCTGGCCATCACCGGGTTCGGCTCGGCCACCTGGCGCGGCGCCGGAGATGTGGCCCAGCACAGCATGGACATCCTGGAGCATGACCCGTCCACCGGACTGCCGCTGCGGCTGAGGGGCGACTACGAGCGCGACGAGCGGGAGCAGGCCGCGTACATCGGCGAGCTCTTGACCATCTTCGACGAAGAGGGCGTGGACAGTGCGTTCGTGCACCTTTTCGCGCTGGGCAATTATCCGCATCGTCCCGACGGCGACCCGAGGTATGACCTGGACATTGCCAGCCCCGGGGTGGTCAAGGTCTACGAAGACCGCATGGGTGACACCTATCCGGACATGCCGTGGGAGCCGAAGGCCGCCTTCGCAACGATCGCCGACCGCTATGGCCGGGGTGTGACGCGGGGGGCACACCACCGGGCGTGACGCGGGAGGTGCACGGCCGGGCGTGACGCGGGAGGTGCACGGCCGGGCGTGACGCGGGAGGTGCACGGCCGGGCGTGACGGGAGAGGCGCACGGCCGGGCGTGACGGGAGAGGTGCACGGCCGGGCGTGACGGGAGAGACGCACGGCCGGGCGTGACGCGGGGAGGCGCACGGCCGGGCGGCCCGTGATCGGTGCTCAGCGGTCTCGCTTGCGGCCGCGGGCGCCCAGCGGGACCTGGGACATGTCGACCGTCTGGACCTTGACGTCCTTGTACGCGTACCCGTGCTCGTCGAGCCAGGTGATCGCCGCCAGTTCGGCCTCGGTGGCCGCCGTCGGGATGTCCTTCTCCTCGGCCGCCTCGAGCGCGAACCGGAACGCGAAGTTCGGCCGCACCGACAGGTCGTAGGTCAGGTGGCCCTCGGGGGTGTAGACCGTGTGCAGGAAATCGTGGGCGGCCTGGCCGGCGACCAGGGCGGCACGCTGGTCGCCGGTCAGGTCGGCGAAGGCGCCGCGGACGGTCACCCGAATGGTGCGCTGGCTCATGACCGCCGACGCTAGCGGTCCGGTCCGGGCAGGACGAGGGAATTTGTCGCGGGCCACGCCTGGAGGGGCGGCAGCGAAGAAGACCGGGAACAAAGGAGACCGAGGAGTCAGGAGTCAGGAGTCAGAGGTGAGGGGGAAGGCGGCCGAGAGGCGAAGGGGGCCGACAGATGGCGGGGGCCGGCGGGCCAAACGGCGCCAGGGGATGAGCGGGGGCCGGGATCAGGGGCCGAGGAGCCAGCGATGCGGGGCGGCCAGCTTCTGCGCCTTCGGCGGACCCCAGGATTTTTGCGGGTACGAAATAAGGCGTGGCCGGGACTCGAGGAGCGGCGTGACCACCTTCCACGCGGCGGCCAGGCCGTCGGGGCGGGTGAACAGGGAACGGTCGCCGATCAGGACGTCGTGGATCAGGCGTACGTAAGGGGGAAGGGGTTCGGCGTCGGGCAGCCGGCCCAAGGAGAGGCGGACCGAGGCCGGGTCGAGGGAGAGTGCCACGCCGGGCTTCTTGGCCTGCAGCGACAGGTCGATCTCGCCGTCGCCGGCCAGCGAGAACGTGAGGACGTTGGGGGCGGCCGCGGCGAACGGGCCGTCCGGCGTACGCAAGATCAGTGAGACCTGTTGCGCGCTCTGCGCGAGCCGCTTGCCAGTGCGCAACAGGAACGGCACGCCGCGCCATCGGGGGTTGTCGATCCATAGCCGGGCCGCGACGTACGTGTCGGTGCGCGACCGCGGCGCGATGCCCTTGATGTCCTTGTAGCCCTGGAACTGGCCGAGCACCACTTCGGCCGGGTCGAGCGGGCGGAACGCGCGGATGACCTTCTCTCGCGCGGCTTGCAGGTCTTCGGCGGCCAGCGACGCCGGCGGTTCCATGGCGACCTCGGCGGCCACCTGGAACAGGTGCGTGACCAGCATGTCGAGGACCGCACCGGTGGCGTCGTAGAAGCCGGCCCGGTCGGCCACGCCGAGCGTCTCGGGCACGTCGATCTGCACGCTCTCGATGTGCTGGCGGTCCCACATGGCGCCGATCATCTCGTTGGCGAAGCGCAGCACGTGCAGCTGCTGGGTCGCCTCCTTACCGAGGAAGTGGTCGATGCGGTAGACCTGATCCTCGTCCAGGATCTTGTGCACGAGACGGTCCAGTTTGCGGAAGCCGTCGGGCGACGTGCCGAACGGTTTCTCGTACACCACTCGTGCTCCCTCGGCCAGGCCGAGGTCACCCAGCGCCCGCGTGGTGTCGGGAAACGCGACCGGCGGGATGGCCAGGTAGTGCACGAGCTGGGCCCGGGTGCCGAGCTCGCGGTGCGCCTCCTCGATGACCGGCTGCAGGGTGTCGAAGCCGCCGCCGGCGAAGCGCAGCCGGCTCAGGAACTCCTTGGACGGCTTGCCGTCGAGGGCCTCGTGCACGTTGCGCTGGAACTCGTCGTGGGCGATGTCACCGCGCCCATTCCCGACGAGCATCCACTTCGCCGGCAGCAGGCCCTCTTCGGCGAGGGTGTGGAACGCCGGGAGGACCATCCGCCGGGCCAGGTCGCCGGTCGCCCCGAACAGCACGAACACCGTGGGTTGGGTCATGCGTGGAGTGTTCCCCGGAACGTGCCGCGGTACGCCTGCGGGGTGGTGCTGAGTCGCTGCGCGAAGTGGTGGCGCAGGGTGGCGGCGCTGCCGAAGCCCGCGCGTACGGCGATGCTGTCGACGCCCAGGTCGGAGTCTTCGAGCAGGCGGCGGGCGAGCAGCAGCCGCTGGCCGGTCAGCCAGTCGTGCGGGGTGGCGCCGGTCTCGGACCGGAACTTGCGGGCGAAGGTACGCGGGGCCATGTGCGCCAGCACCGCCATCGTCTCGACGGTGTGTGCCTCCTGCAGCGTCTCCAGCACCCGGGTCAGGACCGGCTGCAGCGTCTCGCACTCGACCGGCATCACCGGCGACTCGATGAACTGCGCCTGGCCGCCGTCGCGGTGCGGTGGCACGACCATCCGCCGGGCGATGGTGGTGGCGACGGCCGAGCCCTGTTCCTCGCGGATCAGATGCAGGCCGGCGTCCACGCTGGCGGCGGTGCCGGCGCTGGTCAGGATGGTGCCGTCGGCGACGTAGAGCACGCCCGGGTCGACCTTGGCCCGCGGGAACCGCGCGGCCAGCTCGTCGGTGTGCCGCCAGTGGGTGGTGCAGCGGCGGTCGTCGAGCAGGCCGGCCGCGCCGAGGGCGAACGCGCCGGTGCACACGCTCATCACCCAGGCGCCACGGGCGTGGGCGCGGCGCAGGGTGTCGAGGACTTCGGCCGGCGGCTCGCGGCCGGTGCCGTAGGGCACGATCGCGACCAGGTCGGCGTCGTCGGCCGGCGCGAGGTCGTGGTCGGGGACGATCGAAAACCCGGCATGGGTACGCACGGGAGCGCCGTCCGGCGTGCAGACGGTGTACTCGTACCCGGGCAGCCCCTCGGCGGTGCGGTCGTACCCGAAGAGCTCACACAGCACGCCCAGCTCGAAGACGGCGACGTCGTCGAGGGCGATCACGGCCACTTTCCGCAGCATGCCGACCAGCCTAATCGGAACTGGCAGGATTTTGTAGATGTGTGGCATCGCTGCCACTGTCGTCCTCCGCGGTGGCGGCGCAGACTTCTCCTGTAGGCAACAAAACCCCAGCTCAGGAGTGATCATCATGGCTCTCGGCGTGCTGCTTTTCCTCGTACTCATCGCCCTCGCCTCCCGGTTCGGCCTGGTCGCCGACAGCCGGGACAGCGCGGACTGGAAGCCCTCCCTCAACGGCACGCGCGCCGGTCGGTGGGAGTAGCCGGGCCTGTGCCCGGGCTCTCTGCTCTCGGCGAACACGCTCAGGGCGAACAGGCGGGTCAAATCCGGCCCGCCTGCCTAATGTCGGAGCATGAACCCGCAGAGTCGTTATGTGGTGCCGTCGTTCACCGAGCGGACCTCGTACGGGACCGCGTCCAAGGATCCGTACACCAAGATGTTCGAGGACCGCATCATCTTCCTCGGCGTGCAGGTGGACGACACCTCCGCCAACGATGTGATGGCCCAGCTGCTCACGCTCGAGGGCACCGAACCCGACCGTGACATCACCATCTACATCAACTCACCCGGCGGCTCGTACACGGCGATGACCGCGATCTACGACACCATGCAGTACGTCCGCCCCGACATCACCACGGTGTGCCTGGGCCAGGCGGCCTCGGCGGCGGCGATCCTGCTGGCCGGCGGCACCCCCGGCAAACGGCTGGCCCTGCCCAACTCCCGAGTGATGATCCACCAGCCCGCCCTCGGTGGCACCCAGGGTCAGGGCTCCGACCTCGAGATCCAGGCCAAAGAGATCATGCGCATGCGCCAGCAGATGGAACACCTGCTGGCCGAGCGCACCGGCCAGCCCCTGGAGAAGGTCGTCCGCGACATCGACCGCGACAAGATCATGACGGCCGACGAGGCCAAGGAGTACGGCATCGTCGACGTGGTCCTGCCCAGCCGCAAGAAGAGCCTGCTCGCCGCGGCCAGCGCCTGACCCCGGCGGCTCCGGGTTCTTCAAGGGGAAACCCCGATGGCTCCAGGCCGTCGGTCCACGCGAGGCTGCGACCATGACGAAGTTCCTCGCGTACGCCGCTCCGGCGCTGATGCTCGCCTACGGAGTGTGCCGCTGGGCCGACGGCCTCGACGGCGACCGGCACAACGGCATCGCCTGGGCGATCGGCCACGCCGCCTTCTGGGTCGCCATCGTCCTGTTCACTGTGCTGGCCGACCGCCTCCGCCGCGCTCACCCCGGCCCGTTGACCACGATCGCCACGGTGGTCACGGCCGCCGGGGCTGTCCTCTTCCTCTGGGTGATCACCCACGACCTGGTGTCCGCGTTCCCCAACGCCCCCGGTCTCGTGCAGAGCCTCGGTCCCGCGCTCTTCGAGGTCGGCCTGCTCACCCTGCTGATCCGGCACGTGGTGGCCGGCAGTCTGCCGATCTGGTCCCCGATCCTGGTCCTGATCGGCTTCGCGGCCATCCCGATCAACCTGGACCTGCTGCCCATCGCCGCCCTCATCGTCGGCGCCGGCCTGACGCCACTGTGGCTGGGCCGGCAACGTCAGCCTTCGGCCAGCGGCCCGTCCCGCTCCCCGGTGTGATCCACCTTCGACCGCGGGCGGAATCGGCACCTCCAGCGGCCCGTTCCGTTCCCCGGTGTGATCCACCTTCGACCGCGGGCGGAATCGGCACCTCCAGCGGCCCGTTCCGTTCCCCGGTGTGATCCACCTTCTACCGCGGGCGGAATCGGCACCTGCGGGTGTCACCGCTCCAGGTGAGCGGGTCGTCGATGTCCCGTGCGGTCACCGTGGCGGCGCTCGAAATTCTCATTCCAGCGAGTAGCCCACCCGATCCGCCGCAGTCAGCCCGTTTCTCGGCGCCGACCACCGCCGACCGGCCCCGCCCGCCGGATGGCGCGCCGCTAGATCGTCGCCTGGACGCCGCTAGATCGTCGCCTGGACGCCGCTAGGTCGTAGGCTGACGGCGCTGTGGACGGACAGATTGTGATTCTCAACGGGCCGCCGCGGGCCGGGAAGTCGAGCATCGCGGCGGTGATGCAGGGGACGTTCGACGGCGTGTGGCTGAACCTCGGGGTGGACGTCTTCATGCGGATGGCGCCCGCCCGGCTGGGGCCGGGCATCGGGTTGCGGCCGGGTGGGGAACGGCCGGATCTGGAGGCGTTCGTCGTCGAGGGGTACCGCGCGATGTACGCGTCGATCGCGGCGCACAGCCGGCTCGGGTTCAACGTGGTCGTCGATGCCGTGCACCACGATGACTACTCGCGACCGCTGGGAGTGCTGGCGCGATGTGCCATGCAGTTGGCCGGGCTGCCAGTGCTGTTCGTCGGGGTGCGGTGCCCGGTCGACGTCGCCCTGGAGCGGCGGCGCGCCACGTGGGGCGGTGCCGGTTTCACGCCAGGTTCGGGGGTACGCCATCCGGTCGAACTGTGGCATGAGGCCGTACACCGGCATGGGGTTTATGACCTGGAAGTGGACACCTCGGAGCTCAGCCCGGAGGAATGCGCCGAGCGGATCGCGGACCGGCTCGCGGCGGGTCCGGGTGAGGCGATCCGGCATGTGCGATGAGTTTCCGGGCCGGCCCGGGTTACAAGGGCATGAGTGACAACGAGAACGAGATCAGGGAACTGATTGTCCGCTGGGCGGCGGCCGTGCACGCCGGTGTGATGGAGGCCGTTCTGGATCGGCACGCCGACGACATTGTGATGTTCGATGTGCCGCCGCCCTACGAGGGGGTGCGCGGCATCGACGCCTATCGGGAGTCGTGGCGGCCGTTTTTCGCGTGGCAGGCGAGCGGGGCGCTCTTCGAGATCGTCGAACTGGCGGTGGTGGCCGGCGACGATGCCGGGTACGCGTACGCGTTGCTGAAATGCGGGCGGCCCGGCGAGATCGGACGGCAGCGGTTGCGCCTGACGGTCGGCGTACAGAAAAAGGAAGGGGTTTGGGTCGTTCAGCACGAACACCACTCCTTCACCGACGAGAGCACCGACGAGAGCACCGACGAGAGCACCGACGAGAGCAGCGACGAGGGCAGTAACGAGGGCAGCTACGAAAGCAGGGACGAGAGCGGGAGCGGCGCGGAAGAGATCCGGGCTATTCACGACGGCTGGTCACGGGCCACCGCGGCACGGGACCTGGACGCGATGATGGCGGACATCGCCGACGACGTCGTCTCCTACGAGCATCAGGAACCGCTCGAATATCGGGGCGCCGCCGCCGTCCGCGAATCGTGCCGGAGCGGGCTGGCCCCGAGCGCCGGCGACATCAGTTTCACCACCCCGGATCTGACCATTCACGTGGCCGGCGACCTGGCCGTCGCGTGGGGGCTCAACCACATGGGAGAAACCCGTTCCCGGGGTACGCGCGTCTTCCAGCGCCGCGCCGGCCGGTGGCTGATGGTCCACCAGCACGTGTCATTTCCCGTCGCGGCCCAGTAGCGGCCGCAACGCGTCCAGGACGGCCGGGTCCTCGATGGTCGAGGGCACCGGCTCGTCGCGGCCGTCGGCGATGCCTCGCATCGTCCCGCGGAGAATTTTGCCGGAGCGGGTCTTCGGCAGGGCGGGCACGACGTCGATGCGCCGCAGCGCCGCGACCGCGCCGATCTGCGCGCGGACCAGGGCGACCAGCTCGGCCGGATCGACCGTGGCGCCGGCCTTGAGCACCACCAGCCCGCGCGGCACCTGGCCCTTGAGTGGGTCGTGCACGCCGAACACCGCGCACTCGGCGACGGCCGGATGCGCGGCGAGCACCTCCTCCATCGCGCCGGTGGACAGGCGGTGGCCGGCCACGTTGATCACGTCGTCGGTGCGGCCCATCACGTACAGGTAGCCGTCGGCGTCGAAGCGGCCGCCGTCGCCGGTCAGGTAGTTGCCGGGGAACGCCGATAGATAGGACGCGACGTAACGCTGGTCGTCACCCCACAGGGTGGGCAGGCAGCCGGGCGGCAGCGGCAGGCCGATCACAATCGCGCCGTCGGTGCCGGCCGGCACGTCGGCGCCCGCGCCGTCGACCACGCGGACGCGGAAGCCGGGCACCGGGAACGACGGCGAGCCGGCGCGGGTCGGCAGCTCCTCGAGACCACGGGGGCCGGCCGCGATGGGCCAGCCGGTCTCGGTCTGCCACCAGTTGTCGATCACGGGTACGCCGAGCCGGGCGCCGGCCCACGCGTACGTCTCCGGATCCAGGCGCTCGCCGGCCAGGAAGAGGTGGCGTAGCGGGCTCAGGTCGTACCCGTCGAGCAGTTTGCCGTCGGGGTCCTCCTTCTTGATGGCGCGAATGGCCGTCGGGGCGGTGAACATGACGTTGACACCGTGTTGCGCGACGACCCGCCAGAATGCGCCCGCGTCCGGGGTTCCGACCGGTTTTCCTTCGTAGAGAACGGTGGTCGCGCCGGTCAGCAGAGGGGCATAGACGATGTACGAATGGCCGACCACCCAGCCGACGTCGGACGCCGCCCAGAAGACGTCGCCCGGCCCGGCCGCGAACACCGCCGCCATCGAATAGCGCAGGGCGACCGCGTGGCCGCCGTTGTCGCGGACCACGCCTTTCGGCCGCCCGGTCGTACCCGAGGTGTAAAGCAGATAGAGCGGGTCGGTGGCGTGCACCGCCTCGCATTCCGCCGGCTCGGCCGAACGCACGGCCTCGTCCCAGGTGACATCACCCTCCCGCAACTCGAAAAGCTGCTGCGGCCGCTGCTGGACAATGCGTTTCCGCGGCCGGTGGGTGGCGATTTCCAGTGCGGCGTCGAGCATCGGCTGATAGGGCACGACCCGCGTCGGCTCGACCCCGCACGAACTCGCCACGATCACGCTGGGCTGGGCGTCGTCGATGCGCGCGGCCAGTTCCTTGGCCCCGAAGCCGCCGAACACCACCGAATGCACCGCGCCGATCCGGGCGCAGGCGAGCATCGCGATCACCGCCTCGGGCACCATCGCCATGTAGATGACGACCCGGTCGCCCGGGGCCACCCCCTGCTGTTTCAGGGCGCCGGCGAAAACAGCGACTTCGTCGCGCAATTCCCGATACGTGTACGCCCGGAGCACGCCGGTCACCGGACTGTCGTAAATGAGCGCCGTCCGTTCGCCCGCCCCGGCGTCGACATGCCGGTCGAGCGCATTGTGGCAGGTGTTCAGCACGCCGTCCGGATACCAGCGGAAGATGGGGGCCGCGCTGTCGTCGAGAATCTGCTCCGGCGCGCGAATCCAGTCGATGGCCGTGGCGGCGTCCCGCCAGAATCCGATCGGGTCACGCATGCTGCGCTCGTACGCCTGCCGGTAGTCACCCATCATCAGCTCATCTTGCGCGCCGTTCACACTTGACGCCATGCGGTTCACGATCCGTCCGGCCACCCCCGCCGACCTGCCCGCCCTGCGTCCCCTGATCGAGGCCGCGACCACCGAGCTGCTGCGCCCGTTCCTGACCCCCGCCCAGGTCGCGTCCAGCCGCGCGATCATGGGCCTGGACACGCAGCTGATCGACGACGGCACCTATTACGCGGTCCTGTCCGGCCCGTCCTACGCCGGCTGCGGAGGCTGGAGCCGCCGCGCCACCCTGTACGGCGGCGACCATTCCGCCGGCCGCGACGCCGCGCTCCTCGACCCGGCCCGTATCCGCGCCATGTACACCCACCCGTCCTTCACCCGCCGGGGCGTCGGCCGCCTGATCCTGACCCGTTGCGAGCAGGCCGCCGCGGCCGAGGGCTTCACGTCGGTCAGCCTGATGGCCACCCTGGCCGGCCGCCCCCTCTACGAGGCGGCCGGCTACCAGCCGCTCGAGCACCTGACCGACGATTCCGGCGGCGCGCCCGTCCCTCTGGTCCGGATGCGCAAGTCGCTGCGCTGACGTTCCGGTCAGGTCCGGGCTGGGCCCTCGCACGCCGTGACCCACTCGCGGCCGAGATCAGCACGTACGTGGATGCCTGGCTGCGGTTCGACCCGAGTTCCCGGCCGCAGCCGGAGGTGCATCGGCGTAACGGCCCCCGGCTGGCGGCGGCGCTGGTCGAGCTGCCCGACGTCGAGATCTCAGACCTGGGCCCGAGCCGGTACGCGGTGGTCGCCGGCCTCACCGTCGACAACCACCGCGACCTCGACGATCTCCCCGTCCCGGTCCTCGCTGAAGGCGAGCGCTAGACGAGGAGGGCCTTGACCCAGTCGTGGAAGGCGCCGATGTGGTGTTCGCTGGGCACCAGCACCCCGCCGGTCCGGTAGCTCCGCGACGACATGCCGGGCTGGCAGCGTTCGCAGGCCTCGAAGTCCTGGCGGTTGACCCGGTCGAAGAGCTCGACCGACGCGTCCAGGTCGGTGCCCGAGGCGACCACGTCGGGCCGGAACAACCAGTCGCACTCGACGATGGTGCGGTCGGCGGCCAGCGGGAACATCCGGTGGAAGATGACGTGGTCGGGGACCAGGTTGATGAAGACCTGCGGCTTGATCGTGATGGCGTAGTAGCGCCGGTCCTGGTCCGACGTGATCGTGTCGATGGCGGCGACCCCGGCGCGGCCGTCGACGGTGAAGCCCTCGACGGCCGGACCGAACTCGGCGCCGTGGCCGACGTAGTACTGCGCCGCGTACCCGCCGGCGAACTCCGGCAGCACGCGCGTCAGCTCGGGGTGGATCGTCGCGCAGTGGTAGCACTCCATGAAGTTCTCGATGATCAGCTTCCAGTTGGCGGCCACGTCGTAGCGGATGCGGCGGCCGACGGTCAGCTCGTCGAGCCGGTAGCGTTCGATCGACTCCAGGTCGCCCAGGCGTTCGACGCAGGCGCCCATGACCTCGTCGGAGAAGGACGGCGGGTCGGCGGCCAGGGTCAGCCAGACGTAGCCGAGCCATTCGCGTACGTGGATCGGGTGCAGTCCGTACTCGACGCGGTCGATGTCCGGCATCTTGACCAGGTTGGGCGCTGCGACCAGTCTGCCGTCGAGGTCGTACGCCCAGGCGTGGTACATGCAGCGGAACGTCCGTTTGACCGAGCCCTCGGACGAGGCGCAGAGCTGGGCGCCCCGATGCCGGCAGACGTTCAGGAAGGCGCGGGGCGCCCCGGACGTCGAGCGGGTGACCAGGATGTTCTCCTGACCGACCTGGACCGTGCGGAACTGGCCGGGCGAACCGATGTCGGAGGAGCGGACGGCGCAGAACCACATCTGCTCGAAGATCCGCTCCTGTTCGGTTCCGAAGACAATGGGGTCCGTGTAGTAGTGGCCGGGCAAGGTGGGGATCAGCGAAGGTGTGGTCACGACGGGATCACCTCAAGAAAACGGCGGGGGTCGAACAACGAGATGGGGTGCCGGGTCGTGCCGGTGGTGGCCAGGTCCGCGACGATCTCGCCGACGACCGGTACGAATTTGAAGCCGTGCCCGGAGAAGCCGGCCGCCACGGTCACCGCCGGGTGGGCCGGGTGCCGGGCGATGACGAAGTGCTCGTCCGGGGTGTTGCTGTAGAGGCAGGTCTTGGCCCGGAGGAACCGCCCGGGGAGCAGCGGGAGGTGGCGGCCGGCAGCGGCCGCCATGTCGGCGATCTCGGCCGGGTGCACCGACCGGTCGATGGTCTCCGGGGTGGTCGCGGTGCCGTGCCGGAAGAAGGCGATCTTGGCGCCGCCGTCCGGCCCGTCGATGGCCGGGAACCCGTACACCTGGGTGCCGTCGGCGGCCTCCCAGATGTAGATCGGGTGGTCCTCGAACGGCCGGGTGCCGCCGGTGGGCTGGAACCAGTACTGGATCTGCCGCTCGATGGTGAACGGCACCCCCAGGTCGGCCAGCAGTTGCGGCGCCCACGGCCCCGGGGTGATCACGAGCTGCCCGGCGGTGAAGGAACCGGCCGTGGTCTCGACGGTGACGCCGGAAGCCGAGGACGCGAAGGACAGCATGGGCGTGTCGAAGAGCAGCTCGGCGCCGGCCGCGGTGGCCAGCGCGATGTGCGCCGACACGGTCTCTTCCGGGCGTACGAATCCGGCGTTCTCCTCGAACAGCGCGACCTCGTCGGGCAGCGGGCTGAGCGTCGGGAACCGCTTGCGCAGATCGGCGGCCGACAGCATCTCGTGCGGCAGCCCCCACTGCTCGGCGCTGGCCCGGCTGCCCGAGACGGTCCGGCTCGACGGCAGCCCGCACATCACTCCGCCGGTCCGCCGGATGACCTCCCGCCCCGAGTCCTGGGCCAGTTGGTCGAACAGCTCGTACGCCCGCAGCAGCAGCGGCACGTAGTCCGGGCCCTCGAAGTACGACTGCCGGGTGATCCGCGACCCGCCGTGGCTGGCCCCCTGATCGTGGGCCGGCCCGAACTTCTCCAGCCCGAGCACCCGGTGCCCCCGTGTGGCCAGATGGTAGGCGGTCGCGCTGCCCATGCCGCCCAGCCCGACCACGATCACGTCATAAGCCGCCACGCGCGACCTCCCTAACGCCGGATCCGTTCCATCCTCGGGTCGACCAGAGGCTCCGCGGCCACGGTGGCGGAGAGCAGACGATCAAAATATCCGATTTGTACGCTCGTCCCCGGCGCGGCGGCCGACGTCGGCAACCACGCGTAGGCGATTGGTGACCCTATGGTGTGACCGTAGGCGGCGCTCGTTACAAATCCAATCGCTGTCCCGGAAACGAACACCGGCTCCTTGCCCATCGGCACGCAGCCCTCGTCCTCCAGCACCAGACAGGTGAGCTTCCGCTCCGGTTCGGCCCGGTCCGCCAGCGCCGCCCGCCCGACGAAGTCGCCGCTGTCCAGCCGCACGGCGAACCCCAGACCGCTCTGGTACGGGTCATCCTCCGGCGTCATGTCCGTACCCCAGAGCCGGTAGCCCTTCTCCAGCCGCAGGCTGTTGAACGCCGCCCGCCCGGCCGGAATGACGCCCAGGCCGGCCCCGGCCTCGAACAGCGTGTCCCACAGTTTCAGCCCCTGGTCGGCGCTCGCGTAGATCTCCCAGCCGAGCTCACCGACGTACGAGACCCGCAGCATGGTGACCGGAACGGTCCCGATGTGCCCTTGCCGCGCCTTGAAGTACCCGAACGCCTGGTGCGACACGTCGATGTCGGTCAGCGGCGCGACCAGTTCCCGGGCCAGCGGCCCCCACACGCCCAGCCCGCACGTCCCGCCGGTGATGTCCCGGATCGCGACGCCGTCCGGCGCGTGCTCGCGCAACCAGTGCAGGTCGAGCATCCCGTTGACGCCGACCTGGAACCGATTCTCGCCCAGCCGCGCGACGGTGATGTCCGAGAGAATCCCGCCCGCGTGGTCCAGCAGCAGTGTGTAGACCACCGTGCCAACCGGCTTGTCGACGTTGTTGGTGGTCAGCCCCTGCAGGAACGACACCGGACCGACCACTTCCAGTCGCATCAACGGCGTCATGTCGTAGACCGCCACCTGCTCCCGCGTGATCCGCGCCTCGGTGGCGGCGATCGGCGACCAGTGCTTCCCCGACCACGAGTCCCTCTCCCGCCCCCTTTGCTCTGCGCACCTGCAGTCGCCCCCTCCCTGACCTGCGGCTTCCTGGCCGGAGGGCGCCGACGCGGTGGAGTCCTGGGCCGACCCGGCGGTGAAAGACGAGGTCAGCGCGGTGGAGCTCGGATCGGAGGGTGGCGACCATTGGTGAGCAGAGCAAAGGGGCGAGGAGGCGGCGTTGGACTCGTACCAGAGGGGGCGCTCCCAGCCGGCGCCCTCGCCGAAGACCGCGCCCAGCGCGACCTGCCGCGGGTGGAAAGCGCTGGTCCGCACGTTGCGCACGGACGGCGGGTCGAGCGGGTGCAGGATGTCGTACACCTCGACGAAGCCGCGCACCGACCGCTCGTGCACGTAGGCGGGGGAGAGCTGCGACTCGTGGAACCGGTTGAGATCGCACTCGTGCAGGTCGAGCGACGGGCGGCCGTCCACGATCCACTCGGCCACGGCCCGGCCGACACCGGCCGAGTGGGTCACCCAGACGGCTTCGGCCGACCAGAAACCGCGCACCGACGGCGACTCGCCGAGCAGCGGGAACCCGTCCGGCGTGAACGAGAAGACGCCGTTGAAGCCGGATTCGACCGTTGCACCGGTCAGAACGGGCAGCAGGTCCCGTGCCGCGTCCCAGGATGAGGCGAAGGAGGCGGGGGTGAAGGCGAGGGTCGAGTCCTCGATGGCGTCGACGTCGATCGGCATCGGTTCGTGGAGGTACGAACCCACGCCCAGGTGGCCGTCGTCGTACGCGCGGAAGTAGAGGTCTTGATCTTGGTGGCGGAGAATCACCGAGGGCGGCGTACCGACCGAGGAGGTATGCGCGTACTGGTGGGCCATGGGCAGCAGCGGGATCTGGACCTGGGCCAGCGTGCCGACCGAGGGACCCCAGAAGCCGGCGCAGGACACCACGATGTCGGCCGGGAAGAAGGCGTCGGGGGTCTGGACACCGGTGACACGGCCGTCCTCGACCGCGATGGACACCACGCGGGAGTAGGGGTGGAACACCGCGCCGCGGGCCTGAGCCCGCAGCGCCTGTGCTTCCCCGGCGGGGACGGCCCGAGCCAGGCCGTCCCCCGGAACGTGCAAGCCGCCGAGGACCGAGTCCCCGAGCAGCGGGTAGAGCCGGCGGGACGAGGACGCGTTGAGCAGACGCGCCGGAATCCCCCACGAGGTGGCGAACCCGTGGCGCCGGTGCAGCTCCGCGAGCCGTTCCGGCGTGGTCGCCACCTCGAGACTGCCGACCTGATCGAAGCAACCCAGTTCGACGTACTTGTCCACGGTGTATTGAGCGAGCCGGGACATGGTCCGCGACGGGTTGGTCTGGAAGACCAGTCCCGGCGCGTGCGAGCTGGAACCGCCGGTCGCGAACAGCGGGCCCTGCTCGAGAACTGTCACGTCGGTCAGGCCGCGCAGGGTGAGCTCGTCGGCCAGCGCACAGCCGACGATGCCCGCCCCGACGACGACTACTTTGCGGGAAGCCACGCCTTCCACTTCGCCTCGTTCTCCTTGACCCACTTCTCGGCGGCCTTGTCGGCCGTCATGCCCTGGTTGGTGATGTAGTCGGAGACCTTGTTCTGGTCGTCGTTGGTCCAGGAGAAGTTCTTGATCAGGGTGTACGCGTCGCCGCCGGTGTCCGCGAACTTCTTGCTGACGATCTTGTCCAGCTTGTAGTCCGGGTAGTCGCAGGCGACCTTCTTCGGGTCCTTGTCGCACCCGTCGGTGTAGGCGGGCAGCTTCACCCGCACGTACTTCTCCTTGGCGAACAGCCACTGCGGCTCGTAGAAGTAGAACAGCAGCGGCTTCTTCTGGGCCGTGGCCTGCTGCGCCGCCTTGATGATGGCGGCCTCGCTGCCGGAGTAGACGACCTTGTAGTTGAGCTTGTTGTTGGCGACCAGCGCGGCGTCGTTGGTGACGAACGACGGGTCGCCGTCGAGTAGCTGGCCCTTGTCGCCGGACTCCGAGGTCTTGAAGAGGTTGGCGTACTTGTTGAGGTTCTTGTAGTCGGTGATGTCCGGGTACTGCTGGGCCATCCACTCGGGGACGTACCAGCCGATCACACCCTGGTTGCCGGTGGGACCGACCTCGACCGCCACCTTCTTGTCCTCGATGTACGTCTTCTTCAGGTCGTCGTGGCCCCAGTTCTCCACGATCGCGTCGACCTCACCGGTCTCGAAGCCCTGCCAGGAGATCTCCTCCTTGAGGTTCTTCTTCTCCACCTTGTAGCCCAGCTCCTTGTCGAGCAGGTAGGCCAGCACGGCCGCGTTCGCCTCGTACCCCACCCAGGGGTTGACGGCGAGCTTGACCGTGCCCTTCTCGCCCTTCGCGCCGCTGTCGGTCGCCGCCCCCGCGTCCGACTTCGCGCCACCGCAACCCGCGGTGAGGGCGAGACTTGCCGCCGTGAGGGCGGCGGCAAGGATCCGAATCTTCATGACCGAAAAACCTTCTTCCGTTGGGAGAAACCCTGCGTGAGCCGGTCGAGGAGGATGCCCAGCAGGACGATCGCGAGGCCGGCGGCCAATCCCTTGCCGAAGTCCTCGCGTTGCGCGAACCCGGCCACCACGTCGTAACCCAATGCGCCCGCACCGACCAGTCCGCCCACCACGACCATCGCGAGCACCATGACGATGCCCTGGTTGGTGGCGAGGAGCAGGCCGCCGCGGGCCATCGGGAGCTGTACTTTCCAGAGGAGTTGCCGCGGCGTCGAGCCGGCCGAGCGGGCCGCCTCGACCACTGTCGCGGGCACGTCGCGGATGCCGCGTTCGACCAGCCGCACCACCGGCGGGACGGCGTAGATCACGGCGGCCACGATCGCGGTGAACCGGGTCGCGCCGAACAACGCGACCGCGGGCAGCAGGTAGACGAACGACGGCATGGTCTGGGCCGCGTCGAGCAGGGGTCGCAGGCCGCCGGCGAAGCGGTCGTGCCGGGCCGAGAAGACCCCGAGGAGTACGCCGATCAGCATTGTCATCACGGTCGCCACCAGGACCGTGGCCAGCGTCTGCATCGAGTGCTGCCACAGGCCCAGCCCGGACAGCCCGGCGGTGGCCAGCGCGGCGATCACGGCCGTCCGCCAGCCCCCGGTGACCAGCCCGAAGACCAGCACCACGGCGACCAGCAGCCACCACGGAGTGGTCACGAGCAACGACTCGAGCGGGTTGAGCAGCCCGGCCGTGATCACGTTCTTGATCGCCTCGGTGGCGCCGTACCAGTGCAGCTCGGCCCACTTGGTCGCGTCATTGACCGGCCCGGCGAAGGAGAACCGCCAGTCGCCCGGGAAATCTTCCGAAAAGCCGACGATCAAGGCGGCGATCAGCAGAGCGAGCGGTCCCAGCAGGAACAGGCGGCGGGAGACCCGGCGGGCGGCCGCGTTGGTGGTCACCCGGTCGAGGACGATGGCCAGGACCACGATGGCGACGCCGGCGTCGAAGGCGGCGCCCACGTTGACCCGCTCCAGCGCGACGACGATGTTCAGGCCCAGCCCGGGCGCGTCGATCAGGGCGGTGACCACCACCATGGACAGCGCCATCATGATCGTCTGGTTGACCGCGAGCACCAGCGTCGGCCGGGCCATCGGCAGGCGTACCTTGCGCAGCACCTGCCACCGGGTCGAGCCGAGCGCGGTGGCCGCCTCCACTGTCGTCGCCGAAACCTCGGAGATGCCGAGCTGGGTGATCCGGATGGTGGCCGGCACCGCGTAGATCAGCGTGGCGATGATCGCGGCCGGCTCGCCGATCAGGAACAGCAGGGTCATCGGGGCCAGGTAGGCGAAGGTCGGCAGAATCTGCATGACGTCCAGCAGCGGGCGCAGGGCCGCGCCGACCCACCGCACCCGCGCGGCCAGGATGCCCAGCGGCACGCCGATCAGCACCGACAGCACCACCGCGGACAGCGTCAGCACCAGCGTGTCGACGCTCTCCGACCACAGGTCGAGCAGGCCCAGCGCGACGAATCCGCCGACCGCCAGCAGCGCGGTCCGCCAGCCGGCCAGCACCAGGGCGAGCGCGCCGAGCACCGTGATCAGGCCGATCGCGCCCAGCCCGTACAGCAGGCTCTGCACCGCGCCGACCAGCACGACCACGCCGAGCCGCAGGTAGTTCAGCCCGTACAGGAAGACGGGGCTGGTGTCGCGGTTGGCGTCGACCCAGCCGCGCACATCGGTCAGGAACCGGAACGCCCAGGCGTCGTCCGAGTCGGCCGCCCCATCGGTCCGGAAAACGAGATACAGAACGACGAAGATCAAGATCAAAACGGCGATGAGGGTACGCCGTCCCACTCGCCGCCGAGCCGGTGCTGCTCCTGACACGGTCGTGGTAGCGGCAGCCACTGTCGCGGTCACGCGTGCACCTGGGGCCGATGGCCGATCAGCGCCGGCACCAGCTGCCCCGCGTCGACCACACCGATCGTCGAGGTGCCGTCCACCACCGCGATCGGCCGTGAAGCGCCAAGCACCCGTGACACCGCGTCCCGGATCACCGTCCCCGCGGGCAGCGGCTTGTCCTCGGTCTGCTCGCCGTCACCGAGCGGCCGGACGATGCGCCGCAACGTCAGCACGTCGGCGCGCGGCACCTCACGGACGAAGTCGGCCACGTAGTCGTCGGCCGGCTCGCCGACCAGCTCTTCCGGCGTACCCACCTGAACCAGATCGCCGTCGCGCATGACCGCGATCCGATCGCCCAGGCTGAGCGCCTCGGACAGGTCGTGGGTGATGAAGACCAGCGTCTTGCCCACCTCGGCGTGCAACCGCCGCACCTCGGCCTGCATGTCCCGCCGGATCAGCGGGTCGAGCGCACTGAACGGCTCGTCGAACAGCAGCACGGCCGGGTCGGTGGCCAGCGCCCGGGCCAGACCGACCCGCTGCTGCATGCCGCCGGAGAGCTGGTCCGGGTAGTGCTGCTCGTGCCCGTCCAGCCCGACCAGCTCGAGCACCTCGGCCGCCCGCTCGTGCCGTTTCGCCTTGCCGACGCCCTGGATCTCCAGCCCGTAGGCCACGTTGTCCACCACCGGCCGGTGCGGCAGCAGCCCGAAGTGCTGGAACACCATCGCCACCCGGTGCCGGCGCAGCTCGCGCAGCCGCTTCGGGCTCATCGTGCGGACGTCCTCGCCGTCGATCGACACGTCGCCGCTGGTCGGCTCGATCAACCGGGTCAGGCACCGGACCAGCGTCGACTTGCCGCTGCCGGACAGGCCCATGACGACGAAGACTTCGCCCGGCGCCACCTCGAAGCTGACGTCGCGGACCGCGGCCACGCAGCCCGTCCTGGCCCGCAGCTCGGCGCGGGGCAGCCGGCCGAGCTCGGTTCCGGGCACCCGCTCGGGCTTGAGACCGAACACCTTCCATAGGTGGTCGACCTTGATCGTGGGATTCACTGCTGTCCTCTGGTCAGAAGTCCTGGGAGATCAGGTCGGCTGCCTTCTCGCCGATCATGAGCACCGCCACGACCGGGTTCACCGAGGTCATGGTCGGCAGCACGGAGGCGTCCGCGATCCGGACGTTGGTGAAGCCGCGCAGCCGCAGCCGGGGATCGACCACGGCCAGCGGATCGTCGGCGGCACCCATCCGGCACGTCCCGACGGGGTGGTAGACCGTGTGGTGGACGGCCCGTCCGTACGCGGAAAGCTCCTGGTCTGTGGTGACCGAAGGCCCGGGCGCGATCTCGCGCTTGATCCACGACGCGAACGGCTCGGTGGCGGCGACCTCACGCGCGATCTTCAGGCCGTCGACGATGGTCCGCTCGTCGTAGCCGTCGGGGTCGGTGAAGTAGCGGAAGTCGAGGGCCGGCTTGGTCGCCGGGTTGGCGTCGACCAGCGACAACTTGCCGGAGCTGCGCGGGCGCGGGATGTTCGGGGTCATGCCGAAGCCGTGCGCCGGGACGTCGTAGCCGAGGCGCTCGGTGTGCACGGTGAACGGGATCTGGTAGAGGTGGAACATCAGATCCGGGCGCGGGTCGCTGCTGTCGCGGCGCACGAAGAGGCCGGCGTCGGCGTCCATCGCGGACTCCGTCGGCACCGGACGGCCGGCCTCCCACAGGATCAGCGACTCCGGGTGGTCCAGCAGGTGCTCGCCCACGCCGGGCAGGTCGTGCTCGACGTCGATGCCGACGCCGCGCAGGTCGCCGGCCGGGCCGATGCCGCTGAGCAGCAGTAGGCGCGGGGTGTCGACGGCGCCGGCGCTGAGCACGTACTCGCGGCCTCGGATGACGCCCCTGTCCGTGCGTACCCCCGTGATCCGGTCTTGATCCGTCTCCAGCTTGGACGCCCAGGTGTCGGTCATGATCGTCAGGTTCGGACGGTCCAGGTGGGGGTGCAGGTAGGCCACCGAGGACGACGAGCGGACGCCCGTCTCGGGGTGGTAACCGACCGGGAAGAAGCCGGTGCCACCGGCGAAGGGCGCGGCGTTCAGGTCGGCGATCACCGGCACGTCGAGGGCCTTGTGCGCGGCCTCGACGAAGTCCACGGCCAGCGCGTTGCGCTCGGCCACCGGCACGATGTTCACGGCCAGGCGGTGCCAGTACGGCAGCATTTCCGGGTACGACCAGCCGTCCGCCCCCGCCGCCACCCAGTCGGCGAAGTCGCCCGGCGGCGGCAACAGGCTGATCATGGTGTTGTGCGACGAGCAGCCGCCCAGCACCTTCGCCCGGCTGTGCCTGATGTGCGAATTCCCCCGCGGCTGCGGCACTGTCCCGTAGTCATAGTCGAACTCGGACTCGAGCAGATTGATCCAGTTGCGCAGGCGCAGCACCCGGTCGTCGCCCACATCCGACGGTCCACCCTCGATCACGCAGACGCTGACCTGCGGATCGGCCGAAATCCGGGATGCCACCACCGCGCCGGCCGTGCCTCCACCGACGACCACGACGTCGTACTCGACTGTGCTCAGTGCCCCCACCTTCCGTGATCCGGAGATCACTAAAGATGGTTCACGCACTGTCGTCAATCGAACACTGAGACTTTTACCTCAGTGCAACAAATCGCTGACCCGCCCGGACGGCCGTTTACCTCTTTCGATACCTCCGTCGCCCGGTCCCGCGGCCGCGGAAGTTCACAACATGGTCAGCCGGCCAGGCGGAAGCGTTCGGCGTGGATCTGGCTCCTGGGTACGCCGAGTTCGCGCAGCGCCGTCAGCACCGCGACGGTCATCGGCTCGGGGCCGCAGACGAAGACATCCCGGTCGGTGATGTCCGGCACCAGGCCCAGCAGGCCGGCCGGGGCGAACGGGGTGTTGCCCTCGCTGGTGCGGCCCGGCAGCACATGCAGCCGGGCGTCGCGCATCCGGGCCAGCGAGTCGAGCTCGTCGTAGAGCACCGCGTGGCTCATGCTCGGCACCCGGTAGAGGACCGTGATCGGGCCGGACAGGTCCTCCAGCAGTGCCCGGATCGGGGTGACGCCGATACCGCCGGCGATCAGCACGCTGGCCGGCCTGGTCCGCTGGACGCTGGTCAGGGCGCCGTACGGGCCCTCGGCGAAGACGCGCGTACCCACCGGAAGATCTTTGAGCCCGGCGCTGGTCCGGCCGACCGCCTTGGCCGTGAGCCGCAGCGACGCGCCGTTCGGGGCGGCCGACAGCGACCACGGATTGACCTGCCACCAGGGGTTGTGCCCGGGGAACCGCCACAGCATGAACTGCCCCGCCCGGGCCGGCAGCCGGTCCAGGTGCTTGCCGGTGACGTGCACCGAGACCACGTCGTCGGACTCGGGCACCACGGCCGCGACCCGGAACTGGTGCCGCGAGTTGCGCCACACCGGCAGGACCACCCGGCCGATCGCCAGCGCCGCCAGGGCCAGCGTCCAGAGCAGGAACCAGTACCGCCGCGACCACGACGACGCCGTGAACGTGGTGACCTCGAACAATTGATGAATGAGGGCCAGTACGATAACCAGATAGAGCAGAAAGTGAATGGCGTGCCACGCTTCGTAGGAAAGCCGGCGCCGCGCATAACGCGCGGAAACAACCGCCACCAGACCGATGATCAGGAAAGCGACCATGCCGAGCAGGACCGGGAACGAACCGGCCAGGCTGAGGATCTGCACCGGCACCGGATTGCCGTCCAGCCGGGCGAAGCCGAGCACGATGAAGGTGACGTGCGCGAGCAGCGTCCAGAACAGCGTGAAGCCCACCCAGCGGTGCAAGGTGGTCAGCTGATCCATGCCCAGCCGGCGGTCCAGGAAGGGCAGCCGGGCGATCAGCACGAGCTGGAAAATCATGATCAACGCGACGTGCAGGCCGACGAACCTTCCCACCGTGATCAGGGAGTTCTTCGCCGGGGCGTCCGAGGTGAAGAACGAGTACCAGACAAAGAGTAGATTGAGCGCGAGTACGCCGAAAAGGACGAGCCGGGCTGTGGTCGAGGGGTGCACGGCGGATCTTGCCGGTGCTTGACTGGTGGCCGTCATGAGCGTCTCCTCTTGCTGGTGTCTCCTCTACCTACAGCGCGGAGGCCCTGATCGGTTCACCGGGCCTTGACGGGTGACATCGGCTGAACGGCCCATAGGGAGAGTTCGAGATTGCTCCCATATTTCTTTCTTAATTGCCGCTCAAGACCGGCTCAATTCTTTTCCGGCAATTGGCTTTCCGACCTGCGAACTCCTAGCCTCCTTCGAGTCACCTCAGAAAATTTCTGGGCTTTCCTGAACCCGAGGTAGCAGTTATGCGTAGGACCGCCAGCCGTCGCGCCGCACCACCGGATCCCGCCACCCGCCGTCGCCGCCGCCTGCTCGGCGCGGCCGGCGCGCTCGTCGTCTTCGGCGGGATCATCGGCGTCTCCCAGCTGTCGTTCGCCGACGACAAAGCCGCCGAGACCAAGAACGTCCAGGTCAACGGCCTCGACGTGCTGGCCCGGAACTGTGACGACAGTCGGCTGGAGGAGCACGACGGCTTCCAGAAGGGCGACCGGTGCGTGACCACCGAGTTCGGTGAGGTGCCGGTGGCGGCCAACTCGGCCACCCTGTTGATCACCAAGGCGCCCAAGTCGGTGAAGGCCGGCGAGGCGTTCACCCTCAAGGTCAGCACCCGCAACCTGATCCGCGACCGCTTCCTCGCGGCCGGGCAGGGCGGCTACTACGTGGAGAGCTCGATCCTGCAGGACGGCATCGTCCGCGGCCACTTCCACACCGCCTGCCGCATCCTGGACCGCACCGACCGGGCGCCCGACGGAGCGCCGGCGCCGGCGTTCTTCGTGGCGACCGAGGACCGCAAGGGCGGCAAGACCCCCGACGTGGTCGACATCAACGTGCCCGGCCTGAAGGATGCGGGCACGTTCCAGTGCTCGTCGTGGGCCGGTGACGGTTCGCACCGCATCCCGATGATGGAGAACGCCAAGCAGACCCCGGCCGTCGACTCGGTCCGGATCAAGGTCGAGAAAGCCGACGAGCAGCCCCCCGCCGACGACAACGGCGGCGACAACAACGGCGGTGGCGACAACAACGGCGGTGGCGACAACAACGGCGGCGACCAGGGTGGCGGTGGCGACCAGGGTGGCAACAACGGCGGCGGGGACAACGGCGATAACGGTGGCGACCAGGGTGACAACGGTGGCGACCAGGGTGGGGACAACGGCAACAACGGTGGCGACCAGGGCGATGACGGTGGCGACCAGGGTGACGACCAGGGTGACTACAACCAGGGCGGCGGTGGCCAGGTTCCGCCGGTCAAGCCCGGACAGCCGCAGACCGACTCCGGCACCGTGACCAAGCCGCCGACCAAGCCGGCCGACAAGCCCACGGCCAAGCCGACCAAGGAGTCCGGCAAGCCCGCGGCCGGCAAGGACGACGACAAGCAGGACAATGACGCCGCGCAGAACCTGACCGGCACCACCAAGTCGGACAAGCCCGCGACCGGCACCAAGAAGAACGACCAGGCCGACGACCAGGCACAGGCCGACGCCGCGGCGACCGGCGGCAACGACGACGACACCGGAGCCGGCGACCAGCAGGCAGCCACCGACCAGCAGGCGGTAGCCGACACCAAGGACGACAGCAAGCTGGCCCTGACCGGCACCAACACGCTGGCCATCGCCGCCGGTGGCGTCGCCCTCGTACTCATCGGGTTCGCGATCTTCGGCTTCTCCCGCCGCCGGCGCCCCGAGCGGCACTACTACGGCTGACCCGCCCCCACCCCCCCGACCGCCGGACTCCCTAAGGGCGTCCGGCGGTTCCTTTTCCCGCCACGCCCCACCACCCGAGCAGTGCACTGGTAGGAGCCTGGCGGTGTCTGCGTGGCGGTGCTAGGGAGTGGCGGGTTCTGTGGGGCGGATGCTGGGTGGGTACGGGGGGCGGTGGGGCGCACTACGATGATCGACATGTCTGCTGCGCTGGAGGCCGTCGAGGCGTCGGGGGTCGCGCACGAGGTGGTGCGGCACGGGCCGGCCGGGAGCCTCGAGGAGGCCGCCCGGATGCAGGGGGTCGAGGTTCGCGACGTGGTGAAGACGCTGGTGGTGCGGCGGGCCGACGATGATTACCTGTTCGTGCTGGTGCCCGGCGGCCGGTCGATCTCCTGGCCCAAGCTGCGCGCGCTGCTCGGGGTGATGCGGCTGTCCCTTCCGGACGCCGCGACCGCGAAGGCGGCCACCGGCTATGAGCGGGGAACGATCACGCCGTTCGGATCGGCGACCGCGTGGCCGGTGATCGCCGACGAGACGACCCGCGGACGGATCATCAACCTCGGCGCCGGTGAGCGAGGGGTCGGGCTGCGGGTCGCCGCCGACGAAGCGGTCCCGGCGCTGAACGGGTCCTTCGCCGACGTCACCGAACCCGAAGCCGTCGCCCCGGCCCGCTGAGCCGACCTGACCGGAGTCTGACACCCGACACCCTGAGCCGGTGCCCGGCACTCGTTGCGCTGAGGCGGCGGCCGGTGCGCTGAGGCGGGGTTCGAGAGTGCTGGGTCGATGGGAGCGCCCGAAAAAGATCAGGGGCGGGAGCGCTCCCGCAGATGGCGTGACAACTTCCATCTGGGAAACGAGGGTCATCCGCCGGTGGGATCGCCACTGTTCAGGGGGTTTGTCGGCGGTAACGTCCGAGGGGGTTGGAGGCCGCCGTGACTGTGATGTCGCTGTCTGTCCGGATGCGTTGACGTGCAAGTTGCACACTCATAGTGTCGTTTGCGTGACGGTGGGTTTATGCGACGGATCGGGGCCGGGCGGCTGTGAGGAGCTTCGGTGAGTGTTGCGATCGGCATCAATGGATTCGGGCGTATCGGGCGCTGTCTCACGCGGATCGTCGCCGCGCATCCTGACCCGGGGGTGACCATCGCCGCGGTCAACGATGTGGCCGCGGCTGATCGCCTCGCGTACGGGCTGCGCCGGGACAGCGTCCGCGGGAACTTCCCCGGCACGGTGACCGCCCGCGCCGGCCATCTGATCGTGAATGATCAGTCGATCCGGGTGTTCAACGACGCCCAGCCGGAGCGCATCCGGTGGGCCGAAGCCGGGGTCGATGTGGTGATCGAGGCGACCGGCCGGTTCCGCGACGGCGACCTGGCCCGGCGGCACATCACCCACGGCGGCGCCCGCAAGGTGGTGATCAGCGCCTCCGCCGACAACCCGGACGCGTTCCTGGTCGTCGGAGCCAACCAGCGCTCGTACGACCCGGAGCACCACGACGTGGTCTCGCCCGCCTCCTGCGGCGTCAACGCGCTCACCATCATGGCCAAGGTGCTGCTCGACCGGTTCGGGCTGCACTCGGTCAGCACCTCGGTGATGCTCGCCCTGCAGGGCTGGCAGAAGGTGCACGACGGCCTGGTCGGCACCTCCCGCAACGACCCGCGGCTGGGCCGGGCGGCCGGCGACAGCATCGTGCCGCACAACTATGTGGTCGGTGACCTGGTCCGGCAGATCCTGCCCGGGATCGGCGACATGATGTTCAGCTACTACTGCGTACCGACGCCGGTCGGCTCGCTGGCCGAGCTGGCCGGCCGGACCGACGAGCCGGTCACGGTCGAGGAGGTCAACCGCGCGATGGCCGAGGCCGCGGCCGGTCCGCTGCGCGGCATCCTGGGGTACGACCCCGACCCGACCGTCTCGATCGACGTCAAGAACAACCCGGCGTCGTGCCTGCTCGACCCGTCCGGCACGCAGGTCACGCCCGAGGGCGCGGTGCGGGTGCGCGGCTGGTTCGACAACGAGTGGGGCTTCTCGCACCGGCTCCTCGACCTGGCCCGGCTGGTGGGCGATCGCCGATCAGAGACGTCGCTCACGTCGGGGAGCGCCCGCTGGAGCATCGCTTAGGGGTCTGTCCTGCCGATCCGCCGGGAGGCGGCACCCGGCCCGGATCCGCCGCGGGCGGACCTCTTCCCTGTCCGCGGGTAAAGCCGCGGCCTCGGTTGATCGGCAGGACGCATCCCTAGGAAGCTGATCGGCGGGACCCACCCGACGGGAAGTTGATCGGCAGGACGCATCCGTAGGAAATAGCATCGGCGGGATGATCGGTATCGAGGACGTCCGCGCGGCCGAGGAACGGATCCGGGGCCGGGTGCGGCGCACCCCGGTTCTGCGGGCCGGGGCTCAGACCTTTTTCAAGCTGGAGTACGCGCAGCACGCCGGCTCGTTCAAGACCCGCGGCATGATGAACCAGATCCTGGCCTCGGGCCCGGCGCCCGCCGCCGGCATCGTCGTCGCCTCGGGTGGCAACGCCGGGCTGGCCGCCGCCTACGCCGCCCGGGAGCTCGGCATTCCGGCAGCGGTCTTCGTGCCCGAGACAGCGCCGCCGGTCAAGGTGGCCAAGCTCGGCAAGCTGGGCGCCCAGGTGACTCAGGTCGGCTCCGAGTACGCCGAGGCCCACGCCGCCGCGGTGGTGCACGCCGAGCGGACGGGGGCGCGGTTCTGCCACGCCTACGACGACCCGGGCATGGTGGCCGGCAACGGCACGCTCGGCCTGGAACTGCTCGACGACCTGGAGTTCGACACCGTGCTGGTCGCGGTCGGGGGTGGCGGGCTGGCCGCCGGGGTCGCCGCGGCCCTCGCCGGCCCGGCGGAGAGTGCGGACGCCGGGAAAGGCGCGGGCGGAAGTGCGGGTGCCGGCGAAAGCGTGGGAGGAAGTGCGGGCGCGGGCGGAGATGCGGGCGCGGGCGGAAGTGCGGGTGCCGGCGAAAGCGTGGGAGGAAGTGCGGGCGCGGGCGGAGATGCGGGCGCGGGCGGAAGTGCGGGCGCCGGCAAGAGTGCGGGTGGAAGTGCGGGCGCCGAAGGAAGCGCGGGTGCAGGTGCCGGCACGGGGGCGCGCGTGACGGCCGGGGGTAAGCGGGTGGTCGCGGTGGAGCCCGAGAACTGTCCGACCTTGAGCAGGGCGCTGGCGGCGGGCGAGCCGGTCGACGTTGCGGTGTCCGGGGTGGCAGCCGACTCGCTGGGCGCGCGGCGGATCGGGCTCCTCCCGTACCAGATCGCGGTCTTGACCGAAATGAGATCGCTGCTGGTCGACGACGCGGCGATCGTGGAGGCCCGGCGGCGGCTGTGGGACGACTACCGGATCGTGGTGGAACACGGCACGGCCGCCGCGTACGCCGCGCTGACCAGCGGCGTCTACCGCCCGGCGGAGGGTGAGCGGGTGGTCGTGCTGCTGTGCGGGGCCAACACCAACCCGGGTGATCTGGCGTAGCAGCTCAGGCGTGGGCCGGTTGCGCCGAACCTGAACTACGTGGGTATCGAGGGAGTGACCGGCCGCATCGCCGACATTCAGAGCCGCATCATCGCGATGCAGACCCAGCAGGCCGCCAAGTCCGGCTCGGCCACGAAATCCACGTCCGCAACGAACACCACATCCGGCTCGCAGTTCGCGTCCTACCTGTCCGACGCGGTGGCCACCCAGGATCCGGCCGCGACGAAGAAGAGCTACAAGCTCAACAGCAAGGGCATTCCGGAAGATCTGGTCGCGTACGGAAACGGCAAGATCCCGGCGAACGCGTTGGGGAAGGTGGGCGACACCGGCCACAAGCTGTGGGCGCCCGCCGCCGAGTCGCTGACCAAGATGATCGCCGACGCCAAGAAGGACGGCGTGCACATCGGGATCACCGACTCCTACCGGTCGTACGACGAGCAGGTGAGCGTGGCCAAGCGGAAGGGCCTCTACTCGCAGGGCGGGCTGGCGGCCAAGCCGGGCACCAGCGAGCACGGCTGGGGGATGGCGACCGATCTCGACCTGAACGCCAAGGCGCTGTCCTGGATGCGCAAGCACGGGTCGGAGTACGGGTTCGACGAGAACGTGCCCCGCGAGACGTGGCACTGGGCGTACAAGCCCAACGGGTGATGCCCATTTGTGCTCAGAGCGCTCTGAGCACAAATACGCATCACTTGGTCGCGAGCAGCTCGCCGTGCAGCAAGGACAGCCAGCCGTCGGGGTCGGCGGCCCATGTGCGCCACGCCTCGGCGATGCGGGTCAGGTCGGCCTCGGTGGCCGCACCGGTCGACACCGCCGTCCGGGCGACGTCGGAGCCGGTGATGCGTTCGGCCCACATGCCGCCCCACCAGGATCGGTCCTCGGGCGTGGCGAAGCACCAGGTGCTCGAGGAGGCTGTCACCTCGGCGAAGCCGGCGGCGTGGGCCCAGCTCAGCAACTTGCGTCCGGCGTCCGGTTCGCCGCCGTTGCCGCGGGCCACCTTCCGGTACAGCGCCAGCCAATTGTCGAGGCCCGGTGACTGGGGGAACCAGGTGAAGGCGGCGTAGTCGCTGTCGCGTACCGCCACCAGGCCGCCGGGGCGCACCACCCGGCGCATCTCGCGCAGCGCGGCCACCGGGTCGGCGACGTGCTGGAGCACCTGATGGGCGTGCACCACGTCGAAGCTGTCGTCCGGGAAGTCGAGCGCGTGCACGTCGCCGGTGGTGAGAACCACGTTGCCGAGGCCCTGTTTCTCGATCTCGGCCCGGGTGATCGCCAGCGCGGCGTCGGAGATCTCCAGCGCGGTCACCTGGCCGGGGGCGACCCGCCGGGCGAGGTCGGCGGTGATGGTTCCGGGGCCGGCGCCGATGTCGAGCAGCGAGACTCCGGAAGTCAGCCGGGGTAGAAGGTACGCCGCCGAATTCTCTGCGGTACGCCAGCGATGCGACCGCAGAACCGACTCGTGGTGGCCGTGCGTGTACGTCGTCATAGCCTCGACGCTAGCCCCGTCGTCCTCGAATGTGGGACAACAATCCCGCGATGTGGTATCACTTTCTTCTTCGTACGAGGTCAGGCCGTACCTTTGGTGCCTATGAGGATCGGCATTGTGGGCGCGACGGGACAGGTCGGTGGCGTGATGCGCCGCATCCTGGCCGAGCGCCAATTCCCGGTAGAACAGCTTCGTCTCTTCGCCTCGGCCCGCTCGGCCGGCCGCACCCTGCCGTGGGGCGACGGCGAGGTGACGGTGGAGGACGCGGCCGTTGCCGACTACCGCGGCCTCGACCTCGTCCTGTTCTCGGCGGGCAAGGGCAGTTCCAAGGAGTACGCGCCACGCGTCGCCGAGGCCGGCGCTGTGGTCGTGGACAACTCGTCGGCGTGGCGGATGGACCCGGACGTACCCCTGGTCGTGGCCGAGGTGAACCCGGAGGCCGCGCACCACCGCCCCAAGGGCATCATCGCCAACCCGAACTGCACCACCATGGCCGCGATGCCGGTGCTGCGGCCGCTGCACGACGAGGCCGGGCTGGTCGCCATGGTGGTCACGACCTATCAGGCGGTGTCCGGGGCCGGGCTGGCCGGCGTATCCGAGCTCGCCGAGCAGGTGCAGAAGACCGCGGACCGGGCCGCCGAGCTCACCCACGACGGTACGGCGGTCGAGTTCCCGGCGCCGCGCAGCTTCGCCCGGCCGATCGCGTTCAACGTGCTCCCGCTGGCCGGTTCGATCGTCGACGACGGCCGCGACGAGACCGACGAGGAGCAGAAGCTGCGCAACGAGAGCCGGAAGATCCTGGGCCTCCCGTCGCTGCTCGTCTCGGGAACATGTGTGCGGGTGCCCGTTTTCACCGGTCACTCGCTGCAGGTGAACGCCCGCTTCGCCCGGCCGGTCACGCCGTCCCGCGCCCGTGCGCTGCTCGCTTCCGCTCCGGGTGTGGAACTGTCCGACATCCCGACCCCGCTGCAGGCCGCCGGGCGGGATCCGACGTATGTGGGCCGGATCCGCGCCGACGAGACGGTCGAGAACGGGCTGGCCTTCTTCCTGTCGAACGACAACCTGCGCAAGGGTGCCGCGCTCAACGCCGTGCAGATCGCTGAGCTGCTGGTCTAGGTTTCCGAGCTCGTCATAACCCGTCCGGGACTCGCGTTCCGGACGGGTTTTGTCGTCTGATCGGGGGGTCTTCGGCACATTCCAATGTGGAAATTCTGGACTTTTTGCCCGAATCGGTAGCGCATGGTCGGTTTGAGGTGCACAGTGATTTCATGAACGACAGTGGGCTTGGCGAGGGCGGCTACTTCTGGTGCCTTCGACACAAGCGGGTCGAGTCCGGGGATGACGTGTGTCCCAACAAGTACCGGCTCGGACCGTTCGCCTCCGCCGACGACGCCACGCGGGCACTCGACACGGTCGAGAAACGCAATCAGGCGTGGGACGCCGAGGACGCTCGCTGGACAGGGGAGGAAAGCTAAGCCGGCGCCGACTTCCTGTGTCCAAGCCGGAATCTTCGCAGTCTCCACGCGGAGACGAGCCCGCAGTCATTCGCTAGGAGGAACGTCCCCATGGCCGCTGCCAAAAAGGCCACGACTCGATCGGCCGGCGCCGCGAGCGCCGCCGCATCCCGTACCACCGCCAGCCGTTCCACCACCACCGCCGCCCGGCCGGCGGCCAGCCGCACCAGCGGCACCACGACGGCTTCCCATACGGCTTCTCGCCCGGCCACGGCTTCGGGCACCGCTTCCCGTGCTGCTTCTTCCCGCACCGCGACGGCTTCTTCGACCGCGTCCCGTTCGACCTCGGCGCGCACTGCTTCCCGCACCGCGACGGCCTCTCGTGCGGCGGCCAAGCCGGCTGCCGGCCGGGCTGCCGCGAAGCCCTCGGCCACGAAGGCCGCCGCGAAGCCCTCGGCCACGAAGGCCGCCGCGAAGCCCACGGCCACGAAGGCCGGTGCGGTGAAGAAGGCGGCCACGGCGACCAGGAAGCCGGGCTCCGGAACCGCGGCCGCACCCAAGTCGACCGCGTCGCGCACCACCGCGACCAAAACCACCGCGACCAAAACCGCCGCGCCGAAGACAGCCGCGCAGAAGGCCGCCGCGACCAAGACCGCGGTCGCAAAGGCAGCCAAGACCGCCATCGCCAAGTCGACGGCCGCCAAGTCGACGGCCGCCAAGTCGACGGCCGCCAAGTCGACGGCCGCCAAGTCGACGGCCGCCAAGTCGACGGCCGCCAAGTCGACGGCGGCCAAGTCGACGACCGCTCGGAAGACGGCCGCCAAGTCGACCGCGGCCAAGGCAACGACCGCCCGGAAGACGGCGGCCAAGCCGACCACGGCCCGCAATGCGGCGGCCAAGCCGGCCTCCACGCGGACTGCCACCACCGCGCGGAAGGCGGCCGCGAGCCGTCCCACCACGCCGCGCCCGGCCAGCGGAACCACGCGCAAGACGGCCACACCGCGCAGCACGGCCAAGCGGGTCAACGCGGCTTCGTCGGCTCCGGCTCCGGCGGCGGTTCAGGCGACCACGGAGGAGCCCGCCGTGAAGCGGGTCAGCGCCGCGGCGTCCCGCGGTTCGAGGGCGACAACGGTGCGGGCCACGACGGCGAAGCCCGCCGCCAAGCGCACCGCCGCCGCGACCGCCACGGCGGCCAAGAAGACGGCGACCAAGTCGACCGGGACCAAGGCCACCGCGGCCAAGAAGGCGCCGGCCAAGAAGGCCACCGCCACCAAGTCGGCGGCGGCCAAGAAGACGGCCACCAAGGCGACGGCCACCCGTCCGGCCGCGGCCAAGAAGGCCCCGGCGAAGAAGGCCGCCAGCACCCGCCCGGCCTCGACCCGGAGCACGACGGCGACCAAGGCCGCCGCGGCCAAGAAGACGGCCGCCAAGAAGGCACCGGCCAAGAAGGCCACGGCCGGCAAGTCGACCGCCACCAAGGCCGCGAGGCCGTCCGCTTCCAAGGCCACGGCCGCGAAGAAGACCGCGACCAAGGCCACCGCGGCCAAGAAGGCGACGGCCAAGTCGGCGGCCGTGAAGAAGACGGCGGCCAAGAAGACGCCGGCCCGGAAGACCGCCGCCCGCCGGGCCTGACCGAGCATCACCGGACGGGGTCGCGCCGAACGGCGCGGCCCCGTCGTTGCTGGTAGACAGGACGCGTGCCGATCAAACGGGTTCTCGCGCCGAGTATCGACTTCTCCGTGGTGCGGCGGGAGTTGAAGCTGCCGGGCTCGTTCCCGGCGCCCGCGCTGCGGGAAGCCGAGGCCGCCGCCGACCGCCGGCCCGACGGCGCCGACCTCACCGACGTCCCGTTCGTGACGATCGACCCGCCCACCTCCAAGGACCTCGACCAGGCCATGTGCCTGGAGCGGCAGGGCAACGGATTCCGGGTGCGGTACGCGATCGCCGACGTCGCCTCCTACGTACGCCCGGGCGGGCCCCTCGAGGCCGAGACCTGGACCCGGGGCCAGACCGTCTACCTGCCCGACGGCAAGGTTCCGCTGCACCCGCCGGTGCTCAGCGAGGACGCCGTCAGCCTGCTGCCGGACCAGGAACGGGCCGCCGTCGTGTGGGACATCGAGCTTGACGCGGACGGCGCGATCACCGCGGTGGCGCTGCGGAGGGCGCGGGTGCGGAGCCGGGCCAAGCTCGACTACGCGGGGGTCCAGGCCGAGGTCGACGCGGGTACGGCCGCGGCACCGTACGCCCTCCTGCCCGAACTCGGCGCCCTGCTCGCCCGCCGCGCCGCCGAGCGGGGTGCCGTCAACCTGCCGCTGCCCGAGCAGGAGGTCGAGCCGGACGGCGACGGCTGGCGGCTGGTGCTGCGCGCGCCCCTGCCGGTGGAGGAGCACAACGCCCAGATCTCGCTGCTCACCGGCATGGCGGCGGCCGATCTGATGCTGGCCGGGGGCGTCGGGCTGCTGCGCACGATGCCCGGTCCGCGGCCGGACGCGGTCGAGCGGTTGCGGGCGGCGGCTCGTTCGCTGGGTGTTCCGTGGTCGGACGGCGCGTCGGTGGGCGCCGTGGTGGCGGCGGTGGACCCGGGGGATCCGCGCGGGGCGGCGTTCCTCGATCAGGCGGCCGAGTTGCTGCGCGGGGCGGGGTACACGGCGTTCGACGGCACCGCGCCCGAGCAGACCGGGCACGGCGGCGTGGGGGCGCCGTACGCGCATGTCACCGCACCCTTGCGCCGGCTCGCCGACCGCTACGCGACGGAGGTCTGCCTGGCCCTGCACGATGGTTCGGAGGTGCCGGGGTGGGTGCGGGAGGCGTTGCCCCGGTTGCCGAAGACGATGGCCGAGACCGACCGGGTGGCGTCGGCGGCCGGGCGCGGGGCGATCGCGCTGGCCGAGGCGGTGCTGCTGAGCGGGCGGGTCGGTGAGACGTTCGAGGCGGGCGTGCTCGATCTCGACGATCGGCCCAAGCAGGGGCCGGGCGGCACGGTGGCGATCGAAGACCCGGCGGTGGTCGCGCACTGTGCCGGGGAGTTGCCGTTGGGGGAGAGGGTCCGGGTACGGCTGACGACCGCCGACCCGGCCACGCGGACGGTGGAGTTCCAGCACTGATACGTATTTGTGCTCAGAGCGCTCTGAGCACAAATACGTATCAGTGGGGCTCGTAGCTGATTGACCACAGGTGGCCGTCGGGGTCGGTGAAGTAGCCCAGGTATCCGCCCCACGGCGTGCGTACGCCCGACTTGACCAGCGCCGCACCCGCCCGCACGGCCGTCCGCAACGCCTCGTCGACCGCCTCGGGCGAGTCGACGCCGATGGTCAGCGTGACCCCGCGGAAATCCGTCGAGGTACGCGGCGCGATCTCCGCGTGCGCGGTCACGTCATCGGTCTTGACCAGGGACAGCCGTGCGCCGCTGGTCTCGAAGTAGCTGACCATGGCGGGCACGGAGGCGGGGGAGAGACGCCAGCCGAGCGTCTCGTAGAACTCGGTCGCCCGGGCGACATCGGTGACGCCCAAGGTGGCCAGGCTGACTCGCGGCGGAACGGACATGGCCCGAATTGTGCCAAACGTGATCACGCCACGAGTCGGCCCATCGGCTTACTCGAAGGTGTGCTCGGTCGCGGGGAAGACGCCGCCGCGGACCTCGTCGGCGAACGCCCTGGTGGCGTCGCCGAGGACGCCGGCCAGGTCGGCGTAACGCTTGACGAAGCGCGGGGCCTTGCCCGTACGCAGACCGGCCATGTCCTGCCAGACCAGCACCTGCGCGTCGGTGTCGGGGCCGGCGCCGATGCCGATGGTCGGGATCTCCAGCTCTTTGGTGACCGTCTTGGCGACTTCGCCCGGCACCATCTCGAGCACCACCGCGAACGCACCGGCCTCGGCCACGGCGTGCGCGTCGGCCAGCACTTCGGCGCCTTGCCGCTCGCGGCCCTGGACGCGGTAGCCGCCGATCTGGTGCTCGCTCTGCGGCGTGAAGCCGATGTGCGCCATCACCGGGATGCCGGCGTTGGTGATCGCCTCGATCTGCTTGGCCACCCGGCGGCCGCCCTCGAGCTTGACCGCGTGGCAGCCGCCCTCCTTCATGAACCGGACGGCGGTGCGCAGGGCCTGGGTCGGGCCTTCCTCGTACGAGCCGAAGGGCAGGTCGCCGACGATCAGGGCGGTGCTGGTGGCGCGGACCACCGCGCGTACCAGGGGAAGGAGGTCCTCGACGGTGACCGGGACGGTCGTCTCGTACCCGAAGACGTTGTTGGCCGCCGAGTCGCCGACCAGCAGGACCGGGATGCCGGCCTGGTCGAAGATCGAGGCGGTGTACTGGTCGTAGGACGTGAGCATCGGCCAGCGGTCGCCGCGGGTCTTGGCGTTGATCAGATCGCGGGTGCGTACACGCCGGGTCGGCGGGCCGCCGTACAACGTGGGTACGTCAGACATGACGATCTCTCCTTCCCTCGAGGCCGCGCTGTGCGGTCCCCGGGTACCGGCTTCGATCGTCGCACCGGACCCCGGCCTGCGGTCAGGGGTCAGTGCAATCTCTCACACACCCTCGCGAAACCGGTTGGTAATGGGCAGGCGGCGGTCCCGGCCGAAGGCCTTGATCGAGATCTTGGTGCCGGGGGCGGACTGGCGGCGTTTGTACTCGGCCAGGTCGACCATGCGCAGTGTCCGGTCGACGATCGCCGGGTCGTGGCCGGCCTCGATCAGCTGGTCGCGGCCCTGATCGCCGTCGATGTAGGCGAGCAGGATCGGGTCGAGCACCGAGTAGTCGGGCAGCGAGTCGGTGTCCATCTGGCCGGGGCGCAGCTCGGCGCTGGGCGCCTTGGTGATCGAGCTCTCCGGGATCGGCGGTTCCCCGCCGCGCCGGGCGGCGTCGGCGTTGCGCCACCGGGCCAGCTTCCAGACCAGTGTCTTGGGCACGTCCTTGAGGGGGTTGAAGCCGCCGACCGAGTCGCCGTAGAGCGTGGAGTAGCCGACCGCCAGCTCGCTCTTGTTGCCGGTGGTGAGGACGAGGTGGCCCTCCTGGTTCGACAGCGCCATCAGGATGACCCCGCGTACCCGGGCCTGCAGATTTTCCACCGCCAGGCCGGAGAGCGACATGTTGGCCAGGAACGCGTCGACCATCGGCTGGATCGGCTCCACGCGGTAATCCAGGCCGGTGCGTTTGGCCAGTTCGGCGGCGTCGTCCTTGGAGTGGCCGGACGAGTAGCCACTGGGCATCGAGACGGCGGTGACCCGGTCGGCGCCCAGCGCGTCGACCGCGATCGCCGCGACCACGGCCGAGTCGATGCCGCCGGACAGCCCGAGGGTCACCGAGCGGAAGCCGTTCTTCTCCACGTAGTCGTGCAGGCCCATGGTCAGCGCCGACCAGATCTCCTCCTCGTCGGTGATCCGCTCGGCGATGCCGCCGGTCGCCGGGCCGTCGCGCAGAGGCCTCGGCTGTGTGTCCAGGTCGACCCGGTGGATCGCCATGCCGTCGTCCACCGCGGGTTCCTCGCCCGCCTTGGCCGACGGCGGAAGCTCCACGTCGTGGATCAGCAGCTCGGAGGTGAACTGACCGGCCCGGGTGAGCAGCTCGCCGCCGGCCGTGACGATCATCGAGTCGCCGTCGAAGACCAGCTCGTCCTGCCCGCCGATCAGGTTGACGTAGGCCACTGTCGCGTTGGCCTCGGCGGCCCGGCGCCGGACCAGCGGCAGGCGGACGTCGTCCTTGTCCAGCTCGTACGGGGAGGCGTTGATGTTGACCACCAGGCCGACGCCGGCCCGCCGGGCCGCGGCGAACGGGCCCCCGGCCTGCCACAGGTCCTCGCAGACGCTGAGCGCGATGTCGGCCCCGCCGAAGCGCACCACGGTCAGCGTGTCACCGGGCTCGAAGTATCGGTCCTCGTCGAACACGCCGTAGTTGGGCAGGTGGTGCTTGAAGTAGGTGGCCGCGACCTTGCCGCCGATCAGCAGCGCGGCCGCGTCCCGGCGGCCCTCGCTGTCGTCGTCGACGTACCCCACCAGCACCGCCATCTCGCCCAGCCCGTCGGTCGCGAGGTCGGCGGCGAGCTGGACCAGCCCGCGCTGCGAGGCGGTAACGACCGAGTCGCGGAACACCAGGTCCTCGATCGGATAGCCGGTCAGCATCATCTCCGGGAAGGCGACCAGCTGGGCTCCGGCGTTCGCGGCGGCCCGGGACCACCGGCGCACTGACGCCGCGTTGCCGGGCAGGTCACCGACGGTGGAGTTCACCTGGGCCAGGGCGATCCGGAGGGTAGGCATGCTTTCATTCTTCCCCACCCGATGCCGTCGCCCACCTCGTGGGCAGCGTAATCTCTCCGTAACCGGGCCGGGTGAGACTGGCGGCCGGAGCTGGACACGAAGGGGTGGACGTGGACCGACAGCAGGAGTTCGTGCTTCGTACGCTCGAGGAGCGCGACATCCGTTTTGTCCGGCTTTGGTTCACTGATGTGCTCGGAACCCTGAAGAGCGTGTCGGTTGCCCCCGCCGAACTGGAGTCGGCCTTCGAGGAGGGCATCGGCATCGACGGCTCGGCCATCGAGGGCTTCGCCCGGGTGTTCGAGTCCGACATGGTCGCCATGCCCGATCCGACCACTTTCCAGGTCTTCCCGTTCGAAGGCGGCGTCAGCGGCGAGAGCGCCCGGATGTTCTGCGACATCCTGCTGCCCGACGGCTCGGCGGCCTGGGCCGACCCGCGCCACGTGCTGCGCCGCGCGCTGGCCAAGGCGGCCGAGAAGGGCTTCACCTTCTACACCCATCCCGAGATCGAGTTCTTCCTGATCCAGGACGGTCCCGACAACGGCGACGTGCCGGTCCCGGTCGACACCGGCGGCTACTTCGACCACACCACCCACTCGGTCGCCCGCGACTTCCGGCGGCAGGCCGTGCTCGCCCTGGAACGGATCGGCATCTCGGTGGAATACAGCCACCACGAGGTCGCGCCCGGCCAGCAGGAGATCGATCTGCGGTACGCCGACGCGCTGACCACCGCCGACAACATCATGACCTTCCGGCACGTGGTCAAGGAGGTGGCGCTGTCCCAGGGGGTCCGGGCCACGTTCATGCCCAAGCCGTACACCGACCAGCCCGGCAGCGGCATGCACACGCACGTCTCGCTGTTCGAGGGCGAGCGCAACGCGTTCCACGACGCCGACGACCCGGCCAAGCTGTCCAAGACGGCGCGGGCGTTCATCGCCGGCCTGCTCGTGCACGCTCGCGAGATCACCGCGGTCACCAACCAGTGGGTCAACTCGTACAAGCGGCTCTTCCCGCTGCAGCTGCCCGACCGCATCACCGAGTCGCCCGCCTTCGTCAGCTGGGGCCACCTCAACCGGTCGGCGCTGGTGCGGGTGCCGGCCTTCGGCAAGGCCAACTCGGCCCGGGTCGAGGTCCGCTCGCTCGACTCGGCCACCAACCCCTACCTCGCCTTCGCGGTGCTCCTGGGCGCCGGTCTCAAGGGCATCGAGGAGGGGTACGAGCTTCCGCCCGGCGCCGAGGACGATGTGTGGTCGCTGTCGGCCGCCGAGCGCAAGGCGATGGGGTACGACGCCCTGCCGGAAAACCTGGCCGAGGCGATCGACGTGATGTCGAAGTCGGAACTGGTCGCCGAGATCCTGGGCGAGCACGTCTTCGACTTCTTCCTGCGTAACAAAACCGCCGAATGGGAGCAGTACCGGCGCGAGGTCACCCCGTACGAGCGCCAGCGGTATCTCGGCGCGTTGTAACTTCTTGCCCCTTGGTGGATCACGCGTTCGCGCAGGTCCGGTACGGTGCCTGTCGAAACGGAATCGCGAGGGGGAGAGTCGTGCTGCAAGATCTGCTCAACGGCGCCGGGCGCAGTGTCGTCTTCGGACTCATCGGGGTCGGCCTGATGACGGTCGGTTTCGTCATGGTCGACCTGCTGACGCCGGGCAAGCTCAAAGACCTGATCTGGCGGGACAAGAACCCGAACGCCGCCCTGCTGCTGTCGGCCAACCAGCTCGGCATCGCGGTCATCGTGTTCACCGCGGTCTTCACCAGCTACGACAGCTTCGGCCAGGGCGTCGCCTCGACCCTGATCTTCGGCATCATCGGTATCGCCATCATGGGCTTCGCGTTCATCGTTCTCGACTGGCTCACCCCCGGCAAGCTGGGCGAGGTCATCTGCACGCCGGAACGCCACCCCGGCGCCACGGTCAGCGCGGCCTCCCACTTCGGCGCGGCGCTCATCGTGGCCGCCTGCATCGCCTGAGGCCGCCCGCGCCTTCCGCGTCCAGCACCTGACCCTGCCTCACCCGCCCGGCCTGCCACCGTTTCCGACAGTGGTAGCCCCGGGCGGAGCTCGCGCTCAAGACAGCGCCCGGGCCTACCACTGCCTTTGACGGTGGTAGGGCTGGGCGGTGGTGGGGCTCGAGGTGGCGCCGGGGGCCAGCACCGGAAGCTGAGGGCGCGGTGATGAGCGACAACCCCCTGTCGGTGTTTCCGGCTGTTTCGCTCGGCTAGCCTCGGGGGGTGGTCACCGCGCTTGTCGTCGAGAACGATCCGTCCGATCCGCTCGCCCGGCTGGGGGAGTGGCTGACCGAGGCGGAGCTGCCGCTGACCGTTGTGCGTCCGCACGCCGGTGACGAGCTGCCCGAGGCGCTGGACGAATACGCCGCGCTGGTCGTGCTGGGTGGGGATCAGAACGCGTACCCGGCCGACGACGGGACGCCGGGTGCCCCGTGGTTCCCGCGGCTGGAGGGGCTGCTGCGCAAGGCCGTGCGGAATCGCGTACCCACGCTGGGGGTCTGTCTGGGGGGTCAGCTCCTCGCCATGGCCCACGGTGGGCTGGTCGAGCGGTCGACGTCGGGGCCGGAGGTCGGGCCGGGGCTGGTCGGCAAGCGGGACGCGGCCGACACCGATCCGCTGTTCAAGTGGGTGCCGCTGCTGCCCGACGTGTTGCAGTGGCACCGGGACGAGATCACCGAGCTGCCGCTCAACGCGACGCTGCTGGCCGCCTCCTCGAAATATCCTTACCAGGCGTTCCGGATCGGCGACCGAGCCTGGGGGCTGCAGTTCCACATCGAGTGCGACCTGGACATGATCGCGCGGTGGGCCGCCTCCGATGCGGAGACGCTGGCCGAGGCCGGGTACGACCCGGACGCCGTCGTGGCCGCCTGCGCCGACACGCTGGCCGACGTGGAGGAGGTCTGGCAGCCGTTCGCCGCCCGGTTCGCCTCGCTCGCCCTGGGCACGCTGCCCGACGCCGACATCCCGCCGGCGCCGGGACCAGGCCGCTCACTGCCGCTGCTCGGGCAGTGAGAAGCCGGTGCAAGGTCAGCGAGAAGCCCGTGCAAGACCAGTGAGAGGCCGGTGCAAGGGCCGATGAAAGGGCCAATGAGACGGCCAGTGAAGAGCAGCCAATGAAAAGCCCAGGGACGAAGGGCAACCGATGACCAGGCCCAGCCGGCTCGCCCGCTTCGGGTTCGCGGACAACGGCGCCAAGGCGGCCGATCTGCTCGGGGCGGAAGGGCTGCGGCTGTGGGACGCCGAGGCGCAGGAGCCGGTCGGGCCGGACGCCGCCGAGCTGCTGCACGCGCTGTCCCGGGTCGCCGACCCCAACCTGGCGTTGCGGCAGCTGCACCGGATGGTCGAGATTGCGGTCCGCGACGAGGCCCGCGCCACCGGCAGCAAGGGCGGTGAGCTGGCCGAGCAGCCGGCGGCCAAGGACATCGTCGGGACGCTGCACGCCGACCAGGGGCTGCGCCGGCGGCTGCTGGCCGTGCTCGGCGCGTCCTCGGCGCTGGGCGATCACCTGGCCGCCAACCCGGGCGAGTGGCGCACACTGGCCACCGGCCGGACGGGCCTGCCGCCCAGCGCCGAGGGGCACCTGGAGCTGCCGGAGTCGCCGACCGTGCCGCAGTTGCGCAAGGCGTACCGGGTCGGGCTGTTGCGCATCGCGGCCGCCGACCTCACCGGCGGGCGCGGGCTCGAGCCGACCATGAACGCGTTGTCCCGGCTGGCCGACGAGACGCTCGCGGCCGCGTACCGGATGGCCGTGGCCGGCGTGCCCACCGAGCCGGCACTGGCCGTCGTGGCCATGGGCAAGTGCGGCGGCAACGAGCTCAACTACGTGTCCGACGTGGATGTGATCTTCGTGGCTCGGGGCGACGAGGATCTGAGCGCCGGCACCACTGTCGCGGCCAAGCTGATCGAGATCTGCGGGCAGGTGGCGTGGCCGGTGGACGCCGCGCTGCGGCCCGAGGGCAGCCGCGGCCCGCTGGTCCGGACGCTCGCCTCGCACCAGGCCTATTACCACCGCTGGGCGCGCACGTGGGAGTTCCAGGCGCTGCTCAAGGCCCGCCCGGCCGCCGGTGACCTGGCCCTGGCCCAGGAGTGGATCGACGACCTGGCCCCGCTGGTGTGGCACGCGGCCGAGCGGCCGGAGGCGGTGCAGGACGTCCGGGACATGCGCCGCAAGATCATCGACAACGTGCCCAAGGACCGGGTCGACCGCGAGATTAAGCGTGGGCCGGGCGGGTTGCGGGACATCGAGTTCGCCGTTCAGCTGCTGCAGCTGGTGCACGGCCGGGTCGACGAGACATTGCGCCGGCCGGGCACGCTGCCGGCGCTGCGGGCGCTGGTCACCGGCGGGTACGTGGGCCGTGACGACGGCGAGATGCTGTTGCGGGGGTACCGCTTCCTGCGCGGGGTGGAGCACCGGCTGCAACTGCAAAATCTGCGGCGTACGCACACCGTCCCGGACGACCCCGACGGCGAGCGCTGGCTGGCCGCGGCCCTGGGCTACGTCGCCGCCCCCGGTCAGGACGCGGTCGAGGCCTTCCGCTCGGACTGGGTCGGCCACGCCGCGCAGGTCCGCCGGTTGCACGTGAAACTGCTCTACCAGCCGCTGCTCGAGGCGGTGGCCCGGGTCCCGGCCGAGGCGCTGCGGATGACCCCGGAGTCGGCCGGTAAACGCCTCGAGGTGCTGGGCTTCGCCGACCCGGCCGGGGCGCTGCGGCACCTGCAGGCGCTGACCGGCGGCGTCACCCGCACCGCGGCGATCCAACGCACCCTGCTGCCGATGCTGCTGCAGGAGTTCGCCGACGCCCCGGAACCGGATCGCGGCCTGCTCAACTACCGCCACGTGTCCGACAAGCTGGGCAGCACGCCGTGGTATCTGCGGCTGCTCCGCGACGGCGGCCCGGTGGCGATGCGGCTGGCCCGGGTGCTGAGCCTGTCCCGGTACGCCACCGACCTGCTCACCCGCGACCCGGAGGCCCTGCGGCTGCTCGCCGAGGACGCCGAGCTGCAGCCCCGCTCGCGCGACAAGCTGCTGGACGGCTTCACCGCGGCGGCCGACCGGCACGTCGAGGACGCCGACAAGGCGATCGCCGCGGTCCGTGCCTCCCGCCGCCGGGAACTCTTCCGGGTCGCCAGCGCCGACATCCTCAGCCGGGCCGGTGAGCTCGCTCCCGCGCATCCACTGGACGTGGACGCGGTCGGCATCGCGCTGTCCGACATCACCGACGCCACGCTGACCGCCGCGCTCACCGTCGCCCGGCGTACCCATCCCGGCCCGGAGGGCCTGAAGTTCGCGGTGATCGGTATGGGCCGGTTGGGCTCGTACGAGATGAGCTACCCGTCCGACGCCGACGTGCTCTTCGTCCACGAGGCGCCGGAGGGCACCCCGGAGAAGGACGCGCACGCCATCGCCGAGGAGATGCGCCGCCTGCTCAACGCGCCCGCCCCCGACCCGGCGCTGGGCATCGACGCCGACCTGCGCCCGGAGGGCCGCCAGGGTCCGCTGGTGCGCAGCCTCAACGCCTACCAGCAGTACTACGCGCGCTGGTCCAAGGTGTGGGAGTCGCAGGCGCTGCTGCGGGCCCGTTGGGTGTGCGGCGACGAGGACCTGGGCCGGCGGTTCGAGCAGCTGGCCGACGGCATGCGCTACCCGCGCGGCGGGCTGAGCCGCGAGCAGGTGGTGGAGATCCGGCGGATCAAGGCCCGGGTGGAGACCGAGCGGCTGCCGCGCGGCGCTGACCCCAACACCCACACCAAGCTCGGCCGGGGTGGGCTGGCCGATGTGGAGTGGGCGGTCCAGCTTCTTCAACTTCGGCATGCGTACGCGCTGCCGGAGCTCCGCCTCACCCGCACGCTGGAGGCGCTGGCCGCCGAGGCCGAGGCGGGCCTGATGGCGCGGGCGGACGCGGCGGCGATGACCGCGGGCTGGACCCTCGCGGCACGGGTACGCAACGCGCTGACCCTGGTCCGCGGCCGCCCCACCGACCAGCTGCCGCGGCACGGGGTCGAGTTGGCCGGCGTGGTGCAGCTGCTCGGGGCTGACGACCCGGGCGAGTTCGTCGACTCGTACCTGCGGGTGTCGCGCCGCTCCCGCGCGGCAATGGAACGGGTGATGGATACCTGAGCGTTACAAGCCTGGATTGCGGAGCGTTGTCTTCATCGAAAGGATGATCACACCCGCCGATCTAGGGATGGTCTGTGCGCGATTCGGCTCGCCTGGCGCGCGGCGTCCGGTTACGGAGAGAGACGTTCGGGGCGATCGCTTACGTCTCGGAGCGTGACCATTTCTATGCCCTGGACCACGCCCACGTCGAAGCCCTGAGCGCCGGCGGAACCCCGGAGCTGGCCGCCGCCGGCATCTGCGCGTCCGACCTTCCGCAGCGCGCCTTCTACGGGCGGTCACAGTTCGGTTCGTTCCCCGGGGGGCTCCCGGCCGTGTCGCTGCCCCTGGTGGTGAACTGCTTCGCGACCGCGCACTGCCCGCTGCGCTGCACCTACTGCCACGCCGACGACCTGATGGCCGGCTACCGCGACCGGGACGAGGAGGCGTGGCTGGGCGAGGTGATCCGGGTGGCCCGGGCCACGCCGGCGATGGTCGGGGTGGTCACCGGGGGCGAGCCGCTGTCCCGGCCCGGGCGGGCCGGACGTCTGATCCGGGCGCTGGCCCGGGACAAGGCGGTGGTGCTGGACACCTCCGGTGCGGGGGATCTCGGCCGGCTGGTGCCGGTGCTGCGGGAGTGCGGCGTACACGTACGCATCTCGCTGGACAGCGCCGACCGGGCCGTCAACGACCGGCTCCGCCCGATCAACCGCCGCTACCTGCCGCTCGGCGCCAGCTCGCACCGGTCGGCCTGGGACGCGATCGGGCTGGCCCGCGCCGAGGGCCTCTCGTGCAGCGTGCAGACCGTCGTGACCGGCTACAACGGAACGTTGCCGCAGCTCCTGGCGCTGCGCGACGAGCTCGTGGCGGCCGGGGTGCGCACCTGGACGCTGCACGTGGTGGTCCCGGCGGGCAAGGCGGCGAACCGGCCGCCCGGGCTGCTGGCCGGCGACGACGCGGTCACCACCCTGGTCGACGTGGTCGACGACACCGCCACACACGGGCTGCCGCTGGACATCCGGGTCACCAGCACGCATCGGGCGCCGAACTCGACGCTGCTGATCAGCGCCCGGGGCGAGGTGGCGGTCGAGCGCGGCGACGGCACCGGCAAGGACGTGATGCGGGTGGGGCGGTTCGCGGCGCGTACCCGGATGGTCAGGCATTTTCGCCGGCGGGTCGACCCGGCCGGGCACGCCGGCCGCTATCTCAACGGGACGCTCGACCTCAGCTCGTACCGGCTGCGGACCGGTGCCGACCAGGGCAAAGCCTGGGTTCATCCGGCCACCGGGGTGAACGGCGGGCTCGACCGGCCGTCGCCCGGGGCATGACTGTATTCAGCAAGAAGGTCGACCGGCGGGCCCTGCTGCGGGGCGCCGCCGCGGGCGGGCTCGGGGTGGCCGCGGCGACCGCCATGGGCGCGGTGCCGGCCACGGCGGCACCCGCGCGCTGCCGGCCACTGACGCCGGGCGTGCGGCATGTCGACGTACCCGGCGGCAAGGTCTGGATCAACGTCGTCGGCGAGGGCCGCGGCCTGCCGCTGTTGCTGCTGCACGGTGGACCCGGGGCCGGGCACGACTATTTGGAACGGCTGGGCGCCCTCGCCGACGAGCGGCCGGTCATCTTCTACGACCAGCTCGGCTGCGGGCTCTCCGACAAGCCGGACGACCCGTCGCTGTGGACGGTGCGCCGGTTCGTGGCCGAGCTGTCCGCGGTCCGCCGGGCGCTCGGCCTGACCCGCTACCACCTGCTCGGGCACTCGTGGGGCGGCTTCCTGGCCATCGAGCACATGCTGCGCGAACCGGCCGGGGTGGCGAGCGCGGTGCTGGCCAGCACCTCGGGCAGCTCGGAGGAGTTCCTCACCGGCTGCCGTCTGCTGCGGTCCCGGCTGCCGCGGGCGGTGCAGGACACGCTCGACCACTACGAAGCGCTCGAGCAGTACACCGCGCCCGAATACCTGGCGGCGGTGCAGGTCTTCTATGACAACTACCTGTTCCGGGGGACCACCCCGCCCGACGAACTCCTGCGCAGCCTGACCAACCTGGACGGCAATCAGGTGTACGCGGTGCTGAACGGCCCGAACGAGTTCGTCATGACCGGAGCCCTGGCCCAGTGGGACCGCCGCTCCCGGCTGCGCGAGATCCGCCAGCCGATCCTGCTCACCCGCGGCCGGTACGACGAGTTCGAGGTGACCTGCACGGACAACCTGCAGGCGCGCCTCCGCCACACCGAACGGGTGGAGTTCACCCGCAGCGCCCACGTCGCCATGCTGGAGGAGGACCAGGCCTATATCGCGGCGGTGCGATCCTTCCTGCGCCGTCACGACCGCCGCCACTGATCAGCAGCTCCAGTGGTAGCCGGGGGGGGGGGGGGGGGGGGGGGGGGCCCCCCCCCCCCCCCCCCCCCCCCCCGGCTACCACTGCGAGGTCAGGCGGTCATCAGAGGCAGGGCGATGCGGTCGACAATCTCCTCGATCACCTCGTCCGGTACCGGCGCCTGGGTCATCAGCACCTCGTGCCGGAACAGGTCGAAGGGCAGCGCGGCGATCCGGGGCGTCAGCCGGGCCGGGTCGAGCTCGCCGCGGTCGACGGCCCGCTGGATGATCACCGCGTCGGAGGTGGCCCGGTCGCCGATCAGCCGGCGGCGCAGCTCGGCCGGCGTGATCCCGCTCTCGGTGAAGTAGCCGCTGAGCTGCGCCAGCACCGGTGCGACGAGCTGCATGCGGTGCTGGTTGGCCGATTTGAGCGTGGCGATCAGATCGCCGCGGAGCGTGCCGGTGTCGGGGGTCGGCGGCCGGTGCTGCTCGTCGTGGTGCCGGATGGCGGCGATCACCAGATCTTCCCGGCTGGCCCAGCGCCGGGCCAGCACCGGGCGGCTGGTCTGGGCGCGGGCGGCCACCCCGTCGAGCGTGAACGCGGTCAGGCCGCCCTCGACCAGCTCGGCGTATGCCGCCTCGAGCAGGGCGGCCTCCAGTTCCCGGCCACGACGTCGCGTAAGACTCACTTGTGCATCTTATCGCAGCGGCGTACTGTCGGTGAAGCAAGATGCAGCCTTGCATCTTATGGGAGGGGTGGAAATGGTCGACCGCAGTGTTCTCCGTACGGCCATCGTCCTGATCGTGGGTGCGCTGGCCGTCGTCTTCGACACCACGATCACCAGCATCGCGCTGCCGACGCTGGTCGATGAGCTGCACTCGTCGGTGCCCACGATCCAGTGGGTCAGCACCGGCTACCTGCTGTCCCTGGGCGTCGTCATCCCGCTGGTGGCCTGGGCCCAGGCCCGCGTTGGCGGCAAGCGGCTGTGGATGATCGCGCTGGCGATCTTCCTGGCCGGGTCGGTCCTGTGCAGTCTGGCCTGGGACGCGCCCAGCCTGATCGCCTTCCGGGTGGTGCAGGGCATCGGCGGCGGCATCATGCTGCCGCTGCTCTCGACGCTGATCATGCAGGCGGCGCGCGGCCGCGACCTGGGCCGCACGATGGCCGTGATCAGCCTGCCCACCGTCCTCGGCCCGATCCTCGGCCCGGTCGTCGGTGGCGCGATCCTGCACTCGCTCGACTGGCGCTGGCTGTTCTGGGTGAACGTCCCGTTCTGTGTGGCCGGCATCGTGCTCGCCGCCCGCATGCTGCCCGCCGATCCGCCCGCCGAACGTGTCCGCCTCGACCTTCCCGGGCTCGCGCTGATCGCGCCCGGCATGGTCGGTTTCCTGTACGGCCTGAGCAACGTCGGTCACCCCGGCGGTTTCGGCCGCGCCGACGTCCTCGTGCCCCTGATCGCCGGCCTCGCCTGCACCGGACTGTTCGCGTGGCGTTCGGCCCGAGCCGGCGGCTCCGCCCTGGTCGACGTCCGCCTGCTCCGCCTCCGCCCGGTCGCCTCGTCCTCGGTGACGCTGTTCCTGTCCGGCGCGTCCCTCTACGGCGCGATGCTGCTGTTGCCGCTGTACTTCCAGGAGGTACGCGGGGCCAGCGTGTTCACCGCCGGCCTGATGCTCGTGCCTCAGGGCGTCGGCTCGCTGCTCAGCCGCGGCCTGACCGGCCGGCTGATGGACTCGATCGGGCCACGCGTCCTCGTGGTCGCCGGGTTCATCCTGGTCGCGGTGGCGACAGTCCCGTTCGCGCTGGCCGACGCGCACACCAACCTGGTCTGGCTGCTGGCCGCCACGCTGGTCCGCGGCTTCGGCCTGAGCGTGGTGGTCGTACCGGTGATGGCGGTGGCGTTCGTCGGTCTGGAACGCACCGAGGTCCCGCACGCGAGCATCATCACCCGGATCGCCCAGCAGATCGGCGGCTCCTTCGGCACGGCCGTGCTCGCGGTCATCCTGGCCGTCACCCACTCGTTCGACCAGGCCTTCTGGTGGGCGGTCGGCTTCACGGCGCTGGCCGTGGCCCTGGCCTTCTGGTTGCCCGGCCGCCCAGCCGCGACGCCGGCCATGCCCGACTCCGAGGCCCCGACGCCGGCCGCCCCGGTCACCGCGGCGCCGGCGCTCGGGCGTCCGTCGTTGCGGTGACGGCATCCGGTTGGCCCGGCCACTATGGCGCCGGCGCTCGGGCGTCCGTCGTTGTAGTGACGGCATCCGGTTGGCCCGGTCACCGCGGCGCCGGGGCCGGGCGTCCGCGCCGCGGTGACGGCATCCGGCTCCCGGCGCCGGCGGTCGGGCGTCCGTTCTCCGCGCTGCGGTGACCGCATCCGGTCAACGCCTTTGACCTGCTTCGATGCCTGCCTAGGGTGGGAGCTTCGGCGGGAAGGTCCAAGGAGGACACAGTGACGCGTGTGAGCCCGATCGGTTACTGGCTCGGCTGCTATCGGAGGTACGCGACGTTCGACGGACGCGCCCGACGGGCCGAGTACTGGTGGTACACGTTGTTCAACGTGATCCTCTATGCCGTCGTGCTGACGCTCGGCTTCCTGCTCGACTATCTGACCGAGGGGCGGGGCGTCGCCCCGGGCGTGGTCATCTTCCTCTACCTGGCCGGCACGCTGCTGCCGACGCTGGCGGTCACCTGCCGGCGCCTGCACGACACCGGTAACAGTGGCTGGTGGCAGTTGCTCTCGATCATTCCGCTGGCCAGCATCGTGGTGTTCATCTTCGCCGTGCTGCCCGGTCACCCGGGCACCAACCGGTACGGCCCCGACCCTCGCGCCGCGTACTGACGCACTTCGGGGGTGTCGCGGTCTAGCGGAGGTAGTCATGGGTAACCTTACCCGCGACTAGGGTACGGGGTATGAGTAGTGTCCGACAGTTGCGCCTGTTCGGGATGCAGGAGCTCAGCACCCGGTTGCGGGTGAGCCGGCAGCGCGCCGACAAGATCAGCCGCCAGAAGGGGTTCCCGGAGCCGCTGGCCGAGCTCGAACGTGGCCGGGTCTGGGACGCGGACGATGTGGACAGCTGGATCGCCGCCAACCGCGGCCCCGCCCCCGACGAACTCTGACCCCGTCCCGACCCACCACCCAACACCGAGTGGTAGCCCCGGGCGTTTCCGTGGCGGCGAAGCCGTCCGGGGCTACCACTGCAACACCGGGTGGTAGCGCCGCCCAGGCCTACCACTGCAACACCGGGTGGTAGGCCCCGGGGGCTGCCGCTGGGAGGGCTAGTGGTGGGCCGGGGCGGTTTCGAGGGCGGGCTCGGTCGTGGTCGCACGGTGACGGACGACGGCCAGCACCAGGACGCCGGCGATCAGGGCGACCGCCGCCGCCACGGTCAGGGTCGCGTCGAGCCCGTCGGCGAACGCCGCCGGCCGCCCGTGCCCGTCGCTGACCCGGTCGGCGAAGATCGTGCCGAACACCGCCACCCCGAGCGCGAAACCGAGCTGGCGGAACGTGTTCAGCGCCCCGCCGGCCATGCCGCTGCGCTCGCGCGGCACCTCGGCCAGCACCGCCGACGACAGCGACGGCAGCACCGCGCCGACCCCGATCCCGGCGACGATCAGCCCGGCGATCAGGTCCTTTCCGGTGCTGGCGGCGCCCAGGCCGGCCTGCATCAGGTCACCGGCGGCGATCAGCAGCAGGCCGAGGCCGACCGTCCAGCGCGGGGCGATCCGTTGCAGGGGGCGCCCGGCCGCCGCGCCGACCACCAGCGCGGCGGCGGCCATCGGCAGGGCGCCGTAGAGGCCGGCGTCGACGGGGCCGTTGCCGAGCACCTGCTGCAGCCAGACCGTGGTGAACGGCAGGTAGCTGAAGGCGGCGGCCTGGGTGAGGAAGGCGGCGGCGATCAGCGCGGCGAACGGTGCCCGGCGGAACAGGTTCAGGTCGAGCATCGGGTGGCTGGACCGGGCCTCGACGATCAGGAACACGACCAGGGCGAGCGCGCCGGCGATCAGGGGGATGGCGCGGTCGCCGGAGTGGATCAGGCCGTAGGTGAGGGCGCCGGCCGCCACCGTGAAGCTGACCGTGCCGGGCAGGTCGGGGCGGCCGGCCCGCCGCGCCTTGGATTCGGCCACGCCGCGGATGGTGAACCAGGCCGCGGCCAGGCACACCGGCAGGTTGACGAGGAAGATCCACCGCCAGCCGAGGTGTTCGGTGAGCAGGCCGCCGGCGAGTGGCCCGGCCGCGGCGGCGGCACCGTTGACCGCACCCCAGACGCCGAACGCGACGCCGCGGTCGTGGCCGTGGTAAGTGAGGTTGAGCAGGGCGGCCGTGGTGGCGAACATGGCCGCCCCGCCGACGCCCTGCAGCACCCGGGCGGCGATCAGGGCCTGCTCGTTGGGGGCGACCGCGCACAGCAGCGAGGCGATCGCGAAGACGCCGATGCCGGCCAGGTAGGCGCGGCGGCGGCCGTACCGGTCGGCCAGCGATCCGGCGCCGAGCAGCAGGGCGGCGAGGGCCAGCGCGTACCCGTCGAGCACCCATTGCAGGTCGGCGTAGCCGGCGCCGAACTTGCCGGCGATGGCCGGCAGCGCCACGACCACGATGGTGACGTCGACCAGCAGCAGGAAGGTGCCGAGGCACACGGCGATCAGGGTTGACCATTTACGCATGCACAGCAGGATGCGGCCTGTCGTGCGGACGCTCATAACAAGATCGCGATATCTGGCGGATATCGACTCGGGCTAGGCTGCTTCGGTGGAAATCGATGAGCTGGACCGGCGGGTGACGCACGCGCTGCGGATCAACGGCCGGGCCGGGTTCCGCGAGATCGGGGCGGTGCTCGGGGTCTCCGACCAGACCGTGGCCCGGCGTTATCGACGGTTGCGCGACGAGGCGGGGCTGCGGGTGGTCGGTGTGCCCAACCCTGTCGAGCTGGGGTACGAAACCTGGGTGCTCCGCCTGCGCGCGGCCCCGGACACGGCCCGGCAGATCGCCGGCGCCCTGGCCCGGCGCCCGGATACCAGCTGGGTGTCGATCACCTCCGGCGGCACCGAGATCTCCTGCAACGTACGCGTGCCGGCCACCGCCGACCGTGAGGCGCTGCTGCTGCAGAAGCTGCCGCGGACTCCCCGCCTGGTCTCGATCAATGCGCACTGCGTGATCCACCACTACGTCGGCGGTGTGGTCGGCCCGGACCGCCGCGACAATGCGCTCACCGCCGGCGAGATCGCCGCCCTCGCCCCGGGTCGCGCGGCCGGCCCGGGCGCCGCCGCGCACCTCACCGACTCCGACGCGCCGCTGCTCGACGCCCTGTCCCGGGACGGCCGGCTCAGCTACACCGACCTGGCCGCGGCGACCGGCTGGCCCGAGTCGACGGTGCGCCGGCGCGTGCAGGACCTGTTCGGCTCGGGATCGCTCTACACCGACGTGGAGATCGACTCCGAGCTGTACGGCTACCGCGCGATGGTGCTGCTGTGGCTGTCGGTCGCACCGTCCCGGGTCGCCACGGTCGGCGCCGCGCTGGCCGGGCACGAGGAGGTCGTCTTCGCGGCGGCCACCACCGGCCCGACCAACGTGCAGGTGACCACCGCGTGCGCCGACATGCCGACCTTCTATCGCTATGCGACCGAGCGGCTCGGTTCCCTCGACGGCGTGCAGCGCATCGAGTCCGCGCCGGTGCTCAGGCACGTGAAGCAACTGGGCCCGGTTCACTGAGCCGGGACGACGTTCACCGCCACGCGGGGCCGTCCGGGAAGGTGTACTCGGCGATCGACTCCGCCTTCATGGTGGCGCTGTAGCCGGGCTTCACCGGCAGCAGGTACCGGCCTCCGCGCGTACGCACCGGATCGGTGAAGTGCTCGTGGAGGTGATCGACGTACTCGACCATGCGCCCGTCCAGCGAGCGGCCGACGCGCAGATAGTCGAAGGCGAACAGGTGCTGGACCAGCTCGCACAGGCCGACGCCACCCGCGTGCGGGCACACCGGCACCCCGAACTTGGCCGCCAGCAACAGCTCGGCCAACACCTCGGGCACCCCGCCGACCCGGCACGCGTCGACCTGCATCACGCCGATGGCCTCGGCCTGCAACAGCTGCTTGAAGATCACCCGGTTGGCCGCCATCTCGCCGGTGGCCACCCGGATCGGCGCCACCGCCCGCTGGATCCGCGCGTGTCCGAGCACGTCGTCGGGGTGCGTCGGCTCCTCGATCCAGTACGGGTCGAAATCGGCCAGCCGGGCCATGTTGGCGATCGCCTCGTCGACGTTCCAGACCTGGTTGGCGTCCATCATCAGCAGCGCGCCGGGGCCGATCTCGGCGCGGATCAGCCCGGCCCGGCGTACGTCGTCCTCGATGTCGCCGCCGACCTTCATCTTCATCGCCCGCCAGCCGTCGTCGTACGCGGCCCGGGCCAGCGCACGCACCTTCTCATCGGGGTAGCCGAGCCAACCCACGCTGGTGGTGTACGAGGGCAGCCCGTCGCGTTCCAGTTCGGCCAGCCGTTCGGCCATCCCGTCCCGGCCCTGGTCCAGGAGCGCGGCCGCCTCGTCCGGGGTCAGCGCGTCGGCGATGTGCCGGAAGTCGATGCTCGCCACCAACTCGGCGGTCGGCAGTTCGGCCAGCAGCCGCCACAACGGCTGCCCGGCCTCCTTGGCGCGCAGGTCCCAGACCGCGTTGACCAGCGCCGCGGTGGCCAGGTGGATGACGCCCTTCTCGGGGCCGAGCCAGCGCAGCTGCGGGTCGGCGGTCAGCGACCGGAGGAAGTCCGGCCCGGTCAGCTCGCTCAGATCAAAACCGGTCACGTGGTACGCCAGAGCCCGGATCGCCGCGCACACCACCTCGTTGCCGCGCCCGTTGGTGAAGGTGAACCCGGCGCCGACGTGCGGGCCGTCGGTGTGCAGTTCGACGTACGCGGCCGAGTAGTCGCCCCGGTTGATCGCGTCGGAGCCGTCACCGGCCGCCGCGGTCGGGAAGCGGACGTCGTGCACGGTGACGGACTTGATGCGGGTCATGCGTCGGCTCCCTGGATGCTTCGGCGGATGGGTTCGGCCCTTGTCGATGGCGTGTTGCTGAGGTCGAGCAGATCGGCCACGCGGACGGGGAAACAGCAAACCTTTGCAGCGACGCTAGGGTCTGACCGGCCGGCGCTGCAACCGCTTGCCTAAAATGGGGCCTTCGAAGGGGGTGGGCGGGTGCCGGCCACGATCCGGGATGTCGCGCGGGCCTCCGGCGTGCACATCTCCACGGTGTCACGCACCTTCTCCGCCCCGCACCTGGTCAACGCGGCCACCCGCAGCCGGGTCCAGGCCTGCGCCGAACAGCTCGGCTACCGGCCCAACCGGGCCGCTCGGGCGCTGATCACCGGGCGTACCTTCAACATCGGGCTGATCGTGGCCGACATCGCCAACCCGTTCTTCCCGCCGCTGATCAAGGCGGCCGAGAGCCAGGCCCGGCGGCACGACCACCACATCTTCGTGGCCGACACCAATGAGGACCCGCTGGTCGAGGAAGACCTGGTCCGCGCGCTGGCCAAGCAGGTCGACGGCGTGCTGCTGTGCGGCCCGCGGCTCAGCGACCGGCTGATCGAGCAGCTCAGCCGCGAGGTGCCGCTGGTCGTGGTCAACCGGCGCATCGCCGGCCTGCCCGCCGTGGTGATGGATGTGGCCCAGGGCGCCCGGCTCGCCCTCGATCACCTCGCCGGTCTCGGGCATCGCCGGATCGCGCTGGTCACCGGCCCGCGCGGGTCGTGGACGAGCCAGGAGATCCGGCGTGCGGCCCGGTCGGCGGCGCGGTCCGGCCGGTTCGAGCTCGTCGTGATCGGGCCCAACCAGCCGACCGACGACGGCGGCCGGGCCGTCGCCGAGCAGGTCCAGCGGGCCGGGGTGACCGCCGTGCTGGCCTACAACGACCTGATGGCGGTCGGCCTGATGGACGGACTGGACGCCCTGGGCCTGCGGGTGCCCGGGGACGTGAGCGTGGCCGGTATCGACGACATCGCGCTGAGCCGGCTGACCCGTCCCCGGCTGACCACGGTGGCCACACCGACCGCGGCCGCGGGCCGGGCCGCCGTCGACATGTTGCTGGCCCGGGCGACCGAGCTGGTCGCCCTGCCCACCGAGTTGATCGTCCGGGATTCGACCGGCCCCGCTACACCCCCGGGGCCGGAGGCATAACCGATGCCGGGCTGAACATCCTGGGATCTCTGGGGCCGGTAAGTGACAGGTAAGTGACGCGCGGCCGAATGTTCAGTGCGGACCATGATCCCCACTTTCGGTGCCCCTGAGGCGGGCGTGACGATGCGGGGGTGACCGAGTCCATCATCCTGGCCCTGGTCGTCGTCACCGCTCTCGGTTTCGACTTCACCAACGGCTTCCACGACACCGCGAATGCGATGGCCACGTCCATCGCCACGAAGGCGCTGCGGCCAAAGACGGCAGTGGCACTGTCCGGCATCCTCAACCTCGTAGGCGCCTTCCTCTCCGTCGAGGTGGCGTTGACCGTGACGAACGCGGTCGTCAAGATCCAGGACAAGTCGGGCGCGCCGAAGGCGGAGCTGCTCGGCAACGGTGGATTCGACCTGCTCCTGATCGTGCTGGCCGGCCTGGTCGGCGGCATCGTCTGGAACCTGTTGACCTGGCTGCTGGGCCTGCCCTCGAGTTCGTCGCACGCGTTGTTCGGCGGACTGATCGGCGCCACCATCGCCGGTCTCGGCTGGGCCGGCGTCAACTGGAACGGCGACGGCTCGAAGCTCGACGGCGTCGTCGGCAAGGTGCTGCTGCCGGCCGTGATGTCGCCGGTGATCGCGTGCATCGTGGCCGCCGTCGGCACCTGGCTGGTCTACAAGGCGGTCAGCGGGGTGGCCGCGCGGTTCACCGACAACGGCTTCCGCTGGGGTCAGATCGGCAGCGCCTCGCTGGTTTCGCTGGCCCACGGCACCAACGACGCGCAGAAGACGATGGGCGTCATCACCCTCGCGCTGATCGCCTCGGGCGACTGGACCGACACCCACGCGGTGCCGTTCTGGGTCAAGGCCGCCTGTGCGCTGGCCATCGCGGCCGGCACCTACCTCGGCGGCTGGCGGATCATCCGTACGCTGGGCAAGGGCCTGGTCGAGATCGCGCCGCCGCAGGGCATGGCGGCCGAGGCCTCCTCGGCCGCGGTCATCCTGGCCTCCAGCCACCTCGGCTTCGCGCTGTCGACCACGCACGTGGCCACCGGCTCGATCCTCGGCAGCGGCGTCGGCAAGCCCGGTGCCCAGGTCCGCTGGAAGGTCGCCGGCCGCATGGTCGCGGCCTGGCTGATCACCCTGCCCGCGGCCGCGATCGTCGGTGGCGTCATGTGGTGGATCGGTCACCTGATCGGCGGCCTGGCCGGCGCCCTGGTCGTCTTCATCGTGCTGCTCGCCCTGGCCACCTTCATGTTCCTGCGGTCGCGCCAGAAGCCGATCGACCACAACAACGTCAACGACGAGTGGGACGAACAGTCCGCGGACACCCGCGAGCGCGTCCCCGAGGGAGTCTGAGCATGCACAACCTCGGCTTCGCCCTCGAGGGCGCCTGGAAGGTACTGGCCGCCGGCATCGTGCTCGGCGCCGGTCTGCCGCTGCTGTTCGCGCTCGGCATCCGTTCCCTGGCCTGGGGCGCGGGTGGCGCGGCGGAGGTGGACTCGTCGGCCCGGCCCAACCCGGCCGGCACCGTGATCGGCTGGGTCCTCTTCCTGATCGTGCTGGCCCTGGTCGTCCTCGGCATCCTGTTCATCGTGGTGTCGGGCTTCGGCAAGGCGCTCAGCTTCGAGCACATCTACCCGACCATCATCGACAAGTGACGCGGAGAACCAGGTGACCGAAATCCGCTCCAACTTCGTCGTCCGGGCCGTGGACTGGCTCCGCCAGGGCTACCCGACGGGCGTACCGAAGCAGGACTACGTGGTGCTGCTCGGCCTCCTGCAGCGCAAGCTGACCGAGGACGAGGTACGCAAGATCGCCCAGGATCTGGCCGACAACGCGATCCTCAACGACGAGCCGGTGACCGCCGACGACATCGAGCAGATGATCCGCGACTCGGTGCTCAAGCCGGCCAGTCCCGAGGACGTCGCGCGCGTCTCGGGCCGGCTTGCCGCCGGTGGCTGGCCGCTGGCCGACCCGCCGATGGACTAGACCGGCGAACCAGGCCGTGTTTCGCAGCCCCGGCTGGACTGCCGGACACGGCCTAACCCTCGAGTGAGGACTGGGCGGCGACCACGCGGTCGCCGCCCAGTTCGCGTGCGGGCACCGGGCGGGCATAATAGAAACCCTGGGCGCTGTGATAGCCCAGCTCGGCCAGGTAGGCGGCCTGCTCGGCGGTCTCCACGCCCTCGGCCACCGTGCTCAGGCCGAAGGCGTGCGCGAGCTGCAGCACCGCGCGGGCGATGGCGTCGTCCACGGTGCCCGGGATGAACGAGGCGCCGGGCACGAACGAGCGGTCCAGCTTCACCTCGTCGACCGGGCAGGCGTGCAGCAGGCTCAGCGACGAGGCGCCGGTGCCGAAGTCGTCCAGCGCGATGCGGACGCCGAGCTCGCGCAGGTCCTGCAGGTTCTGCCGGGTGGCGCCGCCGCCGACCGCCGCCGACTCGGTGATCTCCACGGTCAGGGCCTCGGCCGGCAGGTACGCCGCGGTCAGCGCCTCGGCCACGGTGAGCGCCAGTCCGGGCTCCTGCAGCTGGTGGGCCGAGACGTTCACGGACACCGTCGACGGTGCGCCGGGCCTGGACCGCCACGCGGCCGCCTGCCGGCACGCCTCGGCGATCACCCAGGCGCCCAGCGGCACGATCAGTTTCGACTGCTCGGCGTCGTCGATGAACTCGGCCGGCCCGAGCAGCCCGCGCGACGGGTGGTTCCAGCGGATCAGCGCCTCGGCGCCGACGATCTCGCCGCCCGGCAACGCGACCTGCGGCTGGTAGAAGAGCTCGAACTCGTCGTTGTCGAGCGCGGCGCGCAGGGCGGCGGCCCGGCGGGCCCGTTCGGCCGCCCGGGACTCCATGCCGTCCGTGTAGTGCTGGTGGCCGCCCTCGCCGCGATGCTTGGCCTCGTACATGGCCACGTCGGCCCGGCGCAGCAGCTCGCCCGCGTCGTCGCCGGCCCGGCCCGCGGCGACGCCGAAGCTGGCGCGTACCGAGAGAAGGCGTTCCTCGACCGCGACCGGGGCCAGCAGCGACTCGGCGATGCGCTGGAGCACCCGGTCGACGTGCTCCGCGCCGACGCCCTCGAAGAGGATCGCGAACTCGTCGCCGCCCAGCCGGGCCACCGTGTCCGAGGGGCGCACCCCGGCCCGCAGCCGCTCGGCCACCGCGGCCAGCAACGCGTCACCGGCGGCGTGGCCGAGGGTGTCGTTGACCGTCTTGAAGTCGTCCAGGTCGATCAGCACCACGCTGCAGGCCCGGTCGCCGTCCAGCCCGCGCAGGCAGGCGGTCACCCGGTCACCGAACAGCACCCGGTTGGCCAGCCCGGTCAGCGCGTCGTGCGAGGCCTCGTGACTGAGCCGCTCCTGGGCGTCGCGCAGGTCGACCAGGCCGGCGTCGAGCTGCCGGATCAGCCGGTCGTTGACCCGGAAGGTGTGCAGCTGCCGCAGCACGACCAGGCCGGTCAGGGCCACCGCGAACAGGGCCACGGCCAGCTTGTCGGCGTCGTCGGCGACGATCGTGTGGATCAGCAGGCCGTCGACCACGGCGATCGAGAGATAGGGCAGCAGACTGTACGTGCGCCGGCGTGGGGCCTCCTGCGGCATGGTCCGCGCGTCGGCGAGGTGCCGCCGGGCCGCCAGCGCGATCAGGCAGCCGGCCACCGGGATGACCGCGAGCAGCACGAACTGCCCGGCCGGGCCGCCCAGCGCGGTGCCCACGGCCGAACCGCCCCCGCCGATCAGGGAGGCGGCGCCGATCCGGCGGAGGGCGCACCGGGAAAGCGTACGGTCGCCGGTGAGCACGACCTTGACCGCGACGAACACGCTCATCGTGGTGACGCCGACGAACGCGACGATGGTGGCCAGGCCGGCCGCCGAGTGCCGGACGGCGTGCATGCTGTCCCAGCCGGCGATGTGCAGGAAGACCGTCGCGGCGGCGGTCGCGGTGATGGCGAAGTCGAGGGCCAGGGCCAGGCGGAAGCCGCGGCCGGCGCCGAAGGGGAGCCGGATCAGCGCCCAGGCCAGCATGATCGCGCCGAGCGCGTGGATCGCCTCGGCCCCGGCCGCCGCACCGGGCACACCGGCCCGGCCGGCCGGCCGGACCAGCAACGCGAGGCCGATCGCGGCGACGGCGCCGGCGACCGTACGCCAGTAGCGCCGGGCGGCCGGGCTCAGCGCGGCCGAGCCGGACACCCGCCGGATGATCGCGGCGCTGATCAGGTGGTTGGCCACCATCAGCAGGGTGCCGGCAACCGGCCAGATCTCGCGGCCGAGCAGGGCCAGCGCCGCGCACCAGGCCACCCCGAGCACGGTGACGGCGTACAGCGCGATGGTCGCGCGATCGCGCCGCCCCAGGGTCATGGCCGTCAGATCGGCGGCGTACGGGCCCGCCTGAGGGAAGCGACTCGCGGCGGCGCGTACGTCTGGTGCATGATGTCGCGTCGGCGATGAGAGGGATGATCGTGCTGCAGCCCGGAATGCGCCTCGATGGGCGTTACCGGCTCGACCGCCGGGTCGGTGCCGGTGGGATGGGTGAGGTCTGGCGGGCCACCGACGAGGTGCTCGGCCGGACCGTCGCGGTGAAGGCGATGTTGCCCGAGGTGGCCGGTCAGGCCGGCCTGGCCGCCCGGTTCGTGGTCGAGGCGCGGGCGATGGCCGGGGTCAGCCACCCCAACGTCGCCAACATCCACGACTACGGCCAGGACGCCGGCGTGACCTTCATGGTCATGGAGTTCGTCGACGGCGAGTCGCTGGCGCAGGCGGTGGCCCGGCACGGCCGGCTCGCGCCACCGGACGTGCTACGGATGATCGCCGAGGCGGCCGACGCGTTGCAGGCGGTGCACGACGCCGGCATCGTGCACCGCGACGTCAAGCCGGCCAACCTGCTGGTCCGGCCCAACGGTCAGGTGGTGCTGACCGACTTCGGCATCTCCCGGGCCGGCGACAGCACCGGGCTAACGGTCTCGGGGGCGGTGCTCGGCACGCCCACCTACCTCTCGCCCGAGCAGGTGCTGGGTCAACCGGCCACGCCCCTGAGCGACCTGTACGCGCTGGGCGTCGCGGCGTACGAGATGCTGTCCGGCCGCAAGCCGTTCGCCGGCGAGAACGCCTACGCGGTGGCGTTGGCTCGCGTTCAGGGCCCACCGCCGCCGCTCCCGGCCGACGTTCCGCCGGCCGTGGCCGCCGTGGTCGGCCGCCTGCTCGCCACCGATCCGGGCGACCGCTGGCCGTCGGCCTCGACGCTGGCCGAGGCGGCCCGTGCCGTCCTGGCCGGAGACCGGGTCCCGGTGCGACGGACCGGCCGCCGGTGGCCGGTGATCGTCTCGGCCGGCGTGGCCGTGGTCGCTCTTCTGGTCGCCGGCGGCGCGGTCCTGAGGCTGAACGGTGTCACCTACGGCGACGACGCCCCGCCGGTGGTGGACGCGGGCGGACCGCGCGTTCCCGAGCACTTCAAGAAGTGTGATCAGGGCTGGTGCCCGGCCGAGGAGATGTGCTGGGGCGGCCTGCTCGGGTTGAGCGGCCGGGCCGAGATGCCGCGGAAGGCGCAGTGCACCCAGGAGCACTACTGGGAGACGTTCGCCGCGATCGACCCGCCGCCGGGCGCGCTGGACGGCAATCAGACCGAGCTGATCGAGTCCGACGCCACGGTCCGGAAGGCCTGTTCGCGGGCGGCGATGCGGGCCCGGGCCAAGGACCGGGCCCAGGTCGAGGGCTGGGAGATCAGCGCCTGGCCGATGCAGTTCTCGGGCACCACCGACACCCTGATCCACTGCATCGCGAATTCCGGCCGGGGCGAGGTCAAAGCCTCCGTCTTCACGATCTCCTAGGGTGGGCCACATGGCTGTGTTCCTGGAGACCGAGCGGCTCCGTCTGCGTGAGTTCGAGGACCGCGACGTGACCGCGCTGGTCGAGCTGGACAGCGACCCCGAGGTGATGTTCCACCTCAACGGCGGGCGGGCGACCAGCGCGCAGGAGATCCGCGACGATGTCCTGCCGTACATGCTGTCCTGGTATTCGCGGCCGGGCCGCTTCGGCTACTGGGCGGTCGAGGAGAAGGCGGCCGGCCGGTTCGTCGGCTGGTTCCATCTGCGGCCGGGACGCCGGCGCGCGTCGCCGCCCGGCGCGGAGATCGGCTACCGGTTCCGGCGGGACGTCTGGGGCCGGGGGTACGCCACCGAGGGCACCCGGGCGCTGATCGACAAGGCCTTCGCCGACCTGGGTGTGGAGCGGGTCTTCGCCGAGACGATGGCCGTGCACACCGCGTCCCGCCGGGTGATGGAGAAGGCCGGTTTGCGTTACCTCCGCACCTTCCACGCCGAGTGGCCGGACAAGATTCCCGGCGACGAACTGGGCGACGTGGAGTACGCCCTGACCCGGGAACAGTGGACCAATGAACATGAAATTGAATCGCGTTTCACATGACTTCTGATACTGATGGACGCCCCGGCGTGACTGCGACGCTTTTCCGCGAAGCCGTCGCGAACGGGGGAGACCGTGTACCAATTCGCTTCCGTGGTCCGGTGGGGACGAGCCACCGCCGGCCCCGCCCCGGCGTTGACCGAATGCCCCTCGATCCCCTTACCCCTCCCGGTCGTCCCGGTCCGCGCCGCCTCGGCCGGTCTCGGCGAGGCCATACTCCTGCTCCTGCTCGACGGTTCCGCGATCGCCGCGATCGCGTACCTCACCGGCGTCATCGCACCCGCCGCGCTGATCCTGACGCTGGCCCTGGCCGGCCTCTACCGCTCCCGGCTGACCCGTTCCGTCCTCGATGACCTGCCCCGCATCGCCGTCGCCACCGCCGTGGTGGTGGCCGGCGGTGCCCTGCTGGCCGACCCGTCCGGCTGGGCGCCCCGGGCCCTGGTCGTGGTGCCGCCGGTCTGGGCCGCGGGCCTGTTCGCGTCGGTGGTGGCCGCCCGTACCCTCGCCTATCGCCTGATCCGACGGCACCGCCGGCGGCGACCCGGGCGCGCGGCGATCGTCGTCGGCGGCGGTGACTTCGCCGTCCGGGTGGCCGACGCGCTGCGCGAGGACCGCACGTACGGCATCGCCCCGGTCGGCTTCGTCGGCCCGCCCGCGCTGCACCAGCCGACCCTGCCGGTGCTCGCCCCGGCCGCCGACCTGGAACGCGCGGTCGCCCGGTACAAGCCGCTGCACCTGATCGTCGCCTTTCCCGCCATCCCCGACTCCGACCTGGTCCGCACGCTGCGCCGGTGCCGCCGCTACGGGGTGACAGTGCACGTGGTGCCGCGGCTGTTCGAACTGGCCGTCGGGGGTGGACGGACCGAGTTCGTCCGCGGCATCCCGCTCGCCCGGCTGCGCCCGGAACCGGCCCAGCTGCGGCGCTGGGTGCTCAAGCGGCTGATCGACGTGGCCGGCGCCCTGGCCGGCCTGGTGCTGCTGGCCCCGGTCTTCCTGCTCTGCGCGCTGGCCGTCAAGGTCGAGTCCCGGCGCAACGGTGTGCTGTTCAGACAGGAGCGGGTCGGCCGGGACGGCAAGCCCTTCACCATCCTGAAGTTCCGCTCGCTGACCCCCGCCGACGACCGCGAGTCGCAGGTCAAGTGGAACATCGACAACGACCTGCGGCTCGGCCGGGTGGGCCGGCTGCTGCGGTTCAGTTCGCTCGACGAGCTGCCCCAGCTGGTGAACGTGCTGCGCGGCGAGATGTCGCTGGTCGGCCCGCGACCGGAACGGCAATTCTTCGTCGACCAGTTCCAGCGCACCTACGCCGGATACGCCGACCGGCATCGCGTGCCGGCCGGGATCACCGGCTGGGCCCAGATCCACGGACTGCGCGGCGACACCTCGATCGAGGAGCGGGTCCGGTTCGACAACCACTACATCGAGCACTGGTCGCTGGGGCTCGACATCAAGATCATTCTGCGTACGGTCGGCTCGATGCTCAGCATCCACCGGGTCTGACATGACCACCCTCGACGACCTGCTCACCGCGCCCCTGGCCGAACGCCGGCGCCACCGGTTCGACGCCCCGCAGCGGATCCTGCTGGCACCGATGGCCGTGCTGCTGGCGACCATCCAGAAGACCGTGGAACGGCCCAGCATCCTGATCGTCGCCAGCATCGGCGTGGTCTGCCTGCCCCCGGAGATCGGCAACCTCACCGGCGACGGCCGGATCACCGCCGCCGACCTGATCGCCGGCCTGCTGGTCGCGGTGGTCGCGGTCAACCTGCTGCGCGGCGACCGGGCCGTGGCCGGGCGGGGCTGGCTGCCGTTCGCCGCCGCGCTGTTCTCCTTCGCCCTGGCCACCGTGATCGCCGCCGACGTGGTCGCCTCGGCCGTGGGCTTCATCCGGTACGCCGAGATCTTCGTCCTGGTGCCGGTGGCGGTGGCCATGTCCCTGCGCGACCGGCTCGACGTGCTGCTCACCGCGGGCGCGATAGTCGCGGTCACCGTGGTCGAGGGGGCCTACGGCGTCTACCAGTACCTCTCCGGCACCGGCGCCTCGTACGGCGGCGAGTTCGTCCGCGCCGTCGGCACGTTCGGCGCCGAGCAGATCATGGCCCTGGCCGCCCTGGTCGGCTACGGGCTGGTGATCACCCTCGCGCTGGCCCTGGCACGGCCCGGCCGGTCCCGCTCCGGTCTGCTCGCGGTGTGCGGATTCCTGGTCCTGGCCCTGGGTTTCACCCTGAGCCGGGGCGCCTGGATCGCCACCGCCGCCGCCGTGCTCATGCTGCTGTTCGCCTGGCACTGGCGCGCGGCGGCGTTCCTCGGCGTGATGGCGGTCCTCGGGGCCGCCATTCTCATGTGGTCGGCCGGATCGGGCGGCGACCCGTCCGGCAGCCGCCTCGACCAGCGACTGACCAGCATCGTCGCGGTGGGCAGCGCGCCCGACCAGTCGGTCCGCGACCGGTACGCCCTGTGGGCGGCGGCCCGCGCGATCTGGGCCGACCATCCGGTGACCGGCGTCGGCATGAAGGACTTCGTCGCCTACCGGGACAGCTACGCCAGTGTGGAGCTGTCGGCCGGCAGCGACGTCGGCGACGCCGGCTCCGGCGTGACGCGCCAGGCCCTGATGTCGCCCCACAACCAGTACCTGATGGTGCTCAGCGAACAGGGCACGATCGGCATCGTCGCCTTCGGCAGCCTGCTCGTGACCCTGGCCGTGGGAGCCGTCCGCCCGCGCCGCCCACCACCCAAACCCCCAGTGGTAGCCCCGAGCGGCGACCGGGCCCCGGACACCGCTCGGGGCTACCACTGGGGGTGGGGTGGGGATGAGGAACGCTTTCTCGATCTGGCCGCACCCGCCCTCATGGTGTGGACGCTGATCGACTGGATGTACGGCGACATCGGCGCCGGCCCCAGCACCGTCCTGATGGCCACCCTGCTCGGCATCGTGGTCCGCCGCCGCGTCATCATCCCCCGCCCCCGAACCCGGGAGACGTCATGACCGCCACCCCGCGCGTCCGGAAGACCCTCGTCCAGGCGACCATGATCACGCTGGTCGTCACGCTGTCCGGCTCGCTCCTCGGGTTCGTCCGCGACCTGTTCCTGGCCCGGTTCTTCGGCGCCGACGGGGGCACGGACGCCTTCCTGGTGGCGTGGACCGTGCCCGAGACCGCGTTCGCCGTGGTCGTCGAGGGCGGCATGTCGCTGCTGATGATCCCGCTGTTCAGCCGGGCGGTGTCGGCGCGGAAGGTGGTCGCGGCCACGTTCCCGCCGATCCTCGCGGTGCTCTGCCTGCTGTCCGCGCTCACCTTCCTGTGCGCGCCGTGGCTGGTGCACCTGATCGCGCCCGGGCTGGCCGACCCGGAGCTGGCCGTCACCTGCACCCGGCTGACCTCGGTGACGGTGCTGACCTTCGGCATCACCGGGTACGTCAGCGCGGCGCTGCGGGCCGGCAACATCTTCGGCGCCCCGGCCGCCATCCATCTGGCGTACAACATCGGGATCCTGACCCTGATGTGGACGCTGCACGGCCGGCTGGGCGTGGTCAGTGCGGCCGCCGGGGTGGCGCTGGGCAGCGTCTTCATGGTGCTGGTGCAACTGCCCAGCTTCCTGCGGCACGTCGGCCTTCCGCGCGACTGGCGCTCCCGCGCGGCCACGGTGTCGCTGGCCGCGTTCCTGCCGATCACGGTGTACACGCTGCTGCGGCAGGCGCAGGTCTTCATCGAGCGGTTCCTCGGCTCGGCGCTGGCCGCCGGCACCATCTCGCACCTCAACTACGCGCAGAAGGTCGCCCAGATCCCGATGCTGGTGGCCCTGCTGATCTGCACCGTCACCTTCCCGGCGCTGGCCCGGACGATGGCCGAGGGGCAGGCCGAGGCGGCGCGGCGGCGGCTCGAGGCCGATCTGCGTACGGTCACCGCGCTGATCTTCGTGGCCGCCGCGTACCTCGTCGTCTTCGCCCCGCACATCGTGCACGTGCTGCTCGAACACGGCGAGTTCACCGCCGCCGACACCGCCGCCACCGCCGGGATCATGCGCGTGTACGCCCTCGGGCTGCTCGGCCACGTGCTGGTCACCGCACTGTCCCGGCCGTTCTACGCGGGCACCGGACGCCGATGGTTCCCGGCCGGCGCGATGGGGGCCGGGCTGGCGGTGACCGCCGTGGTGGCGGTGGCCGGGGTGGGGTCGTTCGGCGCGTACGCCATCGCCGCGGCCAACGGCCTGGGCATCAGCACGGCCGCGGTGCTGCTGCTGTTCGGGCTGCGCTCGTTCGCCCCGCCGGCGAAGGTGCTCGGCCTGGCCGTCCTGCGCTTGGGCGTCGCCGCCGCCGGTGCGGGCGCGGCCGGCTGGCTGACCGGCCGCGCGCTGGCCGGCCTCCCCTCGGCCGTGATCGCCGTGGCCGGTGGCGTGGTCGTGCTGGTCGGCTTCGCCGGGCTGGCCCGGCTGGCCGGAGTCGACGAGGCCACCACCGTGGTGGCCAAGCTTTCCCGGAGGATCCGAAGTGGACGCTGACCTCACACCCATGCCCCTGGTGCTGATGTACCACTCGGTCGAGCCCTACACCGAGGACCCCTACCTGGTCACCGTCAGCCCGCGCCGGTTCGAGCGGCAGTTGCGCTGGCTGCGGCGGCGCGGCCGGCGCGGGGTGTCGATGCGCGAGCTGCTCGCGGCGCGGCGGGCCGGGCGCGGCTCCGGCCTGGTCGGTCTGACCTTCGACGACGGGTACGCGGATTTCGTACGCGAAGTCCTGCCGCTGTTGATCTCCTACGACTTCACCGCGACCGTCTACGTGGTGGCCGGCTCGCTCGGCGGCCACAACTCGTGGGACGTCCCCGGCCCGCGCAAGAACCTGATGACCGCCCTGGACGTGGCCACCGTGGTCGCGGCCGGCATGGAGATCGGCTCGCACAGCCTCACCCACATCCGGCTCCCGGCCACGGCCGACGACGACCTCCTGCTGCAGACCCGCCTGAGCAAGGAGTTACTCACCGACCTCGCCGGGCAGGAGGTCAGCGGCTTCTGCTACCCGTACGGCGCGGTCGGTGAACGCGAGGTCGCCTCGGTCCGCGCGGCCGGCTACGACTACGCCTGCGCCGTGCAAACGACCCCGGTGGCCGGCCGGTACGCGATCCCGCGCACCTTCATCGGCGACCGGGACGCCGCCCCGCGCCTCTACGCCAAGCTCGCCCGGCACCGGCTGACCGCGGGCAGGGCGGCCTGATGCGCGTCCTGCACGTCATCACCGGGCTGAACGCCGGCGGCGCCGAACACCAACTACGCCTGCTGCTGCGCCGGCTGCCGCACGACTGCGACGTGGTCACCCTGTCCAACCCGGGCCCGGTGGCCGAGGCGATCCGGGCCGACGGCACCACCGTCCACGAGCTCACCATGAAGCACAACCACGACCTCACCGCCCTGCCCCGGCTGCGCCGGCTGATCCGGGCCGGCCGCTACGACGTGGTGCACACCCACCTCTACCGCGCCTGCCTGTTCGGCCGGGTCGCCGCCCGGCTGGCCGGCGTGCCGACGATCGTGGCCACCGAGCACTCGCTGGGCGACCACCTCATCGAAGGCCGGCCCACCTCGTTCGGCGTCCGCCTGCTCTACCGCGCCACCGAACGCCTCGGCCACACCACCGTCGCCGTCTCCGAAGCGGTCGCCGCCCGGCTCCGCGCGTGGGGTGTCCGCCCCGGGCGGATCGCGGTGGTGCCCAACGGAATCGACGCGAACGAGTTCACGTTCGACCCGCGGCTGCGCTGGGCCGCCCGGACCCGGCTCGGCATCCCACAGGACGCGGTGGTCGTCGGCGGCGTCGGCCGGCTCGAACCGGCCAAGCACTTCGACCGGCTGATCCGGGCCGTCGCCGAGATCCCCGGCGTGACCCTGCTGCTGGTCGGGGACGGCTCGGCCCGCTCCGCCCTGGAAGAGGTGGCCGACCTGCACGGCGTCGGGCACCGGGTGGTGTTCGCCGGCGCCGTCGGGCACGCGCGGGAGATGTTGTGCGCGATGGACGTGTTCGCGTCGCCGTCCGACGCCGAGACGTTCGGGCTGGCCGTGCTCGAGGCGCTGGCCTGCGGGCTGCCCGCCCTCTACGCCGACTGCCCGCCGCTGGACGAGCTGACCCCGCCCGGCGTACCCGGGGCCCGCCGGCTCTCGGCCTATCCGGAAGCGCTGCCCCGCACCCTGCGGGCCGAACTGGCCAGCCTCACCGAACGCGGCGGGGGCCGGCTGCCGGTACCGGACGTCGTGGCCCGCTTCGACACCGGCGTCCTGTCCTCCGCCATCGGCCACCTCTACGAACGGCTCGCCGCCCGCCCTCGGCGGCGGGTCCCGCACCTGGTTCAGATCAAAGGAGCACGCGGGTGAAATCACGGGAGATCCTGCGGCGGCTGGTCCGCCGCTTCGGGTTGCTGCTCTTGCTCACGGCGCTCGGCGGTGGGGCCGGCGCCACCTACGCGGCGGTCAAGACGCCGACCTACACGGCCAAGGCGTACGTGGTCACGATCGGCGCCGGGGCCGAACCCATCGTCGCGCTCAACTACGCGCAGGCGTACGGGCGCATCGCCACCACCGGCCCGATCCTGGCCACCGCCGGGCAGACCCTGGGCGCCGACCGGTCCGGCCTCAGCCGGGTGACCGCGTCGACCTCACCGGACGCTCCGGTCATCGAGATCACCGCCACCGGCACGTCGCCGGACCGCACCGCGACCGTGGCCAACGCGGTCGCCAACGGGCTGATCGCTCTGGGCGACACCCGCAAGGGCGAGACCCGGGTGGGGCTGGCGATGCTGGCCGCGGCCACGCCACCGGCCCGGCCGACCTCACCCAAGCCGCCGATGGAACTGGCCGTCGGGGCGGCCGCCGGTCTGCTGATCGGCGGGCTGGCCGTACTCGCCGGAGTGGGCCGCGGCTCGCCCGCCTCCGCCTCGTCCACCACCGGCGCTTCCTCCGCCTCGGTCTTCTCCACCACCGACGCTTCCCCCACCACCGTCTTCTCCACCGCCGGCGCCTCCGCCACCGGCGCTTCCGCCGCGCCCGTCGGCGAGACCGTCGTCGCCGAGCCCTACACCGAGGAACCGGCCGAGATCCTCAGCTTCTCCGGGGTGTCCCGGGCCAAACAGAAGGTGCTCACCGCGACCCCGGTCGAATCGTCCGCCGACCGGCCGGACGAGCCCGGCAAGGAACCGGTCCGGGTGGTCGGCCGGGCCGTCGTGTTCCGGGTGGAGGAGAAATGACCGCGTCGATCGCCCAGCCCGCCGCCGTCGCCGCGTGGTCCGTGGAGATCCGTCGCGGCGACGCCGCCCTCGCCGGACTCGCCGCCGACTGGGACGGCCTGCACGCGCGCTGCGCCGGGGCAGCACCCTTCCAGTCGTACGCGTGGCTGCACTCCTGGTGGCGCTCGTACGGCCGGTCCGGCGCCCTCCGGGTCTTCCTGGTCCGGCACGGCGGCACGCTGGTCGCCGCGGCCGCCTTCGCGCTGCGCGGGCGGGTGCTGGTCCCGATCGGCGGCGACCTCACCGATTTCACCGACGTGCTGCTCGACGACGAACAGGCCGCTGCTGCCGCCCACGTGCTGGCCACCGCGCTGATCCGGGACCGCGGCTGGCACACGATGGACTTCGGCGAGGCCCGCCCCGGCGCGGCGACCGCGCGGCTGCTCGTACCCGCCTGGCCCGGCCGGGTCTTCGAAACCCCCGGCTCACTCTGCCTGGAGCTGGCCGCCGGCCCGTTCGACGACCTGGTCGCGGCGCTGCCGGCGCACTCCCGCAAGACCGTCCGCCGCCGCCTCAACCAGCTCCGCAAGGCTGCCCCCGAGATCACCACCGTGCCCGCCGCCTCCGCCGGTCCGGCCGTGGCGGAACTGCTGCGCCTGCACCAGAAGCAGTGGGAAGGCCGCGGCGGCAACCCCGCCCACCGCACCGCGGCGTTCGCCGAGCACCTGACCCGGTCGGTCACGGCGATGATCGAGTCCGGTCACGCGGCACTGATCGAGTACCGCTTCGCCGGCCGGCTGCAGGCCTCGTCCCTGCTGCTGATCGGCAACGACCTGGTCGGCGGCTATCTGTTCGGCGTCGACCCGGCGCTGCGCGGGCGGATCGACGTCACCACGATGCTGCTCGCCGACGCCCTGGGCCTGGCCGACCGGCTGGACCGGCCGACGATGAGCATGCTGCGCGGCGACGAGGCCCACAAGTCGACCTGGCGCCCGTCCGAGGTCCGCAACCGGCGGCTGTTGCTGGTCCGCCCGGGCAGCGCGGGTGGCACCGCGTACGCGCGCGGCGTCCTGGCCCGGCGCCGCCTGATCGCCTCGCTCAAGACTCACGCCCCCTGGATCCGCCAGCTCCGCAACCGCCTCCGCACCGAAGGCCTGGCCGCCACCCTCACCCCCCGCCGCACCCCTGCAACCATTGGTGAGCAGAGCAAACTCAAGATCGCCGACGCGAGCTCGGAAAACGCTGAACCGCTGGCCCGAGGCCTGACCCCGCCCGCCGGCGCGCCCGGACCGCCCGGTTCGGGGGCGACCACCGGTGCGCAGAGCAAAGGGGCGGCGAAGCCATGACCGTCACCGTGCTGCACGTCGCCCAGCCACGGGAGGGAGGCGTGGCCGGCTATGTGCTCGCCGCCTGCCTCGACCAGCTCGCCCGCGGCTGGAACGTCGCCGTCGCCTGCCCCGACGGCGGGCGGCTGGCCGACGACCTGATCCGGGCGGGCGTGCGGCGGCTGCGCTGGCCCGCCGTCCGCGGCCCGGGGGCCGAGTCGCTGCCGGAGACGTTGCGGCTGCGCCGGATCGCTGAACGGGTCCGCCCGGACGTGCTGCATCTGCACGCGGCCAAGGCGGGGCTGGCCGGGCGGCTCGGCCGGGGGCCACGACCGGTGCTGTTCCAGCCGCACGGCTGGTCCTGGCTCGCCGTCGAAGGGGCGCTGCGGCGGGCCACGCTGGCCTGGGAACGCCGGGCCGCCCGCTGGACCGACCTCTTCCTCTGCGTGGGTGACGCCGAGGCCGAGGAGGGACGAACGCAGGGCGTGCGGGGGCGGTTCGCGGTGGTGCGCAACGGGGTCGATCTCGGGCGGTTCCGGTCGGCGACCGAGAAGGACCGCGCGGACGCTCGGCGTGCGCTCGGGCTGGATCTGATCGCGCCGCTGGCGGTGTGTGTCGGGCGGGTCACCCGGCAGAAGGGGCAGGACGTTCTCCTCGCGGCGTGGCCGGAGGTGCGGCGGCGGTGCCCGGAAGCGCGGCTGGCGGTGGTCGGAGACGGCGATCTGCTGCCGGCTCTGCGGGACCGGAGCGTCCCGGGCGTGCGGTACGCGGGGGCGAGCACCGACGTCCGCCCGTGGCTGGCCGCGGCCGACCTGGTCGTGCTGCCCTCGCGCTGGGAAGGGCTGGCGCTGACCGTGCTGGAGGCGTTCGCCCGGGGGCGCGGGGTGGTCGTGAGTGACATCCCGGGGCTGGCCGAGGTGGTCGCGCCCGACGTCGGCGCCCGGGTGCCGGCCGAGGATCCGGTTGCCCTGGCCGGGGCGGTGGCCGAGCGGCTGACCAGCCCGTACCTGCTGCGGCGGGAGAGCGCGGCGGCGGCCCGGCACGCCGCCCGATTCGACCTGCGGCTGACCTTCGACCGGCTGGCCGCCGAGACGACCGCGGTGCTGCGCGGCCGGAAGGAGTTCGCGGCATGGTGACCACGTTCGCGTACGACCTGGCCGACCCGGGGTTCTGGCGGCTGCCCGAGGGGGAACGGCTGGCCGCGTTCCGCGAGTTGCGGGCTCTGGGCGTACCGCGGAAGTTCGGGGATTTCTGGGCCTTGACCAGGCACGCGCACGTGGTCGAGGCGAGCCGGCGGGGTGACGTCTTCCTCAGCGGTACCGGTGTCACGACGCCGCGGCCGCCGCGCTGGGTGCGGGCCGTGTTCGGTGACTCGATGGTGAACCTGGACGACCCGCGGCACTCCCGGCTGCGCGGCGTGGTGAGCAAGGCGTTCACCCCGCGCGTGGTCAGCCGGATCGCCGGCGACGTCACCGACCTGGCCGCGCGGATCGCCGAGGACGTGCGCGAGCGGCGGCCCGGCGACTTCGTCGAGGCGGTGGCGGGGCGGCTGCCGTTCGCGGTGATCTGCGACATGATGGGCATCCCGGAGTCGTACCGGCCCGAGGTGCGGGCGCAGGTGGATCACACCACCGAGCGGACCGGCGGGCGGCTGCGCGTACCCGGGAAGAATCTGCGTGCCCTGGCCCGTCTGCACCTGGTCGTGGCCGAGGTGGCCCGGCAGCGCCGCCGCGAGCCGGCCGACGACCTGATCTCGGCGCTGGCCGGCGCCGGCCTGAACGCCCGCGAACTGGGCTCGTTCTTCTCGCTGCTGCTGGTCGCCGGGGTGGAGACGACCCGCAACACGATCGCGCACGGGCTGCGGCTACTCACCGAGCACCCGGATCAGCGGGCGCTGCTGCTGGCCGACTTCGCCGGGCACGGCGCCGGCTTCGTCGAGGAGGTGGTGCGGCACAGCTCGCCGATCATCCAGTTCCGCCGCACCCTGGCCCGCGACCACTCGTTCGAGGGCACCGTGGTGAAAGCGGGCGAGGACGTGATGCTGTTCTATTCGTCGGCCAACCGGGACGAGGCGGTGTTCGGCGACCCGGACGCCTTCGACGTCACCCGGAGCCCGAACCCGCACGTGGGATTCGGTGGCGGCGGGCCGCACTTCTGCCTCGGTACCTCGTTGGCCCGGCAGGAGATCACGGCGATCTTCCGCGAACTGCTGGCCCGGATGCCGGCGATCCGCGCGACCGGCGCGGCCGAGATGGCGCCGTCGAGCTTCGACAACCGGATCGCTCGTCTGCCGTTCACGTTCTGAGGGGGTCCCGATGCGCCGCGTGCTCCTCGCCGCCGTGGTGCTGCTGACCGCGTGCAGCAGTCCGACTCCGGCCGCCGAACCGGTCCCGGCGCCCCCGCCACCCGCGTCGTCCGGCCCGAACGACGGCCCGCCGCTGCCGGTCGGTCAGGGCGCCGGCTGGGAACTCGTCTTCAGCGACGAGTTCGCCGGCAGCACGCTGGACCGGAGCCGCTGGGACGACCACTCGACGGCCGAACCCGACGCGGGCCGCGGCAACCCCGGCAACCAGCAGCTCGAGTGGAACCAGGCGGCGAACTGCCAGGTCCGGGAGAACGTGCTGGTCATGGTCGCCCGCCGGCAGCCGGTGACCTCGCCCGGCGGCACCCGCTACGCGTGGACGTCGTGCCTGATCAGCAGCGCGCCCTCGTACCGGTTCCAGTACGGCTACCTCGAGGAGCGGTCGGTGCTCCCCTCGGCCCGGGGCTTCTGGCCGGCCTTCTGGACCTGGCAGGCGCGCGGGGTCGACCGGCACACCGAGACCGACGTGTACGAGTTCTACTCCGACAACCACGGCCGGCTCTACGGCACGCAGTACTCCGGCCCGCGCGCCCGCTGCGAGTTCCGGCCCGACTTCGACCCGAGCGGCGACTGGCACACCTACGGCGTGGCCGTCGAGCCGTCCGGCACCACCTGGTACGTCGACGGCATGCAGGTGTGCTCGTCCCCGGCGACCTCGGACGGCCCGACCAACATCATCTCCAACCTCGCGGTCTACTCCAAGATCCCACCGGCGGCGGGTACGAGCGTCGCGTCCAAACACGTGGACTACATCAGGGCCTGGCAGAGGCCGGGAGAGGGCAGCCCCTAGGCTGATCAGCATGTCGAAGGTCCTCAGGAAGCTACCGGTCGGGGAACGCATCGGAATCGCCTTCTCCGGCGGTCTGGACACGTCCGTCGCGGTGGCCTGGATGCGCGAGCGCGGCGCGGTCCCGTATTCGTACACGGCCGACGTCGGCCAGTACGACGAACCCGACCTCAGCGACGTGCCCGGCCGCGCCCTGACCTACGGCGCCGAGAACGCCCGCCTGGTCGACTGCCGCACCGCGCTGGTCGAGGAGGGGCTGGCCGCGCTGGCCTGTGGGGCCTTCCACATCCGGTCCGGTGGTCAGGCCTACTTCAACACCACGCCGCTGGGCCGGGCCGTGGTCGGCACCATGCTGGTGCAGGCGATGCGCTCCGACGACATCTCGATCTGGGGCGACGGTTCCACCTTCAAGGGGAACGACATCGAGCGGTTCTACCGCTACGGCCTGCTGGCCAACCCCGTCCTGCGGATCTACAAGCCGTGGCTGGACGAGCAGTTCGTCGCCGAGCTGGGCGGGCGGCACGAGATGTCGGCCTGGCTGAGCCAGCGCGACCTGCCCTACCGGGACGCGCAGGAGAAGGCGTACTCCACCGACGCCAACATCTGGGGTGCCACCCACGAGGCCAAGCGGCTCGAGCACCTGGACACGTCGGTCGAGATCGTCGACCCGATCATGGGCGTCCGGTTCTGGGATCCCGCGGTCGAGATCGCCGCCGAGGACGTCACCGTCGCGTTCGAGCACGGCCGGCCGGTGTCGTTGAACGGCCGCTCGTTCGATTCGCCGGTCGACCTGGTGCACGAGGCCAACCAGATCGGTGGCCGGCACGGGCTGGGCATGTCCGACCAGATCGAGAACCGCATCATCGAGGCCAAGAGCCGCGGCATCTACGAGGCGCCGGGCATGGCGTTGCTGCACATCGCGTACGAACGCCTGCTCAACGCCATCCACAACGAGGACACGGTGGCCATGTACCACACCGAGGGCCGCCGCCTCGGCCGGTTGCTCTACGAGGGCCGCTGGTTCGACCCGCAGGCGCTGATGCTGCGCGAGAGCATGCAGCGGTGGATCGGCTACCCGATCACCGGCACTGTCACCCTGCGCCTGCGCCGCGGTCAGGATTATTCGATCCTGGACACCACCGGGCCGCTGCTCAGCTACCACCCCGAGAAGCTGTCGATGGAGCGCAGCCACTACCCGGCGTTCGGGCCGGACGACCGCATCGGCCAGCTGACCATGCGCAACCTCGACATCGCGGACTCGCGCAGCATGCTCGAACAGTACGCGTCGCACGGTCAGCTGCAGCCCGGCAACGGCCTGATCGGCGAGCTGGCGGCCGGTGGCGCCGCGGCGATCGCCCGGCACAGCGAGGCCGGCGAGGACGTGCCGGTCGACCCGGACGCCCTGGACCGCGCCGCCCTGGAGTCCGGCACCGACTAGCCGATGGACATCGACCGCGGTCCGTGGCGGGTGGCCTGGGCCAGTGCCACGGACCGCGATCCCCGGCTGGTCAAGCTGCTGCGCACCGGCATCCGACCAGCGTGGCCTGGCACGACGACGACCGGCGGCCGCTGCTGGCGGTCTGCGTGAAAGAGGATGCCGCGCCGCGCCTCCGGGTCTGGGACGTGGTCTCCGGCGAGGTGACCGAACTACCCGCCGGCAACTGGGCCGGCCGGATGGCCTTCGGTGTGCTCGACGGCGAGCCGGTGCTGGTCACCATCGAGGACGGCGTGGCCTTGCGGGTGTGGAGCGTGGCCGGGCGGCGGATCGTGGCGACGGTGCTGCTCGGCGATCACCGGGCCCACGACCTGCACCTGGTGCCGGACGGCGCGCGGCTGATCGCCGTGACCCAGGGCCCGAGGGGCGACGTGCGGCGCTGGTCGCTGCCGGACGGCGCCGACCTGGGGCGGCTGGACGACCACAAGCGTTTCCCGATCTGGTCCGGCCGCCGCGCTGACGGGAAGGTCGTGCTGCTGACCGGCGGCGACGAGGGCCTGGCGCAGTGGGATCCGCGGGACGGCACCCGGTTGCCGCTGCGAACGCCAGCCGCCCTGGACCCCGACCGGCTGCGTCAGCCGCACCTGCCCCGGGTCAGGACCGTCGCCCTGGCCGTGGTCGACGGCCGCGACCGGGTGACCGTCACCTACGGCTTCGACACGATCGCGACGTTCGACCCGGCGACCGGTGAGCTGCTCGGTCCGGTCGTGGAGGCGCATCATCGGGTGGCGGAGTCGCCGATGCTGATCTGGGGCCACTCGTCCGGGGTCCTGGCCGCGGTCGGCGGTGTCGTGGCCGTCGCCACGGCCTGGCGCGTCCACCTGTGGCCCGGCGGAGTCCCGATCGCCGGTCCGGTCGGTCACGCCGAGCTGCGGGCGGTGCGCTGGGCGGGGCGCGAGGTGCTGCTCACCGCCTCGGCGTACGACGGGGTGGTCGCCCTGTGGGACCTCGACCGGCCGGTCGAGCGGGGACCGGGTCACGAGCAGCGGATCAGCGCCCTGGCCCTGATCGATCGGGGCGACGTGGTGGTCAGCGTGGACGAGGGCGGGACGATTCTGGCCCGTTCCGGCGACCGGATGCTGACGCCGCCGCGGGCGACCGGCGTCAACTTCACCGGGGTGCTCGCCGCCTGGACGGACGCTGGGCAGATCCGGGCCGTCACCGGCGCCGGGACGGCCCACCGGGTCAGCGACGGGAAGCTGCGGCGGTGGAACGTGACCACCGGTGAGCAGGACGGGCCGGCGGTTCAGGCCCACGTCAAGCTCGTGTACGGCGTGCTCCCGTTCGGCGACGCGCTGGTCACGTTCGGGCCGGGCCAGATGCTCAAGCTCTGGCGGCGCTCCGACGGCGTCCTGGTGGGCCAGGTCCGGACCGAGGTGCGGTCGAAGGTCACCGGGTTCGTGACCGGGGTGATCGGCGGGCGGGCGTACGCGGCGCTGTCCTCGTACACCCAGCCCCTGACCTTGATCGATCTCGATGATCTGGTCGCGCCGCCGATCGAGCTCCCACCGGCCGGCGACGACGTGGTCGTGCACGCGCTGGCCGGCGAGCGGGTGATCGTGTCCACCGGGCGCCTGCTGCGGGCCTGGACCCTGGCCGGCGAGCTGTTCGGGCCGGTCGTGCCCGGCCCCGCCGACCTCACCGGGGTGGTGGAGCGATCGTGGCCGCAGATGTACGTCGCACGGGCCGACCGCACCGTGACCCTGCTCGACCTGGAGACCGGCCGTCCGGTCGCGCCGCCGATCACCCTGCCGCGCCGGCCTGGGCCGATGGCCGTGACCGGCGACGGCGACCTGGTCGTGGGCTTCGGCAGCGACGTGGCCCGCGTGACCCCGCCCGCTTGACGCAGCCGGCCGATCAATGCAGCCAGCCGTTCTTGCGGACGATGCGGATGGCGTCGAGGCGGTTGCGGGCCCCGGTCTTGGAGATGACCGTTGACAGGTAGTTACGGACCGTGCCGCCGGAGAGGTAGAGGCGTTCCGCGATGTCGGACACCGACTCGCCCTCCGCGGCCAGCCCGAGCACCTCCAGCTCGCGGGTGCTCAGCTCACGGTCGGTGGTCAGCGACGCGGTCTGGAGTCGTGGGTGGACGATCCGCTCGCCCGCGGCCAGCCGCCGCACCGAGTCGGCCAGCAGCGTCTCCGAGGCGTCCTTGAGCAGGAAGCTGAGGTCGCGGGCCCGGCGCCGGGGCGGGAGCATGCCGCGTTTGCTCGGGTCGCAGAGCATCAGCACCGAGCAGGAGGGCAGCGCGGCGCGGACTTCGGCGGCGACCGGGAGCACCTGGCTGACCATGTACTCCGTGTCGATCACGATCACCCGCGGTGACAGGGTGGCGGCCCTGCCGACCAGGTCGGTGTCGAACGGAATGGTGCCGAGCACCTCGATGTCGGCCTGAGCATTGAGCAACTGCCGAACCGGAACACCGTAATAACCGGTGTCCCGTACCACCAGGAGCCCGATCATCAGATCACCTCGCCCGATCGCCGCCTGCCTGGCACGTTAGTGGGTGCGAGCACATCGTGGACAGTCCTTCGCTCGGGGGCTGAACAACCCCTTGCGCCCTTGGCAATCGCCCTGTACTCGCAGGTCAGCACGCATCAGTGTGGATCAATGCAAGATCGTTGCGGGCGGTTCGGGCCCGGAAGCCTGGCCGAACGTGGGACGGCAAACTGACAGAACCGATCGGCCGTCAAGCGCCGAGTAGCCCACGCAAACGAGCCGTCTCGGCCTCCCCGGCGAGGTCACCGTGCCTCCGGTGCAGGGCCAGGGCGCGATCCAGGTGCTCGCGGGCCTCGGCCGGTTCACCGGCGTCGGTGAGGGCCACCGCGAGATGATTCAGCAGTACGCCGAGCCGCCGCGTCTCGCCGCGCCGCTCGGCCGCCCGCAACGCCGCGCGGTAGATCGCCGGCCCGATCCGCCGCTGATCACTGTCCGAAGTGTCCAGATGCCAGTCCAGGAGTCGCGCGGCGGCCTCGGTGCGCTCGGGTTCGGGTGTCTCGGCGGCCAGGCGGTCCCGGGCTTGGGCGGCGACCAGGTCGTGTATCCGCCACTGGTCGCCGTCCTGTTCCAGCAGGTGGGCGTCGGTCAGCTCGCCCAGGCAGGCGATCACGTCGGCGGGCGGCCGGCCGGTCAGCGCGGCGGCCATCGGCAGCGTGACGACGCCGTCCGGGGCGAGGGCGAGCATGCGCAGGGTGGCCGCGGCGGTCCGATCGAGATGGTCGTACGCGAACCCGAACGCCCACGCCACCGGCCCGGCTTCCGTCCCGCCTCCCGTTCCGCCGTCCGTTCTGATTCCCGCCACCGGTCGCCGCCGCGCCGGCCCGGCGGCGATCCGCAACGCGAGCGGAAGCCGTCCGCAGGCCCGGATCAGGTCGTCCGCGGCCCCGTCGATCACGTCGCACGCCTCGCGGTGGGTCAGCGGCGGCAGCACGATGCGGTGCGCGCCCTCGATCGCGACCAGCCCACTCAGCCGATCGCGGCCGGTCACCACGACCACGCTGCGCGGGCTGCCCGGCAGCAGCGGGCGCACCTGCTCGGCGCCGGCGGCGTTGTCCAGGATCAGCACGAGGCGGCAGCCGGCCATCCGGGCGCGGTAGGTGGCGGCCGCCTCACCCACCTCGACCGGGATCCGGGCCGGCGCGACGCCGAGCGCCCGCAGCATGCGGGACAGTGCCTCGGTGGTGCTCAGCGGCCGGCCCGGGCCGGCGCCGCGCAGGTCGAGCACGAGGTGCCCGTCCGGGAACCGGTGCCGGGCGAGGGCGGCCCAGCGTACCGCCACCGCGGTCTTGCCCACCCCGGCCGGACCGCCGATCACGCCGATCGTGCCGCCGCGCAGCGTGTCGAGCTCGGCCAGCGCCGCCTCGCGCCCGACGAACCCGCCGGCCGGCCGCGCCGCCGGATCGGCCACCGGCAGCGGATCGGGATCGCCGCGCAGCACCGCCTCCTGCAACCGGTGCAGGTCCGGTCCGGGCTCGATGCCGAACTCCTCGACCAGCCGGGTCCGTGCCCGCCGGTACACCTCCAGCGCGTCACCCGGGCGCCCGGCCCGATGCAGCGCGCGGATCAGCAGGATGAGCAGGTCTTCCCGCCGCGGGTGGTCGGCCACCAGCGTGGTCAGCGGGCCGATCGCGGCGCCCGGCCGCTCCCGGTCGATCTCGGTGGACCACCGCGCGGCGACGGCGTGCAGCCACTCGGCGGGGTCGATGCCGGTGCGGCCCTGCCACAGCGTCAGCACGCGGTCGAGCTGGGCGGCGCGTTCCTCGGGGTCGGTCAGCGCCGTCGCGACCGCCAGGGCGGCCCGGAACCGCTCAGCGTCCACGGAAGAGTCCATCGTGTACAGAGTGCCGGATCAAGTCTTCCGTGACCATCGACAAGTTGTTGAACAATCAGCCGGTGGTGTCCCGGACCCAGGGCAGGGCCAGCCGCTCGATCAGCACGACCAGATAGAAGAGCACGATGCTCAGCACCGACAGCAGGGCGATCGCGGCGAAACCGAGGCCGATGTCCGACCCCGAGTTCTGGATCACGAAGCCGAGCCCCTCGGCCGACCCGAACAGCTCGCCGACCAGCGCGCCGATCACCGCCAGCGGCATCGCGACCTTGAGGCCGACGAAGACCTGCGGCAATGCCCCGGGCAGCCGGATGCGCCAGAACGTCTGCCATCGCGAGGCGGTCAGCGACCGGGCCAGCTCGGCCAGGTCGGCCGGGGTCGACGCGAGGCCGGCGCTGGTGGCCAGCACGATCGGGAAGGCGCACATCAGCACGACCAGGATCACCTTCGGGCCCTGGTCGAAGCCCAGCCAGACCACCAGCAGCGGGGCGAAGGCCAGCTTGGGCACCGCGTTCAGCGCCACCAGCGTGGGCATGAAGGCCCGCTCGATCAGGCTCGACCCGGCCAGCAGCGCGCCGAACGCCACCCCGATCAGCACCGACCAGCCGAAGCCCTGCCCGGTCTCGGACAACGTGATCAACGCGTTCCGCAGCAGGTAGGACCACTCGCGGGCGATCGCGCCGGCGACCTGGGCCGGGGTCGGGATCAGAAACGACTCGATCCGGAAGACGATGATCGCCAGCCACCACGCCCCGACCGCGAGGGTGGCGCCGCCGATGGCCAGGCCGGCGGACCACAGCGGACCGGGGGCGCGCCGCATCAGCTCGCGGGCACGTAGTCGAAGTTGATGATGTCCCTCGGGTTGATCGTGGCCGGGATCGCGCCGCCGCCCTGCAGCGCGGCGATGTTCCGGGTGATCTTCTGCTCGTCGAGCCGGCCGACCGGGGCGCTGCCGGCCTTGGCGTACGGGACCATCAGTCTCATCTCGGCCGTCGCGACCGGCTGCGGCTGGGTCTTCTGGTATTTGGTGTAGATCAGGCCGGCCTCGTCCGGGTGGTCGAGGGCGTATCGCAGGCCCTCCAGCATCGCGGCGTTGAAGCGCTTGACCCGATCCGGGTCGCCGGTGATCGCCTTGCGGCTCACGCCGAGCCCGTTGCCGTACAGGTCGACCAGCTGATCGCTGAACGGCAGCACCACCGCCTGCTGGCCCTTCTGCTGGGCCACCTGCTCGACCTGCGGCTTGCCCACCACGAACTGGGTGGCGGCGTCGACCGAGCCGGAGCCGAGGCCCTTGACCAGATCTTGTGGCTGCATCTGAACCCAGGTGACCTTGGTCGCGTCCACACCGGCCAGCTTGGCATAGGTGTCGAACAGGGTCTTCACGATGCCGCCCTGGATGTAGGCGATCCTTTTGCCCTCCAGGTCCTTGGGCGTGCTGATGCCGCTGCCGGACAGGGCCATGAAGCAGGCCAGATTGCGCTGCTGGATCGCGCTGACCACAGTGAAGTCCCGGAACGTGCCCTTGCCGTAGGCGATCAGGGCCGCGGTGATGTCGACCACCGCGAAGTCGACCGCGCCGGACTGGAGCAGCTTGAGGTTGTTCTCGGTGCCGATGCCGGGCTTGACCTCGACCTCGAAACCGGCGTCGCGGAAATAGCCCTTCTCCATGGCCACGTACACATAACTCTCGCGGCCGAGAATGCCGGCGCCGGTCAGATAGGTCACCTTTTCCGGCTGGCCCGGCCGATCTTTCTTGTCGTTCGAATCGGAGCAACCCGCAGCCAAGATCAGCGCGGTTACCGTGATCATGGCGCCAACAATGCGGCTCAACCTCGTCACGAAATTGATCTCCTGCGCCCAGATAGTGATCATTGTGTATGCCTTGAGCACTTTATCCGGGGCATTTCTTGATCGGAACTCGAATCACCCGTACAGGGGAATTCCCGATCTTTGTCTCAGGCTTCTCCGGCCATCAATTCGGCGAACAGGCCACCCGCGTTGGCGCTGGTGAAAAGGCGATTGAGGCGGGCCCGGGCGATCCGGTGCCGGAACGGGCCCGAGGTCGCCGGATCGCCGGAGTCGTGCAGCATCTCGGTCATCCAGCGGCTGTACTCCTGATAGGACCAGGTGCGGTCCAGGCAGACCCGGGAGTAGTCGCGCAGCGGCCGCTGATCGCCGTCGCGTACCGCCGAACGCACCGCCCGGGCCAGCACCTCGGCGTCGGCCAGGGCCAGGTTCATGCCCTTGCCGCCCATCGGCGTGATGATGTGGGCGGCGTCGCCGACCAGGAACAGGCGGCCGTACGACATCGGGTCGACCACGAAGCTGCGCATGTCGACCACGGCCTTCTCCAGCACCGCGCCGACCGGCAGATCCGGGTCGCCGATCCGCCGCCGAAGCTGCTCGAAGATCCGCTCGTCGGTCCAGGCGCCGAGATCCTCACCCGGCGCGCACTGCAGATAGAAGCGGCTGCTCCGGGGGCCACGCGGGAAATGCGCGGCGAACCCGTGCTCGCTGACCGCGAACGTCGGATGGCGCGGCGGCGGCACGTCGGCCAGCACCGTGAACCAGCCGATGCCGTGGTCGTACGTGTAGACGGTTCGCGCGTCCTCGGGGATCGCGGGCCGGCTCACACCGTGGAACCCGTCGCACCCGGCGACGTAATCCGCCACGATCCGATGCGCCGCCCCCGCCCCGTCCCGGTAGGTCACCGCCGGCCGGTCGGTGTCCAGCCCGTCGAGGGCCACGTCGGCGCAGCCGAACCGCAGATCACCGCCGTTCTCCAGGAACGCCCCGATCAGCCGCTGAACCAGGAACTGCTGCGGCAGGATCCGCCCGAACCGGCCACCGGCCAGCTCGGCGATCGGCAGGAAGCGGGGCTCGCCGTCGACCCGGAACTCCTGCACGCCGTCGACCCGGGAGTCCCGCAGGACCCGGTCGGCCAGACCCCACTCCTCGAACATCCGGACCGCCCGGTGCTCCAGCACGCCGGCGCGCTGCCGCTGCTCGACGTACTCCCGGCTCCGCCGCTCGAGGACCACGCAGCCGATACCCGCGGTGCGCAGCAGGTTGGCCAGAGTCAGACCGGACGGTCCGGCCCCGATGATCGCGACGGTCGTGTCCCGCTGGGCAAGATCAGACATTCATGCTCCTCGTTCGGCCGCGCGGTCAAACTCCAGGAGACTACTCAGCGGCCTCATCGGCATCACCCTTCGCAGTGATTTCCGGCTCGCTCAAGTTGCCGTTCCGGTTGCCGATCGGGACGACATGGGTGTGCGACGGCTGGAGCGCTGGTGGCCCGGATGGCTTTTGGCCGGCGTGATCGCGTTCGTGGCCTACCTGGCCATGCCCTACGGCTGGGCCGGCTACCTGCTGTCCGGATCGGCCGGGCTGACCGCGGTCGTCTGCACCCTGATCGGGGTTCGGGCGCACCGCCCGGAGGACGCGCGCGGCCGGTTGCTGTTCGCGGCCGGGGTCAGCCTGTGGGCGGCCGGCGACTTCGTGTACGCGGTCAGCGACCTGCGCGGCGTCACCCTGCCGTACCCCTCGGTGGCCGACTATTGCTATCTCAGCGCGTACCCCCTGATCGCGGTCGGTCTCTTCCGGCTGGTCCGCCGAGGCGGACGCCGCAGCACCAGCGGCCTGATCGACCTGGCGATCGTCGCGTCCGCGCTCAGCCTGATCTACTGGGTGCTGGTGGTGGGACCGCTGGTGCGCGACGACTCCATGCCGGTTGGGGCGCGCGCCACCGGCATCGGGTACGCCGTGATGGGCGTGCTGCTGGTCGGCACCGGCACGCCGATGCTGGTCCGGGGCGGCCGCTCCAGCCCCAGCACGTGGCTGCTGCGAATCGGCATCGCGGTGGTGGTCGTCTCCAACGTCACCTACGTCCTCGCGCCGGCGGTTGGTGAGCTGGCCTTCGCCGGATTCGTCATGACCTACGTGTGCTGGGCCGGCGCCGGACTGCACCCGTCGGTCAGCGAGCCAACCGCCGCGGCCGGCCCGGAGACGTTCGGCCGGGGCCGGTTCGCCGCGCTGGCGGCCAGCACGCTGCTCGTACCCGGCGTGCTCTTCATGGAGGGCCTGCGTCACCCCGCCGACATCGACTGGCGGGCCATCGGCGCCGGCGCGCTCGTGCTGTTCCTGCTGGTGCTGGTGCGCATGTCCGGTTTCGTGCGGCAGGTGCAGCGGCAGGCCGGGCAGCTCGAGGACCTGGCCATGCGCGACGACCTGACCGGGCTGGCCAACCGCCGGCTCTTCGAGGAGAGGCTGGGCGCGCTCGGCGGGGCCGGCTCACCGCAGGTCGCCATCATCGACCTCAACGGGTTCAAGGACGTCAACGACCGGTTCGGCCACTCCTACGGCGACCGGCTCCTGCAGGAGGTCGCGGAACGCCTGACCGGTTCGGTGCGCGGCGACGACCTAGTCGCCCGGATGGGCGGCGACGAGTTCGCGGTGCTGCTGCCCGACGCGCCCGCGAGTGCGATGAAGGGCCTGGTCGAGCGGCTCGCGGCCGCACTGCGTAAACCCATTCGCGCGTACGATCAGGAGCTGCTGGTCGGCGTGAGCATCGGGTACGCGGACGGTGCCGGCGTCGACGACCCGTACGAGGTGCTGCGCCGCGCCGACGTGGCGATGTACGAGGCCAAGCAGTTGGGCGGCGGTCGCAGCTGCCGCTGGCGGGCCGACCTCGACCAGGCGGCGGGCGAACGGTCCCGGCTCGGCGCCGAGCTGCGCATCGCCCTCGACGCCGATCAACTGCACCTGGTCTACCAGCCGATCGTGGAGCTGCCGCACGGCCGGATCGTCTCGGTCGAGGCCCTGGTCCGCTGGCAGCACCCGACCCGCGGTTTCGTCAGCCCCGCCGAGTTCATCCCGATCGCCGAGCAGAGCGGCCTGATCGTCGAGCTCGGCGCCTGGGTCCTGAGCACGGCCTGTCGCCAGGCGGTCCGCTGGCACGACGACCTGGGCAAGGCCGCACCGGCCCGGATCAGCGTCAACGTGTCCGCCCGCCAGCTGGCCGAGCCCGGCTTCGCCGATTTCGTCGCCGACGTCCTCTCCACGACCGGCCTGCCCGCCGAACGCCTGGTCATCGAGGTGACCGAAACGGCGGTCTTCGGCGGCGGCCAAACCGTCGAGGCGGTGGTCGCCTTGCATCGCGCCGGCCTGCGGATAGCGTTGGACGACTTCGGCACCGGCCACTCGTCCCTGGGCCTCCTGCAGACCGTGCCGGTCGACATCCTCAAGGTCGACAAGTCCTTCGTCGACAACATCACCATGGCCGGCCGCCACGCGGTCATCGCCACGGCCCTCATCCAGGTCGCCGCCGGCCTGGGCCTGGAGGCCGTGGCCGAAGGCGTCGAAACTCCCGAGCAGGCGGCCGAACTGCACCGCCTCGGTTACCGGCTGGCCCAGGGCTACCACTTCGGCAAGCCGGTCGTCCAGCCCGACTTCCACCCGGCCGAGCTCACCACCACCTGACCGGCTCCGTCCCGTGCCCGCCCCGGGTTGCCCACCTCCCGCACCCGCGCCGGCTTTCCCCGGGCCCTACTCGGCTCGGGCCTTCGCGAAGAACTCGGCCATGTCGGCGGCCATCGCCTCCGGGGCGTCCATCGCGACGAAGTGGTGGCGGGACGTGTTGTGCTCGGGCCAGTGGATGATCCGGTTGGTGCGCTCGGCGAAGCGGCGGATCCCCGGCGGCCCGGTGAAGACACCGGTCGGGACCGTGCGCTGACCCTCCGGCCAGGCGAAGCCGCTGGTGTCGTACATCGGCCAGGACGACGTGCCGAAGGTCCGCGTGAACCAGTAGACGCTCACGGTGGTCAGCAGCGCGTCCCGGTCGAGCACCTCGGTCAGGGCCGCCCCGGCCACCGTGAACTCCTGGAACTTCTGCACCATCCAGGCCAGGGCCGCGACCGGCGAATCATGCCACCCGTACGCGAACGTCTGCGGCGCCGCCCGCAACAACGCGTGATGATCGACGCCGGACATCCACTCCTGTTGCCGCATCGCCGCGAACGCCGCCCGCTCGTCCTCGGTCATCTCCGGCACGTCGGCCTCGGTCGGGAAGCCCAGCCCCGCGATCACGTACACCCCGGCCACATGCTCGGGATCGGCCTTGGCCACCTCCGGCGCGACGTAGGCACCGAGATCGCCGCCCTGCGTCCCGTAGCGCTCGTACCCCAGCCGGCGCATCAGCTCGGCCCACAGCCCGGCGACCCGCGCGACGCTGAACCCGTCCTCCCGTGGCGGCGCCGAGAACCCGAACCCCGGCACCGACGGCACGACGACGTCGAAGCCCCGGGCGACGAGTGGCCCGATCAGGTCGCGGAACTCGGCGAATGAGTTCGGCCACCCGTGCGTGAGCAGCACCGGGAACGTGTCCGGTCCGGCCCCGCGTACCCACAGGAAATGGATCTCCTGCCCGTCGATCTCCTCGACGAACTGCGGGAACTCGTTGAGCCGCCGTTCCTGCGCCCGCCAGTCGAAGCCGTCGCGCCAGTGGCCGGCCAGCTCCCGCAGCTGGTCCACCGGGACGCCGCGGCGCCGGCCCGTGCCGGGCAGCTGTGGCGTCCACCTCGTGCGGTCGAGCCGGTCGTGCAGGTCGTCGAGCTCGGCCTGCGGTATGTCGATCCGGTACGGCGTCATGCGAGCCACGGTAGGAGCCATTGCGGTCAGTTTCCGTCCGGATACGTTCGTGGTGTGTAGACGAACGTGCTCCCGTCGGCCCGGCTCACCGCGCGGGTCCGGCTCGACCCGACGATCAGCAGGCAGCGCATGTCGATGGCGGCCGGATCGAGCCCGGCCAGCGTGGTGACCCGGATCGACTCGGCCGGCCCGCCGACGTCCCGCCCCACGACCACGACGGTGTCCGGTGCCCGGTGTTCGAGCAGCAGCCGGCGCGCCTCGACCAGTTGGGTGACCCGGCTGCGCGACGCCGGGTTGTAGATCGCGATCACCAGGTCGGCGGAGGCCGCCGCGGTCAGCCGCCCGGCGATCACCTCCCACGGCTTGAGCCGGTCGGACAGCGAGACGACACAGAAGTCGTGCCCGAGCGGCGCGCCGACCCGGCTGGCCACCGCCTGCGCTGCGGTCAGCCCCGGCACGATCCGGATCGGCACGTCCTTCCACTGCGGATCCCCGGCCGTCTCGAGCACGGCGGCCGCCATGGCGAACACGCCCGGGTCGCCCGACGACACCACCGCCACCCGCCGCCCGCGTTTGGCCAGGTCGAGCGCGAACGCCGCCCGCTCCGCCTCGACCCGGTTGTCCGACGCGTGCCGGCGCTGCCCGTCCACCACGGGCACCCGCTCCACATAGGTCACATAGCCGACCACGTCGTCGGCCCCGGCCAGCGCCGCCCGCGCCTCGGGCGTCAGCCACTCCGCCCCACCCGGCCCCAGCCCGACAACCGTGACACCGCCCTCGACCGCCGCGCCCTCACCGGCGGCGGCCATGCGGTCATTGGCGGTGGTCATGGGGGTGGCCGCGGGGTCATTGGCGGTGGTCATGGGGGTGGCCGCGGGGTCATTGGCGGTGGTCATGGGGGTGGCCGCGGGGTCATTGGCGGTGGTCATGCGGTTGGCCGCGCGGTCATCGGCGGCCACGGCCACACCGGCCGCCGTGTCTTCAGCCTCGGCCGCGCCGTGATCGGCCGATGGGCTCCCCGTTACGGCTTCGGTGGCCGGCCCGGACGGGTCACGGCTCGGCACCAGCGCCAAAGAGAAATACGGCACCGACTCAGGATCCACATTGGACATCCGACCGGTACGCTCCCGCTCGGTCGTCGCCCGCTCCACATACCAGGCCTCGGCCAACCGGCCCGACTTCTCCAGCGCGTCACGCACCCCGCCGAAGGTCCGCCCGAGCTTCATCACCGCCGCCGAGTCGGTCGCCGCCAGCCGGGCCGCCAACTCGCCCGGCGGCAACGTCCCCGGAAGGACGGTCAGCACCTCGTCCCGTTCGACCAGGGGCCGGCCGAGCACCGCCGCCGCCGCGCTGACCGACGTCACCCCGGGCACCACCACCGTCTCGTACCGGTCGGCCAGCCGCTTGTGCATGTGCATGTAGGACCCGTAGAAGAACGGATCCCCCTCGGCCAGCACCACGACGTCCCGACCGGCGTCGAGGTGGGCGGCCAGCCGGGCCGCACTGGCCGCGTAGAACTCGTCGATCGCGCCCTGATAGCCACCCGGATGGTCGGTCGTCCCGGTGGTGACCGGGTAGATCAGCGCCTCCTCGATCTGCCCCGGTCGGAAGTAGGGTTCCGCTATCGCGCGGGCATTGCTGCGCCCGTGCCGAGCCGCGTGATAGGCGACCACGCCGGCCGCCGCGATCAGCCGGGCGGCCTTGACCGTCACCAGTTCCGGGTCGCCGGGACCGAGCCCGACGCCGTACAGCCGCCCGCTCATTCCCGCTCCGATGCCAGCGCGTTGACCGCCGCCGCCGTGATCGCGCTGCCGCCCCGCCGGCCGCGCACGACCAGATGGTCCAGTTCGGATCTGGCCAGCGCCTCCTTCGACTCGGCGGCGCCGATGAAACCGACCGGGATGCCGAGCACCGCCGCCGGCCGGGGCGCGCCCGCGGCCACCATCTCCAGCAGCCGGAACAGCGCGGTCGGCGCGTTGCCGATCGCGACCACCGCACCGCCGAGCCGGTCGCCCCAGAGGTCCATCGCGGCCGCGCTGCGGGTGGTGCCCAGCCGCAGCGCCAGCTCGGGGACGGCCGGGTCGCGCAGCGTGCACACCACGTCGTTGCCGGCCGGGAGCCGGCTGCGGGTGACCCCCGACGCGACCATCTCGGCGTCGCAGAGGATCGGGGCGCCGTCCTGGAGAGCCTTGCGGGCCGCGGTGACCAGACCCTCGCTGTAACCGATGTCGCTCACCAGGTCGACCATGCCGCAGGCGTGGATCATCCGCACCGCGACCGGGGCCAGACCGGCCGGCAGCCCGCTCAGGTCGGCCTCCGCGCGGATGGTCGCGAACGACCGCCGATAGATCTCCGCGCCGTCGCGTACGTATTCCATCACGCCCTCCTCGCCGTCGTGACCAGCGCGCCCACGTCGCTCGCCGTCGCCGTACCCCCGCCGCTCGGGCCGGTCACCGCGTAGCCGTCCCCGGTCGCCTCGACCCGGACGTGCGCCCCGGCCGGGCTCCCGCAGCCGCGGGCACAACCCACCCAGTGCACCGGCAGCCCCGCGCCGAAGGTGGTGGCCGCGTCGGCGTCGTGCCGCACGTCAGCCAGCGCTTTCGCACACCCGGGGCGGCCGGCGCAGGCGGTCACCCCGGACCATCGCGATCCGGGCGACACTTCAAGACCCACCTCGGCGAGTACGCCGAGCCAGGCCGCCGCCTCCGCCCGGCTCTGATCGAGGACGATCACGCCCCGCCAGGGTGTCACGGCCAGCTCGCCGGCCTCGGCCAGGGCGGCCAGTTGGGCCTGCCTCAGCAGACCCAGGGGGGCCAGCGCGGCCGCGGCGAACCGTCCACCGGCCTGCTCCACGACGCCGATCGGCTCGGCCGCCACCGGCAACAACACCGGGCCCCGCGGCGGCTGCGATGGGTCCGCGGGCAACCGCTCGGGCCCGGGTGGTGGTTGCGAGGTGACGCGTGGGAGCTCTCCCGCGCGCGGTGGTGGTTGCGATGCGACGGGTGGGAGCTGCCCCGAACCCGGCGGTGGTCCTGGCGGTGGTCCCGGCGTACCCGTCGACGGGCCGGGCGGTTGCAACGCGACACCGAGCCGGGCCGCGGTGCGTGCGGCCACCTCGGCCGGTCCGTTGGCGAGCTCGCGCAGCCGCCAGGCCGGCACGGACCGCTCGGCCCGGACCGCCAGGAACGAGAGAGCGCCGGCGATCAGCGCGTCGACCACGGCGCCGGGCGGGACGCGCAGGCCCTCGTCGCGGCCGCCGAACAGGATCGCGGCGCCCTCGGGCGTCTCGACGGCGGCCAGGTCGGCGGCGGCGGGCACCGGACCGAGGGCGAAGAGGAAACGACCGGGCAGGCCGGCCAGGGCGGGCTCGGAGCACACCGCGGCGTCCAGGGCGTGGACCAGCGGGCGGACCTCCCACCCGCCGGCGGTGGGAACGGCGGCGATGTTGCGTACCAGCTCATGGGTCTCGGACGGCAGCAGGCCGGCCCCCCGCAGCGCCGCGGCCAGCTCGTCGGCCGGGGCACCGGTGAGGGCGCGGAGCTGAACGTTGGCCCGGGAGGTGAGCTCCACCTGGCCGTCACCCCAGCGGTGCGCGATGGTCGCGAGGGCCCGCACCTGCTCGCCGGTGAGCAGGCCACCGGGCAGCCGGACACGGGCCAGTGGCCCGTCGGCCGCGGTGTGCAACCGCAGCGCGCCGGGACAGGCGTCGACGTCCGAGTGCCGGACCGATGGCGAACTCACGGACCGGAATATACGGAGCCCGGCACACGCAGATGTAAGCCCGCGTCAGCAGCGTCACATCGCCGGGGGTCGCTTGACGGCGCGATCGGCGGCCCGGAAGGGTGGGAGACCCCCTCGACCGGGGCTACCCGGATGGGAGTGTGCGCGTTGTTCCTGCTGCTTTCCACCTCTGACACCGACCTGCTGAGCGCCCGCGCCAGCGGCGCCACCTACCGCCTGGCCAACCCGGCCCGCACCGACGCCGGCGAGTTGCCCGCGTTGCTCGACGGCGTCGAGCTGGTGGTCGTCCGCCTCCTCGGTGGCCGCCGCGCGTGGCCCGAGGGCGTCGACGCCCTGCTGGCCGGCCCGGTTCCGGTGGTCGTGCTGGGTGGCGAGCAGGCTCCCGACGCCGAGCTGATGAAGCTGTCCACGGTCCCGGCCGGCGTGGCGGCCGAGGCGCACGGCTACCTCGCGTACGGCGGGGCGGCCAACCTCGCCGCCCTGCACGACTTCCTCTCCGACACCATCCTGCTCACCGGCCACGGCTTCGCGCCCGCCGCCGAGGCGCCCGACTGGGGCGTGCTCGAACGCGAGGCCGCGCCCGCGACCGGCCCTAACGTCGCGATCCTCTACTACCGCGCTCACCACATGGCCGGCAACACCGGCTTCATCGACGCGTTGTGCCGGGCGGTCGAGGCGCGGGGTGCGACGCCGCTGCCGATCTTCACTGCGTCGCTCCGGCGGGTCAGTCCCGAGCTGCTCACCGAGCTGCGCCGGGCCGACGCCCTGGTGGTGACCGTGCTGGCCGCCGGCGGCACCCAACCCGCCACAGCCGGCGCGGGTGGCGACGACGAGGCGTGGGATGTCGGCGCCCTCGCCGAGCTCGACGTGCCCATCCTTCAGGCGCTCTGCCTGACCAGCAGCCGCGCGGTGTGGGAGGCGAGCGACGACGGGTTGTCCCCGCTCGACGCGGCCACCCAGGTGGCGATCCCCGAGTTCGACGGCCGGATCATCACGGTGCCGTTCTCGTTCAAAGAGATCGACCCGGACGGCCTGTCGGTCTACGTGCCCGATCCGGAACGCGCCGCCCGGGTGGCCGGCATCGCGGTCAAGCACGCCCGGCTGCGGCACATCCCGCCGGCCGAGCGCCGGGTCGTGCTGATGCTCTCGGCGTACCCGACCAAACACTCGCGGATCGGCAACGCGGTCGGCCTGGACACCCCGCAGTCGACGGTCCGGCTGCTGGCCGCGTTGCGTGACGCCGGCTACCGGATCGGCGAGTTCGACCGGTACGACGGCGACGGGCTGATCCACGCCCTGATCGCCGCCGGTGGGCAGGACCCGGACTGGCTCACCGAGGAACAGCTGGCCGGTAACCCGGTGCGGATCAATGGCGACGGGTACGCCCGATGGTTCGCCACGTTGCCGTCGGAGTTGCGGGCCGCCGTGGAGCGGCACTGGGGTCCGCCGCCGGGCGAGCTCTACGTCGACCAGGGCGACATCGTGCTGGCCGCGCTCCGGGACGAGAACGTCGTCGTGATGGTCCAGCCGCCCCGGGGCTTCGGCGCCAACCCGGTGGCCATCTACCACGACCCCGACCTGCCGCCGAGCCACCACTATCTGGCCGCCTACCGCTGGGTCGCCGACGAGTTCCGCGCCGACGCGATGGTGCACGTCGGCAAGCACGGCAACCTCGAGTGGCTGCCCGGCAAGAACGTCGGCATGTCGGCGGCAGACGGCACTGACGCCGCGCTCGGTGACCTGCCGCTGATCTACCCGTTCCTGGTCAACGACCCCGGCGAGGGCACCCAGGCCAAACGCCGGGCCCACGCCACCCTGATCGACCACCTGATCCCGCCGATGGCCCGGGCCGAGTCGTACGGCGACATCGCCCGCCTCGAGCAACTGCTCGACGAGCACGCCAATATCGCCGCGCTCGACCCGGCCAAACTGCCCGCCATCCGGGCTCAGATCTGGACGCTGATCCAGGCCGCCCGCCTCGACCACGACCTCGGCCTGGCCGACCGCCCCGGCGACGAGGAGTTCGACGAGTTCATCCTGCACGTCGACGGTTGGCTCTGCGAGGTCAAGGACGTGCAGATCCGCGACGGCCTGCACGTCCTGGGCGCGGCGCCGACCGGCGAGGCCCGGGTCAACCTGGTGCTCGCGATGCTGCGGGCCCGGCAGATGTGGGCCGGTCAGGTCGCCGCCCTGCCCGGCCTGCGTGAGGCGCTCGGCCTGGCCGAGGACGCGCCGACCCAGGAGGTCGACCGGGTCGAGGCCGAGGCCCGCGCCCTGGTCCAGGCCATGGAGGATGCGGGCTGGCCGGCGTCGGCCGCCGCCTTCACCGAGGACGCCCAGGTGCGCAAAGTCCTCGAGTTCGCCGCCGCCGAGGTGGTTCCGCGCCTCGATCGCACCACCGACGAGCTGACCCACACCCTGCACGCCCTGAACGGCGGGTACGTCCCGGCTGGCCCGAGCGGGTCACCGCTGCGTGGCCTGATCAACGTGCTGCCGACCGGCCGCAACTTCTACTCGGTCGACCCCAAGGCCATTCCCAGCGCCCTGGCCTGGGAGACCGGGCAGGCGATGGCCGATTCGCTGCTCGCCCGCTACCGCCAGGACCACGGCGACTGGCCGCGCTCGGTCGGCCTGTCGGCCTGGGGGACCAGCGCGATGCGTACGGCCGGCGACGACATCGCCGAGATCCTGGCCCTGCTCGGCGTCCGCCCGCGATGGGACGAGGCGTCTCGCCGGGTCACCGGCATCGAGCCAATCACCCTGACCGAGCTGGGCCGCCCACGGATCGACGTGACGGTACGCATCTCGGGCTTCTTCCGCGACGCGTTCCCGCACGTCGTGGCCCTGCTCGATGACGCCGTCGGGCTGGTCGCCGGGCTCGACGAGCCGCACGACCAGAACTTCGTCCGGGCGCACGCCGTCGCCGACCGGGAGCAGCACGGCGACTGGCGGCGGGCCACCACCCGCATCTTCGGGTCGCGGCCGGGGGCCTACGGCGCCGGGATCCTGCCGCTGATCGACAGCCGCAACTGGCGGGACGACGCCGACCTGGCCGAGGTGTACGCGGTGTGGGGCGGGTTCGCGTACGGACGCGACCTCGACGGGGTGCCGGCGCGACCGGACATGGAATCGGCGTACCGGCGCATCGAGGTGGCGGCCAAGAACATCGACACCCGCGAGCACGATATCGCCGACTCGGACGACTACTTCCAGTACCACGGCGGCATGATCGCCACGGTGCGGGCGCTGACCGGACGGGCGCCCGCGGCGTACATCGGCGACTCCACCAACCCTGACGCGACGCGGACCCGCAGCCTGACCGAGGAGACCGCTCGGATCTTCCGGGCCCGGGTGGTGAACCCGCGATGGATCGCCGCGATGCGCCGGCACGGCTACAAGGGTGCTTTCGAGCTGGCCGCGACGGTCGACTACCTCTTCGGGTACGACGCGACGGCCGGCGTGGTGGCCGACTGGATGTACGAGCAGCTCGCCGCCTCGTACGTGCTCGACCCGGAAAATCAGGAGTTCATGACCAGGTCCAACCCGTGGGCGTTGCACGGCATCGCCGAGCGGCTGCTCGAGGCGGCCGATCGCAAGCTGTGGGACTCGCCCGACCCGGCGACGCTGGACGCGCTGCGCGAGGTCTACCTGGCCACCGAGGGCGACCTGGAGGGAGACGACGACTGACGGGCTAGATCCGACAGTCCGGCCACGGTCCTGGCCGCCCGGGGCGGGGTTCCGGGCTAGCTTTCCTCTTCGGCGCGGCGGCGCAAGAGGTAGGTGTCCATGATCCAGCCGTGGTGTTCGCGGGCGTCCGCGCGTACCCGCTTGATCTCGTCGGCCACGTCCTCGACCGGCCCCGACCGCAGGATCTCGTCCGCCGTGCCGACGTAGGCGCCCCAGTAGATGTCGGCGTCCGTCACGGTGCCGAACGACTGACCCGCGTCGAGCATCACCACGACGTCGTCCACGCCGGCCGGCCACCCGTCGTTGGTCAGCCGGCGGCCGGTGGTGATCTGCACCGGGCGGCCGACCCGGTTGAGGGGTACGCGGTGTTTCGCGGCCAGCGCCGAGACGCTGCTGATGCCCGGGATCACCTCGTACTCGAACGTGATCGCGCCGCGGTCGAGGATCTCGTCGAGGATCGCGATCGTCGAGTCGTACAGCGTCGGGTCGCCCCACACCAGGAAGGCGCCGGTCTCGTCGTCGAGCAGATGCTCCGTGATCAGCGCCTCGGTCACGGCCGAGCGGCGGCTGCGCCAGTCCGCGACGGTGCCCACATAGTCGTCGGGCTTGCGGTCGCGGTCGGGGTCACGGCCCTCGGCGATGCGGCGGCTGGGCCGGGCGTACGCCTTCAGCATGCGCCGCCGCAGCTCGATCATGCTTTCCTTGGCCTCGCCCTTGTCCAGCAGGAAGAACACGTCGGTCCGGCCGATCGCCTTCGCCGCCTGCAGGGTCAAGTGGTCCGGGTCGCCCGCGCCGATCCCGATGACATAGATCTTCCGCACGAACCCCACTATGACGGACGCACCACCGGCCGCCCGGCCGGGGCGCCCCCTCACCGCGCCGACCCGGTCAGCGCAGTGCCGCGTCGGCGCGGCTCGCGGGCTCGGCGTCGGGCAACATCGTGGCCAGGCGCAGTTTCGACTCGTCCTCGGAGCCCGGCGCCGCGGTGAGGATCACGACCTTGAGCTCCGTCTCACCGTCGGTCAGGACGTCGCAGTCGACGGCGATCGGGCCCAACTCCGGATGGTGGATCACCTTGCCGTCGGAGCGGTGCGCGCCCACCGCCCCGGCGGCCCACAGGGCGGCGAACTGCTCGTTCCCCTCGATCAGGTCGCTGATCAGGGTGGTCAGGCGCTCCTCGCGCGGGAACCGGCCGGTGGCGCGCCGCAGGTCGGACACGATCGAGGCGGCCGTGATGTCGACGTTGTCGTAGACGACCGGCCAGCTCGACATCGCCGGCGCGTCCCACCGGTGGGACGCGGATGTTGTGGTTCGCGGTTCGGATCCGGCTGGTGGGTCGGTCGGCCGCTGGTGGGACGTGGGTGTTGTGGTTCGTGGGCCGGAACGGGCTGGTGGGTCGGCTGGTTGCTGGTGGGACGTGGGTGTTGTGGTTCGTGGGCCGGAACGGGCTGGTGGGTCGGCCGGTTGCTGGTGGGACGTGGGTGTTGCGCTTCCTGGGCCGGATCCGGCCGGTGGGCCGACCGGGAAAGTGTTGCGGGCGAAGTTGCGCGATTCCGGTGGCAGAGACGCCGGGTCACCGATCGCGCCGGCCCACTGGCGGTTCCACCAGACCATCTGCCAGTCGGCCGCGAAGACAGCGACGGCGGCGTCGGCCAGCCGCGACACCACCCGCCGCAACCCGGGCGGGATCTGGTCGGAGATCACGTCGGTCGGCGGCGGCAGCAGGTTGGCCAGGCGGTAGAGATGGTCCCGCTCCGCGGTGGTCAACTGCAACGCGCGGGCCAGGGCGGCGGCCACCTGCGGCGAGGGTGCGGTGGATCGGCCCTGTTCCAGCCGTACGAGATATTCGACCGACACCCCGGCCAGGTCGGCCAACTCCTCCCGCCGTAGCCCGACGGCCCGCCGCCGGTAGCCGGCTGAGAACCCCGCCGCGGCCGGCGGCAGCCGTTCGCGCCAGGCCCGGATCGCCGCGCCCAGCCCCTCACCTCGCGACGTCATGCGGTCGAGTCTCCCGTACGTTGATCCACCGAGAGTGGTACCCGATCTACCCCGCCCGCGACAAGTGCCCGGCCCCCTGGGCGGAAAGCCGGCCCGGCCGTGGTCAGGGGGTGGCGGCCGTTCGGGCAGACGCGCCGGCGAGTTGGGGGGCGCTGGAGTCAGGGGCGGTGGTGGGCTTGGCGTGGGGTCGAGGGTGCCGGAGTCTGCGGGCGGTGGCGGGGTGGTCGGGCAGACGCGAGGGCGAGTTGGGGGCGCCGGAGTCAGGGACGATGGCGGCGGCTCGCGTGAAGTCGAGGGCGGTCAGGGGGCGGTGGCGGCCGCTCGGGCGAACTCGAGGGCGAGCTGGAGAGCGCCGGTCAGCGGGGCGTCGGCGCCGAGGGCTCCGTGCTCGATACGCGGCGGCCCCGGGAAGGTCATCAGCTCGCGGACCGCCGGAAGTAGGGCCGGATGGGTGCCGACCGGGCCGCCCAGAAGGAACAACGCCGGGTCGACGACGGCCGCGACCGAGACGATGGCGCGGGAGGTCGCTTCGGCGAGCTGGCGGACAGCCGTTTCGGACGGCCGGTCGAGCAGGGCGAGAATCGAGTTCACGTCGATCGCCGGGGCGTCCTTGCGGTCGAAGCCGCCGGCCCGGAGGTCACCGGACAACGTCGGCGAGACGATGCCCGGCAGGTAGCCGATCTCACCGGCCAGCCCGTGGGCGCCGCGGATGAGCTGATGGCCCAGATAGAGGCCGACGCCGATGCCGGCCCCGAGATAGACGTACGCGAAGCTGGACTCGCCCGCGGCCCGGCCTAATCGGTGCTCGGCCAGAGCCGCCAGGTTGACGTCGTTGTCGACCAGGATGGGGGCATCTGTCAGGTCGGCCAGCATGTGTTCGGGGCTGAGCAGACCCTCGGGAAAGGGCGTACCCGGCAGCGGCACGACCGCCTGCGTTGAGGGGTCGACCGGGTTGGCCAACGATATGCCGATCGCCCGCAACGGCCCGCGCCCGGCCGCGAACCCCGCCCGCGAAGGGCCCGCGGAAACCCCGGCCGGGTGCGAGAAGGGGGAAGCACCCCGGGCCGAGTGGGGAGCGGCGCCCGAGGGGGAGGGCGAGGCGCTGCTGGCTGAGCGGGAGGCGCCGCTGGTGGAGGGGGAAGCGGCGCCCGAGGGGGAGGGCGAGGCGCCGCTGGTGGAGGAGGAACCAGCGCCCGAGAAGGAGGGTAGGGGGCCGTCGGCCGAAGGGGAACTGGCGCCGGCGGAGGGGGGAGTGGTGCCCGAGGAGGAAGGCGGCGGGCCGGCGGAGGGGGAAGCGGAGCCGGTGGAAGGGGGAGTGGTCGGGTCCGTGGCGGATGGAGTGGGGGCGGTGGCCAGGGCGGTGCCGCTGATGACCGACATGCGGCGGGTCAGGGAGCGGACGGAGGCGACCAGTTCGGGCACGTCGCCGGGGGAGGTGGGCGGGTTGGTCTCCTCGTGGAGAATGGTGCCGGCCAGGTCGGTTGCTCTGGCGCGTACGCCGGTCTGGGAGATCTCCAGGCCCAGCACCCACCCGGCCCGCGCTCCCAACGAATAGAACGTGCCGACCCGCCCGCGCCGGCCGGTCTCGTTCAGGCCGGACGCGTCCAGCAGTCCCTGCGCGACCATTCGCCGGACCGCCTCGGACACCGTCGGCCGCGAGTAGCCGGTCTCGGCGGCCAGTTCGGCCCGGGTCGTCCGGCCGCGCCGGATGGTCTCGTCGAGCAGCCGGCGGTCGGTGGCCGCGCGCAGCACAGCTTGCGGCAGTGCCCGGTCCGGATCCGTCACCGTCCCGCCTCCCTGCTCATCGCTACCGACAACCATGCACCGCGCGGGGCCGCCCGGAAAGCGGCCCGGGCCCCCGAGCCGGCCCGGCACAAGGACCGAGCCCCCGAGCTGGCCCGGCACAAGGACCGAGCCCCCGAGCTGGCCCGGCACAAGGACCGAGCCCCCGAGCTGGCCCGGCACAAGGACCGAGCCCCCGAGCCGGCCCGGCACTTGGACCGAGCCCTCGAGCCGGCCCAGCACAAGGACCGAACCCGAGCCCGCCCGGCACAATAGACCGAGGCGCCCAGTCCGCCCGGCACAAAGGCCGGCACAAAGACCGGCCAAGCCGACCCGCCCAGTCCGCCCGGCACAAAGACCGGCCAAGCCGAGCCGCCCAGTCCGCCCGGCGCGGAAGACCGGGCCAGCCGACCCGCCCAGTCCGCCCGACGCGGAAGACCGGGCCAGCCGAGCTGTCCAGCCCGCCCGGCAGAGCAGACCGGGGCCGGCCGACCCGTCCACCAACAGGCCGGGCGCAAAGCCGCGCAGCCATCAACACGGCGAGAGCGAGAAGGCCAGACAGAGAACGGGCCGCCCACGCGAGGTTCTCCACAGTAGATCAACATCCTGAGATCTGCCTGGGGACCACTCACGGGGCGACCCGCGACACAGTCACGATCGATGGTGTACCTGCCGGTCAGCTGTGGCTCACGCTCAGGCGGTAGAACTTCACCTTGGCGCCGTTGGTGGTGCTCTCCGATGAGGACTGGTTGTACGAGCCGGCCTTGAAGTACTGCTTGTACGGGTTGAACGAGGACGGGATCCCGTAGCTGGTCCGGTTGCCGTTGACGGTCAGGTTGATCGTGTTGCCGGTGACGTTGATGACGTAGGTCCAGTGCTGGCCGAGGGCGACGTTGCCCACGTGGTGCAGGGTCTGGCCGCCGGCGGGGGAGTTCTCGGTGCCCAGGAAGATGTCGCCGTTCGGGCGGTAGTAGAGCTCCAGCAGCGGCTTGGTCGACGACCCGCCCGAGCCCAGGTGCACCTGGCCCACGCACACGTTCTTGGTCACCGACGGGATCCGCAGCTCGGCGCTGAGTGTGTGGTTGCCGGCCAGCGGCCAGTCGGCGGCGCTGCCGTTGGCGTTCATCTCGCGCAGCTCGGACCGGGCGTAGTTGGAGTTCGGCGTGGTCACGCCCTTTTCCGGGGCCCAGAAGGTCATCGATCCGTCGTTGGCGTCGGTCCAGAAGTACGCCGGGTTGGTGTAACCGGTGCGGCCGCGCAGGCGGGACGGCGGGATGGTCTCGGGGCTGCCGGGCGACCCGATGGGCAGCTGGAGTGACCAGATCGACAGGTCGAAGTTGCCGCCGGGTGGCAGGGACGGGTCGAGGGCGGCGGCCGAGGCGGACGTGATGCCGGCGACGCTGAGGGTGCCGGCGGCGGCGACAGTGGTGGCCGCGGCGAGGAGGGTCCTGCGCTTCATGGGGATGGTCCTTCCGGGAGGAAGCAAGCAAGCAGGGGAAGGATTGGAAGGTTATTTAACAGTTCGACGGATGTCAATCAGTGAGGACGGGTACGGATGGCCCGAGCTCGCGCCCCAGCGTGTCGGCGCGCATGATCGACGAACTGCCGTACTTGTCTCGGACCGCGTCCAGCGCGGAATCCAGCTGATCGACGTCGGGAGCCGAGGAGAACGGCAACTCCAGCTGCTGATAGCCATCGGTGTCCAGATTGCTGACGGCCAGCCCGATCAGCGTGAGGCCGCGCGACGCGATCAACGAGGAATTCTCGGTCAGCAGAGTGCGCGCAGTGGCGAGGATCGACGCGGTCCGCATCGACGCCTCGAGCATGCTGCGCGACCGGGTCGCCCGCGTGTAGTCGTTGAACCGGAACCGGACGGTGACCGTGCGCCCGGCCCGCTTGGCCGCCCGCATCCGTCGGGTCACCCGGTCGGCCAGGGCAGCCAGCACGGCGTCGATCTCATCGAAGGTCCGGGAGGAAGAGCGGCCCAGCGCACACTGTGAGCCGATCGACCCGCGGCGCACTCCCGTGCGTACCCGTCGAGGATCGTGATTGTGAGCCAGCGCGTGCAGGTGCCGGCCGGCGTGCGGCCCGAGGATCGCGACCAGCGCCGCCTCGCCGACGCGGGCCACGTGACCGACGGTGCGGATCTGCCGTTCGCGCAGCTTGCCCGAGGTGACCGGGCCGACGCCCCACAGGCGCTCGACCGGCAGCGGGTGCAGGAAGGCCAGTTCCTGGCCGGGCGGCACGACCAGCAGCCCGTCCGGTTTGCCGACGCCGCTGGCCACCTTGGCCAGGAACTTGGTGCGGGCCACGCCCACGGTGATCGGCAGCCCGACCCGCTCGCGGACGTCGGTGCGTAATCGCGCGGCGATCGACGCCGGCGTACCCCGGATCTTCAGCAGCCCGCCGACCTCGAGGAACGCCTCGTCGATGGAGATGCCCTCGACGATCGGCGTGGTGTCTCGGAACACCTGGAACACCGCTTTCGACGCGGCCGAATACGCCGACATGCGCGGCGGCACGACGACCGCGCGCGGGCACAGGTGGCGGGCCTGGGTCAGGCCCATCGGTGTGCGTACGCCGAAAGCCTTGGCCTCGTAGCTCGCGGCCAGCACCACGCCCATGCCGACCAGCACCGGACGCCCGCGCAGGGCGGGGTCGTCGCGTTGCTCGACCGACGCGTAGAAGGAGTCCAGGTCGGCGTGCAGAATGGTCGCCTGATCATGCACGCGGATAGATTAGAACATCTGTTCGATAGATGGGAGCCCCTGTTGACAACCCGCCCACCCCTCGCCGAGCAGTTCGACCTGCAGCCGCACCCCGAGGGCGGTTGGTTCCGTGAGACCTTCCGTTCGGCAACGACGATCAACCTCGATGGGTACGCGGGACCGCGCGCCGCCGCCACAGCCATCTACTTCGTGCTCCACCCGGGCGAGCGCTCGGCCTGGCACGTGGTCCGCTCCGACGAACTGTGGTTCTGGCACTCGGGCGGCCCGCTCGAGCTGAGCTTCGGCGGCCGTGGCGACTCGCCCGTGCTGGAGAACACAGTGGTGCTGGGCGTCACCAACCCGCAGGTGCTGATCCCGGCGGCCACCTGGCAGGCGGCTGTTCCCGCAGCTCAGGAGCCGGTTCTGGTCAGCTGTGTGGTGTCTCCGGGCTTCGATTTCGCCGACTTCCGGCTGGAATAGCGCCGCGGCCGCAGCCGTTGATGCGCGTGGTCTCGAGAAATGGAAAGAAGGGGACTGCGATGCTGCGGCTTTCCGCACGCGTCTTCGACACCACCCGGGCGGCCGGTTGCCGCCTGGACGCGCACCGCGAGGACGACACGCTCCACCTCGGCATTCATCTGCCCGGCGCGGACCCGGCCGACGTCGCGGTGGACGTGAAGGATGACACCGTCACGATCAGCGCCGCGCGCCGCAAGAGCGACGAGCGGGCGATCGAGGAACAGATAGTGCTGCCCGACGGGCTGGACACCGACCGGCTCGACGCCCGGTTCGCCGAGGGCGTGCTGACCCTCCAGATCCCGATCAGGAAGCAGGAGCGGGCGGCCGGAACTCCAGCCAGTTGACGTTGACGAAGTCGTCGGGGACCGCGTTGCCGAAGGTCACGTAGACCGTATGGCGCCCGGTCACCGGCGATAGGTCGGTGGTCTGTGTCACCCAGTTCTGCCACCCGCCGGTGCGCGCCGTGTTGAGCGTCGCGACCGGCGGGTTCTTCTTGTCGTCGACCCGGATCTCGATCCGCCCGTCCTTGTCGCTGTCCGAAGCGATCCGGACGTTGACCGACGCCAGCGGTGACGCCCCGAAGTCGACGTCGTCGAACCGCAGGTAGTCGCCGTTGTTGATCCACCCGGCGTTCTTGCCGCCGCCGGAGTCGGAGGTGTCCTGCATCTCCGCCCCCGACACCTCGGCCGCGTCCTCCACCTGCAAGGTGACCTTGACGGCGGGCGGGGCCTCGGACGGCGAAGGGGACGGTGACGGTGACGGGGGACGCGAGGTAGCCGGCGCCGAGACAGCGGGCGGTGCCGCCGAGGAACGGCCGAGCAGCCAGCCGACGACGAGCAGCACGACCACCCCGGCCGCGATGAGCAGCCGGTTACGCAGGGCGCGCGAGCGGGACTTGTAGACCGTGGCGGACACGGCTCAGGAGGGTACCTCGGCCACGATCGACTCGACCGGCGGCGCGGCGAAATGGCATGCCGCGCGCTGTGCCGGCGCCTTCTCCTCCAGCGGCGGGTCGACCTCGGCGCAGATGTCCTCGGCCTTCCAGCAGCGGGTCCGGAACCGGCAGCCGGACGGCGGATCGACCGGGCTGGGCACGTCGCCGACCAGCCGGATCCGGTTCTTCGGCGGCACGCCGCGGACCACGGCGATGTCCGGCACCGCGGACAGCAGCGCCTGGGTGTACGGGTGCTCCGGCTTCTCGTACAGCGGGTCCCGTGGCCCCTCCTCGACCACCCGGCCGAGGTACATCACCGCGACCCGGTCGCAGAAGTGCCGGACCACGCCCAGGTCGTGCGCGATGAACACGAACGCGATGCCGAGTTCCTTGCGCAGGTTCTCCAGCAGGTTCATGACCTGGGCCTGGATCGAGACGTCGAGCGCGGACACCGGCTCGTCGGCCACGATGATCTTGGGCTGGGTGGCCAGCGCCCGGGCGATGCCGATGCGCTGCCGCTGACCGCCGGAGAACTCGTGCGGGTATCGGTTGTAGTGCTCGGGGTTCAGACCGACCATCTCGAGCAGCTCCTGCACCCGCGGGAGCTCGCCTTTCTTGTCGACCATCCCATGGGTACGCAGGGCGGTGCCGACGATCGTGCCCACCGTGTGCCGCGGGTTCAGCGACGAGTACGGGTCCTGGAAGATCAGCTGAATCTCCCGCCGGTACGGGCGCAGCCGCCGCTCGTTCAGGTGTGCGATGTCGTGGCCCTGGTACATGATCTTGCCCCGGGTCGGCTCCAGCAGCCGGGTGATCAGCTTGGCCGTGGTCGACTTGCCGCAGCCGGATTCGCCGACCAGGCCGAGCGTCTCGCCGGCGTGCACCGTCAGGTTCACGCCGTCCACCGCCTGCACCGACTTGGTGCCGCGGGCCAGCAGCCCGTCCCCCGACGTCTTGAAGTGCATGGCCAGGTCCTGCAGCTGCAGCAGGGGGGCGCCCTCGACGCAGCGGATGGGGTCCTCGGCACGGTTGGTCGCTGTGGTCGTCATGGTTGCGGGTCCTTACGGCAGCCGGGGCAGGATCTCGGACTGGAAGACATGGTCCGGCTCCTTGAGATGGCAACGCGAGGCGCGGCCCTGGTCGCCGGTCCGTGGGATCAGCTCGGGCCGCAGCGTGGTGCACAGATCGCCGGGCACCCGGCCGCGGAACTCGCAGCGCGGGTGGAAGGCGCAGCCCGACGGCACGGCCAGCAGGCTGGGCGGGGTGCCGGGGATCGGGTGCAGCGGCTGGGGTTCGCCGGCCAGCGCCGGGATGCTTTCCAGCAGGCCCCACGTGTACGGGTGCAGCGGCGTACCGAGGATCTTGTCGACCGGGCCGTGCTCGATGGCGTTGCCCGCGTACATGACCAGGATGTCGTCGGCGATCTCGGCCACCACACCGAGGTCGTGGGTGATGAAGACGACCGCAGAGCCGAAGTCGCGCTGCAGGTCGGAGATCAGGTCGAGGATCTGCGCCTGCACGGTCACGTCCAGGGCCGTGGTCGGCTCGTCGGCGATGAGCAGCTTGGGGTCGTTGACCAGGGCCATCGCGATCATCGCGCGCTGCCGCATGCCGCCGGAGAACTCGTGCGGATAGTTGTCGACCCGGCGCCGCGGGTTGGGGATGCCGACCCGGTCGAGCATCTCGATCGCCCGCGCCTTGGCCTTGCTCCGGGAGACGTTGTTGTGCGTCCGGTACCCCTCCATGATCTGGTCGCCGATCGTGAAGTACGGGTGCAGCGACGACTGCGGATCCTGGAAGATCATCGCGGAGTCCTTGCCGCGGTACGACTCCAGTTCCTTCTCGCTCAGCCCGACGATCTGCCGGCCGCCCACCTTGATCGAGCCGGAGATCCGCGCGGTCCGGGCGTCGTGCAGGCCCATCACGGCCATGCTGGAGACGCTCTTGCCGGAGCCGGACTCGCCGACGATCGCCAGGGTGCGGCCCAGCGGCAGCGAGTAGCTCAGGCCCTGTACGGCCTTGACCATGCCGTCCGCGGTCGGGAACTGCACCTGCAGGTCGGTGACCTCGAGGTACGCCTCCTCGTCGACCCCGCGGGTGCGGGCCGTGCGGGTCACGGTCTGTGGGGAGCGGATGCTCTGGTCGCTCATGCTGCCGCCTTATTTCCGCGTACGTGAGGGTGGATCATCCGAGCCGGACCCGCGGGTCCAGGAACGTGTAGGCGATGTCCACCACCAGGTTCATCACAACCAGCACGACGGAGCCCACGAGCACGCCGCCGAGCAGCACCGGGAGGTCGGACTGGCCGAAGGCCCGGAGGGTCAGGTTGCCGAGGCCGGGCAGGTCGAAGATCCGCTCGGTGAAGATCGCGCCGGTCAGCTGGGCGGCCAGGTCGACGCCGAAGATCGTCGCGACCGGGGTGACGGCCGCGCGCAGGCCGTGGCGGTAGACGACGCGGGATCGCGAGATGCCCTTGGACCGCGCCGTGCGGACGAAGTCCTGCCCGAGCGCCTCGATCATCGAGGCCCGCGAATAGCGGGTGTACGCCGCGGCGTTCGTCACGCCCAGCGTGAGCCAGGCCGCGAGCAGACCGCTGGCCCAGGCCAGGGGATTGTCGGTCAGGTTGGTGTAGCTGCTGTCGGGCAGCGGCGGGATCAGGTAGAGCGCGACGATCAGAGCGAACACGAAGTACGGGAACGAGTTCAGCACCAATGTCGCGCCGACCACCGTCTTGTCCAGGAGGGTGCCGCGCACCTGGGCCGCCGTGGTGCCGGCGAGGATGCCGAGGCCCAGATAGACGACGGCGCCGCCGAGCACGATCGACAGGGTCACCGGCACCGCCTGACCGAGCAGCTTGGTGACCGGCTGGCCGAGCGTGTAGGAGTAGCCGAGGCAGGGCGCCGGGCATTCCTGCACGGTGCCGCCGGTCTCGAACTCGCGATCGGCGACCAGGCCCTTGAGGTAGAGGCCGATCTGGGTCAGCGGCGGTTCGTCCAGGTGCAGGCTGTGCCGGATGTTGTCGAGCCGTTCGGGTGTGCACCGCGGCCCGCAGATGGTGCCGGCGGGGTCGGTGGGGGCCAGGAAGAACAGCGCGAAGCTGGCCACCAGCGTCACGATCACCACGGAGACGGCGCTCACCAGGCGTCGAAGGATGTAGAGCAGCACAGCTCGCTCCTGCGTATCGGATTTATCAGGTGGAACGGTCCGGGGAGACCTGAATCCACGGTGGCCCGGCCGCCCGTGAGGGCGACCGGACCACCGCGGTCATGCGAGCAGCGTCAGCTCTTCAGGAACATGCTGGTCAGCACGGGCAGCGAGGTCGTCGGGTCAACCGTCGACTTGCCGATGTTGGTGCCCTCGAGGAGTGCCGTCTTGTCGTAGAACAGCGGCAGGGCGACGTACTTCTCCATGGCTTCCTTGTCCAACTCGGCCCACTTCGCGGTGGCCTGCTCGGTCGGCAGTTCGGCGACCGCGTCGATCTTCTTGTCGAACTCCTTGTCGTTCAGCGCGCCCCAGGTGGTGCCGTCGGCGACGCTGTTGGACTTGAAGAGCACCGGGATCCACGAGGTGCCGGTCGGCCAGTCGGAGCACCAGCCACGGGGCCCCTGAGCCGTGTTCACCGGGGCGCTGTAGTCGCCGATCTTGCCGCGCAGGTCGGCCGTGGCCACGCCGATCGCCTTGACCTTGAAGCCGGCCTTGGTCAGCGCGTCCGAGCGGACCTGGCTGACCTGCTGCGGGATCGGTTTGGTGTTGTCGTAGTACCAGCTGATCTCGAAGCCGACCTTGCCGGCCGCCTCCAGCATCTTCTTGGCGGCCGCGGGGTCGCCGGCGCCGGTGCCGGTGAGGTCGGGGATCGGCGGGTACTTGGTGTAGCCCGGGATCGACGGCGGCATGGCGGTGCTGGCGCGCTCGGCGACGTAGTCGTTCCGGCCGTCCGCCTTGAAGCTGGCGTCGTACGGGAACGCCTTGGCGATCGCCTTACGCACCTCCAGCGGGATCTTGCGGGTGTCAATCTGGAACACGAAGGTGCAGGAGCTCTGGCCCTGGAGGAGCTGCGACTCCTTGCCCTTGAGCTGCGGGATCAGCGACGCGTCGAGCGGGTCGTAGTTGATCGCGCTGGCGTCCGCGCCATTGCTGTTGAGCACCGCGGTCTGGCTCTTCACCAGGTCGACACCCCAGTTGAAGGTGAAGGTGTCCGGGTACTGGTGGCGGACCGCGTCGGTCTCCTTCTTCCAGTTCGGGTTCCGCTTCAGCACCAGCTTGGTGCCGGCCTGGAAGGAGTCGAACATGTACGGGCCGGTGGCGAGCGGGTGGTTCTTGTAGTCCTGTTTGGTGTCCTTCGCCTTCGGGATCGGCGTGAACAGCGGGAACGTCATGTAGAAGGGCAGGTCGGCGAACGGCTTGGCGAGGTGGATGATCAGGCCGTCGGTGCCCTGGGTCTCCACCCCCGCGTAGGTGTCACCGCTGACGTACGGGCCCTTGTACTTGTCGCCGTCCTTGAAGTACTGCAGCTGGTAGGCCGGGCCGTTCGGGTAGACGTCGTGGGCGAACGAGCGCTTGATCGCGTACGCCAGGTCTTCGACCTTGACGTCCGTGCCGTCCTCGTACTTGATCCCCGGCTGGAGCTTGAAGGTCCAGGTCAGCTTGTCGGCCGAGACCGTGCCGACGTCGGTCAGGTCGGGCACCAGGGTCGGCTTGCCATCCCGGATGTCGAGCTGGGTCGGCGTACGCAGGAACAGCTTGCTGATGCCGTTGGCGTCCAGGTAGTAGTTGTCCGTCGGGTCAAACGTCGCCGGCGTCGTCTGTGCCTGGACCTCGAGGTTACCGCCGTCTCTCGCCCCCTGGATCTCGGGCGCCGGGCCTTTGGCGTTCGGGTCGATGGCCTGCGACTGGGCCGTGATCTTGCCCGCGTCGGCGTTGTCGCCGCCGCTGTCACGGTTCGACGACGGGCTCGAACAGCCCGCCAGGGCCAGTGCGACGGCCGCCGAAGCTGCCACCGCCACGTGGAATCGCCTACCCATTTCTCCTCTTCTCATTACTGGGCGTGACAGGACGTCACCGTCGGGTGCGGGGGTCGAAGGCGTCTCGTACCGCATCGCCGAGCAGGCTCAGGGACAGCACGAGGATGGTGATCGCGGCGACCGGAACCCACAGGTAGAGCGGGTCTTCGCGGTAATACGACTGCGCCTGGGAGATGGTGACGCCCCAGGACGGCGTCGGCTCGGTCAGCCCGACGCCGAGGTAGGTCAGACCAGCCTCGACCACGATGTACGTCGGGAGCGCCAGCGAGACGGAGATGACGATGGGCGCCACCAGGTTGGGCAGCAGTTCCTTGAACAGCACCTTGCGGGTGGGCACGCCGAGGACCTTGGCCGCCTGCACAAACTCGCGCTCGCGCAGGGACAGCACCTCGCCGCGGATCAGCCGGGCCAGGGGCGCCCAGCCAAAGAAGGAGAGCACGAAGATCAGGGAGTAGAACCGAACCGTGGCCACCTGGTCGCTGCCCGCGTTCTCGGCCGAGCCGACGAACACCGACAGCAGCACGGCCGGGACGGCGATCGCGAAGAGCAGGTAAGGCAGGCTCAGGACGAAGTCGATGATCCAGGAGAGGATCCGGTCGATCCAGCCGCCGGTGAACCCGGTGATCAGGCCGACGGTCACGCCGATGATGGTCGAGATGATGGTGACCGAGCTGGCGACGATCAGCGACGGCCGGGCGCCGTAGACGAACCGGGCGAACAGGTCGCGGCCGAGCCGGGGCTCGACACCCAACCAGTGGTCGCCGTTGGCGACGAAGGTCGGGAAGCCGTACTGGTCGGTCAGGTCCTGGTGGAGCGTCGCGATGTCCTGTCCCTCGAGCTTCGCCAGCAGTGGCGCGAAGATCGCCAGCAGCACGAAGAACACGAAGACGCACGCGCCGGTGACCGCGACCCGATCCTTGCGGAGCCGGGCGAAGGCGATCGCGGTGGGGGACTTCCCCGCGGTCGGCACCTTCTTCTGCGGCGTGGCCGGGGCCGGAGGGGTCTCACCGATCAGCGGTTCCACGCGTTGTCACCTCCCATGGGGCACGACACCTTCACGTGCCTTGGTGCGTGAGACGTATTCGGGTGCTGCGGGTGCGAACGTAGTCCAGCATTCGGCCATAGGAAATGAGTTGACGCATCGAATGAATAACGCATGACGGTATGACGCGGGTCACAACACTTTCCGTTCCCTTCTCAGAGTGGGACTGATTGTGCAAAGCCGACGTTTTGCTGAAGCGATTCGCCCCATACGTACCAGAAGACACTACATAAGGCAATCAGCCTTGCACGCTAAGTGATGGCCGTCCAGTCGGTTCCGTCGTTACGTCGGAGTTTCCGATCTTCACCTTTCGAGCTCCCGCACTGCATCGACGGAGGTGACGGCTCCGCGGCCGACGACGGAGAATCTTTCGCGTACGCCCCGCGTTCAGGGCAGGCTTCCGGCCGGCAGCCGTTCCGGCCGGGTGCTTGCCCGTGATCTCGCGCGTACTCATGGTTACTCATCGATGCGGACGCCATTCTGTACGCCGTTTCCGATTCGTATCGACCAGAGTGGATGATCTTGGTTGGAATGGTGCGGCGCGGCCCGCCCCGATGTCGTTCCGCATTGACCGTTTGACATCTATCGAAGCGCCACCCATGATCGTGAGAGCGCTCTCACGGCCGAGGCGATGGTCGCCCCGCCGTGACCGAGCGTGACGGTCAGGGCGCACCCCCAACCTCGTCCGCCCCCCGACGCGACCCTGGCCGGACGCCATCCCCAGCCCGGCGTGATCGCCGGGCGGCGTCGAACAGGGGGACGACTGTGGAGTGGCCGATGCCTCTCAAGCGCAAACTTCTCGGACTCGCCGTGGCCGCGGTGGCTGTCCCCGCCGCCGTGGCCGTCGTACCCAGCGCGTTCGCCGCCGGGCCCGACCTGCTGCCGCTCACGATCACCAACGACTCGGGGCGCGGCGAGGCCGTCCACCTGTACGTCCTCGGCGAGTCCGGCGGCCGGCTGGGCTACGTCACCGCGGCCGGGGCGTTCACCCCGTGGACCGGCGGCGCCAACCCGCCGGTGCCCGCGCCGGACGTCTCGATCGACGGACCCGCCCCCGGCGCCAGCCGGACCATCCAGGTGCCCAAGGGACTGTCCGGCCGGATGTACATGTCGTTCGGCGACAAGCTCGACTTCAAGCTCACCCCCGACGGTCTGGTCCAGCCGGCGCCGTGGGCCGGCGGCGACGCCAACGCGAACTTCCTGTTCGACTGGAGCGAGTTCACCTACAACGACGCCGGCGTGTTCCTGAACAGCTCGCAGGTCGACATGTTCGCCGTGCCGCACTCGGTCAGCGTGACCGGGACCGACGGCCGGACCCTGACCACCGGCCGGCTGAAGGACGGCGGCCGCAAGGCGGTGATCGACGCGATGTCGGCCGACCCGGACTTCGGCAAACTGGTGCGCACCCGGTCGGACGGGACAGTGCTGCGGGTGCTGTCCCCCGGCAAAGGCGCCGACACCGGTGGCTTCCCGGCCGATTACCTGGACGGCTACATCGACCGGGCCTGGAACACCTACGCGACCCAGGACCTGACGGTCCGGCCGTTCCTGGACCAGCCGGACAAGGTCTTCACCGGGCGTACGTCGGGCGAGATCCTGAATTTCCGCGACGGCTCGGGCGCGCAGGTGGCGTCCTTCACCAAGCCCAGCACGTCCAACGTGTGGGGCTGCGACGGCAACCTCGGCGCCCCGAACGACCTGGTCGTCGGGCCGATCGCGCGCAGCCTGTGCGCGGCGTTGCAGCGCGGGACGCTCGGCACCCAGGCGGTCGAGCCCGCCACCGACCCGGCCACCTTCTACCGGAGTGAACCGGCCAACCTCTACAACAAGGTGATCCACGAGCAGATGGTGGACGGCAAGGCGTACGCGTTCGCCTTCGACGACGTCGCCAACCAGGAGTCGCTGGTGCACAGCGGCGACCCGTCGTCGATCGCGATCCGGCTGACCGCCTTCTAGCGACCAGCCACCACCCGACCGGCGACGCGGTGGCCGGCCGGCCGGTCGGCACCTACTCCGACGCCGCCCGGCCGGGACCGGCCACCGACGACGTGGTCGGCGCCAGCCCCGATGCGTATTTGTGCTCAGAGCGCTCTGAGCACAAATACGCATCACTCCGCCTGAGCTAGATCTTGGGCAGGACGAAGTTCACCACGTCCTTCGCCGTGGCCAGGTTCTGCTCCTCGCTGTCGCCGCGCGAGTAGACGTCCACCTGCACCGTCCCGTAGAGGACGTACAGGTGGCCGGCCAGCGTGTACGCCCGCTCACCGAGCCCGTCCACCTCGGTCGCGCCGTCGATCCGCACCTCGTAGTCGGACGGCGTGGTGCGGGCCAGGAAGAGCGCGAGCTGGCCGCTGGGCTGCTGCCACTGGCAGAAACGCGCGGCGGTGCCCGGCTCGGCGCCGTCGGAGTCCCGCTGTGTGATGCCCCGGCCGGTCAGCTTCGTGACCTCGGCGTCGCTGATCAGCGTGCACGGGTCGGGGATGTCGCCGGAGTCCCGGACCGAACCGACCTTCGACCGGGCCGACGGCGCCGGCTCGGAGCCGGCCGAGTCGCCGGTGGTCGCGGCCGGGGTCGGTTCCGGCGCGGCCTGGGCCTGGTCGAGGAGGCTGCAACCGGTGAGGGAGAGGAAAGCGGCGAGAGCGGTCGCGGCCACGAGCGGGCGGTTCATGGATCTCCCTGGGTCGATCATCGCCCGCGGTGGGCGACGTGCGACAAGCGTGCAGGCCGGGCCGGCTGCCACAACAGACCGCGACCGGGTGATGACACGTTCACGGGAGATCTTCAGCCGTCAGGCTGACGGGGCCAGAGCCTCCAGAAGCTCGGCCGCCCGCGCGACGGCGGCGTCCGGGTCGGCGTCCGAGCCGCCGATCAGCGGATCCCAGTTCAGGTCGTAGAAGAGTTCGGTGACGCCGGCCTCGGCGTACAGCTCGGCACCGGCCCGGATCTGCTCGACACTGCCGGACAGCGGCCGGGCGTCGTCCCGCTCACCCGACCGGACGGCGCCGCGCGCCACGATGCGCACCTGATCCGGGTCGCGACCGGCCTCCTCGGCCGCGCGGCGCACGACCTGCGTGCCGCGCCGCACGTCGTCCAGGGTGGCGGCGCTGCGGCTGACCCAGCCGTCGGCGATCCGGCCGGCCCGGCGCAGGGCACTGTCGGCCGCGCCGCCGAGCAGGATCGGCGGGCCACCCGGCGTGACCGGCAGCGGCCGCATCCGGCTCGGCGGGACGGTGTAGAGCTCGCCGTCGAAGGTCGCCACCCCGGCGGTGAACAGCTTGCGGAGAACGGCCACATACTCTTCGGTACGCCGTCCGCGCGGTGCCGCCTCCGACCCGGTGGCGGCGAACTCCACCTCGGACCAGCCGGTGCCCAGCGTCAGTTCGGCCCGGCCCCGCGAGAGCACGTCGAGGGTGCTGGCCTGCTTGGCCAGATAGACCGGCGACAGGTACGGCAGATTGATCACCGCCACGGCCAGCCGGATGCGGGACGTGAGGGCGGCCGCATAGCCGAGCGTCACCATCGGGTCGAGGACGCTCCGATAGACGACATCGGGCCGGTCACCGTCGGCGACGAGCAGCCGCTGGAACGTCCACAGTCCGTGGTACCCGAGCTCCTCGGCGCGCGCCGCGACCTGGCCCACGATCGCCGGCTCGGCCCAGGTCCCCGCCACCGGCAACCCGAAACTGATCAACATCCCCCGATCGTAGTTCCATCGCCACCCCGCCCCGCCCTACCACCGGCGCTGTCCTCGCCGTCCCGCCCCGCCCTACCGCCCTCGCCGTCCCGTCCCGCCGTACCACCGGCGCTGTCCTCGCCGTCCCGTCCCGCCTACCGCCGGCGCTGTCCTCGCCGTCCCGTCCCGCCTACCGCCGGCGCTGTCCTCGGCGCGATGCCGCGCGGGGCTACCACTGGGTGGGGTCAGGGGGTGAAGGCGCGGTGCATGTTGGTTACGCCGCCGGCCAGGGTGGTGAGCAGGCGGGCCTCGGCCGAGCCGGGCGGGGACAGGACGAGCAGGCGGTCGACCCGGGCGCCGAGCGCGGCCAGCGACGAGCGGAAGCTGCTGCGGTCGGCGGGGCTGCGCAGCGCCTGGTCGGCGTAGTGGCGGACGAACGCGTCGTAGTCGACCAGGCAGGCGCAGGCGGCGGCCATCCGGTCGGTGGTGGCGCGGCGCTCGGTCAGCCCGTGCAGCATGCGCTCCACCGCGGATGACAGCCAGTCGCACTCCAGGCGCAGCTCGGGGTCGGCCGAGGCGCGCAGGATCAGCGGGATCGCCTTGCGCAGGCACCGGTCGGCGCGCTGCAGATGCGCGGGCACCGTGCGGCGCGGGTCGCGGGCCTGCGGCGACTCGGTGGTCAGCCCGGTGAAGTCGAGCGGGCCGACCGCCTCGGGGCCCTCGGCCAGGATCTCCTCCTCGCCGACCTCGGCCGCCCGGGCCAGGGACTTCTGCGCGGCCCGGTGCATGGCGGTGGCCTGCAGGAACGCCGACCGGCAGCCGCGCGGGTCGATCTTGTCGGCGGCGAGGCCGAAGCGGGCCGCGGCGAACGGCCGGTCGGCGGCCAGGGCGCGGTCGGCGGCGGTCAGCTCCTCGGCGGTCACCCACGCGATCGCGCGTTGCAGGACCGGGTCGGTCAGCGCGGTGCGGCCGTTGCCGGTGCAGCGATCCTGGGCGTACGCCCACCGCTCGAGCAGGATCTGGTCGTCGATCCGGTCGAGCTGCCGCGCCTGCAGGCACCGGTCGAGCAGCTGCGCCGCCTCCAGCCGCCAGCCCTTGCGCAGCCGGGCCCGGGCCACTTCGACGGCGTCGTCCACGGGTGCCCGGCGCTGTTCCGGGATGCGTCTCTGCGGGATCGTCGGGGTGGGGGAGTCCACGAGCACGCCGACCAACGTAACACCGGATGTCACCACGACGATACTCATGGTGATCTTTAAGTCTGACGATACGGGCCCGCCCGGCGGTCGGCCGGCGGGCGGTGACGGTCCGCCTGGCCTGCGCGTCGACGGCGAGCACGGGCTGGGCCCGTACCCCTCAAAAAGGGGTAGCCCAGAGCGGAGGCACCCTGGGCTACCACCGGGACCTAGGCGGCGAGCTGGCGTCCCACCTCGGCGGCCTTGTCGCCCAGGGCCATCCGCAGCACCTTGACCGTCTCCTCGGTGGACTGGTCCTCGGCCAGCGTCGCGAAGACCTCACCGGCGATCGCCGGATTGGCCGCGACCAGCTGCTGCAGCATCGTGAGCATGTCACCGAACAGCACGTCGTGGGTGGACCGGTTCTTCCGGCCGACCTCCTGCTGCCAGGGCGCGACCCGCAGGGCGCGGCGCCACGGATTGTCAGCGGCGTTCGGCGACATCCGGGCCAGCCACCACGAGTCCATCCGGGCGTTGAAGTCGGCCTGAGTGATCGTTGCCATGTCGTCGTCCTCGGCTTCCAGTAGGCCCCAGGGCCGCGTGCTGCTCTCCTGGGCGGTCGTGTAACGGGAGGAGAAATGGGCGTGATGGTCGTGCGGGTTCGAGCCGGTGTACTCGCGGGCCGTCCAGCCCCACGAGCGCGACCAGATGCGCCGGTTGTAGATCACGTTCTGCAGCCGGTCGTCGGTGCCGTTCCGGTGCCGGGTCACGATGATCTCGACGGCCTTCTCCATGGTCCAACCCGACTTGTGCAGGTCGATGTCCACGTCGATGGCGTGCACCTCGTTGGTGTTGTCGGCGTCCTCGTACGGCGTGGTCCCGGTCTCGTCCGGGTTGTGGTCGCTCGAACTCGAGGCGTGCGCCGAGTCGCCGATCGAACCGTCACTGGACTTGTCACGCGACGGCGCCAGCGTGTTGAACTCGTTACGAAGGCTCACCAAGCACGGGACCAGGATCCAGCTCGCCATCGGTCGGCACCTCCTCCCAGGGGTCGGGCACGGGTGCTCCGGCGTAGTCCTCAGGGGCGCCGGGGTCGTGCGGCTCCGCGTACTGTTCGCCCTCGGCAACGTCCTCGACGGACAACGGCTGCTGCCGCTGCTCCGCTGGGACCACCGGCCGAGGGGCGGACGGGTCGGTCACAACACTCGCTCCTTGATCGTGGCGCGGAACCAGATGATTCCCCGCTTGCGACGCAAGAAGGTACCCAACGAGTGCGACAAGCATGTCGGTTCACCCGCGAATCACCGAAGTCTGCACAATGGCGACGGTCACGCGCTGTCGCGGATCACCAAGGTGGGTTGGAAGGTCACGGAGCGTGGAAGTCGGCCGGGTGCCGCGATCTGGGCCAGCAGCATCTCCGCCATCTCCGCCGCCATCTCCTCGACGGGCTGGCGGACCGTGGTCAGCAGCGGCCGGCACTCGAGCGCGGCGCTGCTGTCGTCGAAGCCGACCACCGCGACATCGTCCGGCACGCGGTGACCGAGATCCTGTACGGCGCGTAACGCCCCCTCGGACATGAGATCGCTCGCGACGAACAGCCCGTCCACGTCCGGATGGTCGGCCAGCAGCCGCCGGGCGCACTCCTCGCCGCCCGCCCGGGTGAAGTCACCCTCGATCGACGGCACATCTTCCTTCAGGTACGCCCGGAAGCCCTCCAGCCGATCCAGCCCGGACGGGATGTCCAGCGGCCCGGAGATGGTGGCGAGCCGCCGGCAGCCCCGGGCCAGCAGATGCTCGGCGGCGAGGCGGGCGCCGAGCCGCTGGTCGACGTCGACGTAGGAGGCGGCGATCGGCTGCGCCGGCCGGGCCGACACCACCGCCGGAATGCCCATCTCGACCACCTGCCGGGGCAGCGGGTCGTGCTCGTGGCTGCTGATCAGCAGCACCCCGTCGACGTGGCCCTGCCGCAGGTAGCGGATCACGTGGTGGTGGTCGCCGGCGTCGGTCGGGATCACCACCAGGTGTACGTCGTGCGGGCGCAGCGCCCCGGTCGCGCCGGCCGTGATCCGGCCGAAGTACGGGTCGGTGAACACCCGGTTGAGGAACGAGGTGTCGCCCGGGCGTTCGGGCTCGGAGATCACCAGCGCCACCGAGTTGGTCCGCCGGGTGACAAGCGTGCGGGCGGCCAGGTTGGGGACGTACCCGGTGTCGGCGATGGCGCGTTCGACGATCTCGCGGATCTTCGCGTCCACGGTCGGCGCGCCGTTGATCACACGGGAGACCGTCGCACGGGACACCCCGGCCGCCTCCGCGACCTGATCCATGGTGGGGTTCGGCCCACCTCGCGACGGCCGAGGGGTCATGGAGTCTGTTATAGCGCTTCCCGGTTTCACCTGGTGGCGCCGGGACGGGGATGGGGACCCCGTCCCGGCGCTTTGCCGAGCCGTCAATTTATTGCAGGACGCGGACGTAGTCGACCAGCATCCGGGACGGGAACGGCGTGCTGCTGTCGATCGGGCCGGGGAAATCACCGCCGACAGCGAGGTTGAGGATCAGGTAGAACGGGTGGTCGTAGATCCACGGGCCCCGGGTGTTCTCGACGGTGTCCTTGCTGGCCGTGAAGACCAGCGTGTTGTCGAGGAAGAACCGGATGCCCTTGCTGTCCCACTCGGCCGCGTACACGTGGTAGTCGAGGGAGAGGTCGACCGGGGCGGTGCTCTTCTGGCCGTACCCACCGGCGCCGTTGTAGGCCGGGGCGTGCAGCGTGGTGTACAGCTCGTTGGTGTTCTTGCCCAGGACCTCCATGATGTCGATCTCGCCGTTGTACGGCCATGGGCGGCCCTGCAGGAAGTCGGCGCCCATCATCCAGAACGCCGGCCACAGCCCGTTGCCCTTCGGCACCTTGATGCGCGCCTCGATCCGGCCGTACTGGGCGTGGAACTTGTTCGAGGTGTTCATCCGGGCCGAGGTGTACTGGCGGCCCTCGTAGTCCTGCCGCCGCGCCTCGATGACCAGGTGACCCTGGCCGTCCATCTGCGCGTTCTCACTGTTCGGCGTGTAGTACTGGATCTCGCCGTTCTGCGGGACGCCCGGGTCGTAGGTCCACTTCGCGGTGCTCGGCTTGGTGCCCGACGGGTCGTTGAACTGGTCCTCGAAGACCACCCGGGTGGCCGGGAACGTCGGGTCGGCCGGCTTCGCGGGCGGGTTCTGCGGCGCGCCGCCGGTGCCGTAGACGCTGAACTCCCACAGCGAGTAGCCGTACTGGCTGCCCCGGGCGGTGCCGTACATCCGGACGTAGCGGCCGGTGCCGGTCGCGTTGATCACGTCCTTGAGCCCGTTGCCGGTGGTCGTCGAGTAGAAGCTCGTCCAGTTGGCGTTGTCGTTGGACACCTGCAGCTGGTACGCCGTCGCGTAGGCCGGGTCCCACTGCAGCACCACCTGGCTGATCTGGGCGGTGGCGCCCAGGTCGACCGAGATCCAGCCCGGGTCGACCCAGCCGTTGGTCGAGCTGGTCGCCCACCGGCTGGCCGGATCGTTGTCGAACGCCTTGTCCGGGCTGCACGGGTTGCAGTTCACGTCGTTCTGCCAGGTCGAGGCCAGAGCCGGTTTGTTGTACGAGAGCAGCCGGGTGTCGCCCGCCGGTGGCGGGTTGTCCGGTGGCGTGGTGCCGCCGCCGGTGAAGACCTGGAACTCCCAGAACGAGTAGCCGTAGGCCTCCAGCGCCCGCTGGGTCAGGTTGATCCGGACGTACCGGGCGGTGCCGGTGACCGGGATGCTCTGCTGGCCGCCCGGCCCGGTGGTGGTGGCGTAGGCCTGGGTGTAGCTGGTGCCGTTGGTGGAGAACTGGATGTTGAAGCCCTTGGCGTACGCGGCCTCCCAGTTGATCGCGACCCGGCTGACCGAGGTGGACGCGCCCAGGTCGACCTGGAACCACTGGGTGGCGCCGAACGCGCTGGCCCACCGGGTGCCGGTGTTGCCGTCGACCGCCTCACCGGGCTGGTACGCGCCGGCGATCTCGGTCGACGAGGCGGTGGCCGGCTTGCCCTGCGAAACGATCGTCTCGGCCGCCTCGGCGCCGGTCGCCACGACCAGGCTGCCCATCGTGCCGACCAGCAGGACGCCGAGGGCGGCCAGCCGGGTGCGGCTTCGTCGGAACACAGCGGATGTCATTCAGGTATCTCCTTGCGGGGAATCAAGGGGACGGGTGGAAGAGGGATGTGTCAGAGCGGTTACGGGGATGTTGAGAAAGCGCTCTTTGAAAGGTCACTCTGAACCCCGGCTCCACGGCTGTCAATGCCTGGTGAAGAGCTCGGGAAGCGCTTTCTCAGATAACCCCAGGTGGCGCCCTGGTTCCGGAACCGTCCCAGTGGTCCGGCGCAGCTGCGACCGCCTCCTGCGCGGATGCGAGAAGGACCCGAGGCGCCAGACATTTGATCGAACGCGAACAAGGGCCTGAGGCGATCCCCGCGTCGCCGGTCCGGCCGCGATGTTCTGAACCGCGGTGTGCGTATTCCGTTGTGGCGGGTATGAGGGACATCGCCGTGGTGGGGGCGGGGCCGACCGGGCTTTACCTCTCGGTGGCGCTGGCTCGGCGCGGGCACCGGGTGACGCTGGTCGACCGGGATCCGGGGCCGGGGCCGGACGGCTGGGAACGGCGCGGAGTCATGCAGTTCCATCACCCGCACGGGCTGCGGCAGCAGGTGGTCGAGGCGCTGGACGCGGAACTGCCGGACGCGCACCAGGCGCTGCTGGCGGCCGGGGCGAAGGACGTGCGGCTGCGTAACGGGCTGGCCGTCGGGCTGCACTGCCGGCGTGCCGTACTGGAACGGGTGCTGCACCGCATGGCCGAGGAGCAAGAAGGTGTCACGGTCGTCGAAGGCCACGCCGAGGACGTGGTGCGCGAGCACGACCGGGTCACCGGCGTGCGGGTGGACGGCCGGACGCTCGACGCCGGCCTGGTGCTCGACGCCGGTGGTCGCGGTAGCCGGCTGGGCCAGGATCTGCGGCCGGCGGCCGACGACCAGGACTGCGGGCTGGCGTACGTGTCGCGGCATCACGCTTTCCAGCCGGGGGCCACGCCGGGGCCGCTGACCGACGCCGCGGGGCTGCTCGAACAGCATCGCGGCTATCTGGTGGCGACGTTCCTGCAGGACTCGGGCACGTTCGCGACGCTGATCCTGCGCGAGTCGGGCGACCACGAGCTGGGCCGGCTGCGCGAGGCCGAGGCGTACGCGACGGCCTGCGCCGCGATCCCGGGCCTGGCCGCGTGGACCGACCCGGCCCGGTCCCGCCCGATAACGGCTCCCCGGGCGGGGGCCAACGTCCGCAACACCTATCGCGGCCAGGGCGCGCGGCCGGGGCTGATCCACGTCGGGGACGCCGTGTGCGCGACCAACCCGGTCGCCGGCCGGGGCATCGCCACCTCCCTGATGCAGGCCCAGCGGCTGCTGGCCGACCTCGACGAGCACGAGGACCTGGCCGACGCACGGGACGCCTTCGACGCGTGGTGCACCAGGGAGATCCGGCCCTGGTTCGACGACCACGTGCGGTCCGACCCGGATCAGCTGGCCCGCCGCCGTGGTGTCGACGTCCCGCTCGACCGGCCACTGACCAGCGGCTGGATCACCGAGACGATGGCCGTGGCGCCCGAGCTGAGGCGGACCATCGTGCTGTTCCTGGCGATGCGCAAGTCACCGGCCGACCTGATGGCGATCGAGCCGGCGGCCCGGGAGATCTACGCCGGCGGCTGGCGGCCGGCCGCCCCGGCCGGGCCCGGCCGGGACGAGCTGGTCCAGCTGATCAAGGGCAGCCGGGGCAGCAGCGTCACCGTGTAGAGCAGCAACGCCGCGATGCCCAGGACCAGCGCCGCCGCGCTCACCACCCGGTCCACCGACTGGGCGGTGACCAGCAGCGGCAGGGCCTTGACGGCGATCGAGCCGCCCAGGGCCCGGACCGCGGCGCTGTACGCGAGCGCCGTCGTCACCCTCTTCGGCGGCGCCTCGGCGGCCACCCGGGCGTCCATGTCGCCCTCGAACGCGGTCTGGCTCAGCCCGGCCGTGAACTGGGCGAAAAGGACCGCATAGGCGTGGGCCGGCGCGAACATCCAGCCGATCAGCATGCCCAGCCCGAACAGCGACCAGCGCAGCACCGCGGGCAGCCGCATCGAGCCGATCATCTCGACCGCGGCCGTGGCCAGCAGACAGCCCAGGCTGAAGGCCACGGCCGCACCGGCCACCCAGGCGCGGCCGTGCAGCTCGGTGGTGAGCGGCACGGCCAGCAGGGTCGGGCCGGCCGCGAGCAGCATCACGCCACCGCCGGCGGCCAGCAGTTTCGGCGACACCGTGGGGCACGAGGCGGCGCCGGTCGGTGGGGTGGCGTCGGGGCGGACCCGGGCCCGGCGGGCGCTGACGATGGTGGGCAGCAGGGAGCCCGCGTACACGACGAAGACCGCGGTCAGCCACCAGCCGGTGGGATAGCCGCCGGTGCCGGCCGGTAGCAGGGCGGCGAGCCCGGTGCCGGCCGCCTCGACCGCCGCGATGCCCAGCGCGTACCTGGTCATCGCCTTGGGGCCGGGTGCGACGGCGGTGACCTCGGCCCGCATCCCGGCGAAGCCGGCCCAGGCCGCGACGTGCATGATCGTGACGCCGGCGGCGATGGACCAGCTGGGCGCGCCGGCGATCAGGCCCCAGAGCAGGGCCACGCGCAGCACGATCTCGGCGCCGGCGGTGGAGCGGAGCAGCTCGCGGCCGGGCAGGCGGCGGGACAGCCAGCCGGTGATCGGCGCCGAGAGCACCACGCCGGCCAGCATCGCGGCGTTGTAGAGGGCGGCCTCGGCCAGCCCGCCGCGGTCGACGGCCAGCAGTACCAGAACGGTCCAGCCCAGCGCCATGCCGAACGAGTCGACGACGCCGGCGGTGAGGAGTTCACGGAGGCGGCCGGTCCGGCGCAGACCACCGGCCACCACCAGCCGATGTCTGCCGGACCCGGGATCAGACAGGATGACCGCCGACGAAGAGCGGGGTGGGCGGCGGGAAGCCGTTGAAGGCGGAGGCATAACTCAGCGTGTACGCTCCGGCCGATCCGATGTACAGCGTGTCACCGACGTCGATGGTGGCGGGCAGGCTGACCCCGGTGAACACGGTGTCCGAGCTGTCGCAGCTGGGCCCGGTCACGGTGAACCGCATGGCCGGTATCTCGGCCGCGTGCCGCACCGACGTCCACAGCGGGTAGTCCCAGCCGTTCGCGGTCTGCAACGTCTCCATCAGGCCGTGGTAGGCGCTGACGTCGACGAACAGCCAGTTCTCGTCGCCGCGCCGCTCCCGGCCGATCACCGAGGTGGCCAGCACCGACGATTCGGCCACCAGGAACCGGCCGGGCTCGGCGGCGAGCAGTTCGGGGCGGTACGGCAGCTCGTCGACCGCGTCGGCGATGACCGCGCCGATCGTCTCGATGGCGGGCACGCCGTGCACGTACCGGGCCGGGAACCCGCCGCCGAGGTCGAGCATGGTCAGCTCGATGCCGTCGGCGCGCAGCCGGGACATCAGCCGGCCGGCCTCGCGGATCGCCTGCCGCCAGGCCAGTGGGTTGCCGCACTGGGAGCCGACGTGGAAGGTGATGCCGTACGCCCGCAGGCCCAGCCGCCCGGCCAGACTGAGCAGTTCGTACGCGTCGTCCACGCCGGTGCCGAACTTCTGCGACAGCGGGAAGACGCTGGCCTGGTCGTCCACCCGCAGCCGGACGTAGACGGCCGACCCGGGCGCCAGCTCGGCGAGCTTGGCCAGTTCGCCGGGCGAGTCGAAGCTGAACCGCCACAGCCCGGCCCGGTACGCCTCGGCCACGTGCGCCGGCGGCTTGACCGGGTTGCTGTAGAGCACGTCGGCCGGGTCCACGCCGGCCCGTTCGAGCATCCGCAGCTCGCCCAGCGACGCGATCTCGAAGCCGGACCCGCGGGCGGCCAACTCGGCCAGGACCTCGGGCGCCGGGTTGCTCTTCATCGCGTAGAACGCCCGCACCCCGGGGATGGCACGCTCCAGCCCGGCGTGCCGCGCGGCCACCGTGTCCAGGTCGGTGACCAGGTACGGGGTCGGCACGTCGATGACCTCGAGGACGTCCGGGGTCAGCGCCGCCGGCCAGTGCGCGGGCACACGGGCGGGCGTGAGCAGGGCGGGGGTCATGGGGGCTCGGTCTCCAGGGGAGGTGGGGGGTCAGACGGTCGCGGGCGTGGCGCTCCCGTCGTGGAGCAGGCGCCCGGCGTCGGCGGCGGGCACGGGCGCGGAGAAGTAGTAGCCCTGGGCGAACCGGCAGCCCATGGCCCGGAGGGCGGCGAGCTGGCCGTACTCCTCGACGCCCTCGGCGACGGTGGACATGTTCAGGCTCTGGCCGAGCTGGACGATGGTCCGGGCCAGCGCGGCGTCGTCGCTCTCGGCGCCGATTCGCTCGACGAACGAGCGGTCGATCTTGAGCGTGTCGACCGGGAACCGGCGCAGGTAGGCGAGCGAGGAGTAACCGGTGCCGAAGTCGTCGATGGCTAGCGAGACACCCAGCGCCTTGAGCCGGACCAGCTGTTCGAGGTTCTCCTCGGTGTCGGTCATCAGGACGCTCTCGGTCATCTCCAGGCACAGCTTGTGGGCCGGCATGCCGGTCTCGGCCAGCACGTCGGCGAGGACGGCGGCCAGATCGGTGCGGTCGAACTGGCGTACCGAGACGTTGACCGCCATCCGCAGGTCCTTCTCGCGGGCGCCCCAGGCGACGGCCTGGCGGCAGGCCTCGGTCAGCACCCAGCGGCCGAGCGGGACGATCAGGCCGGTGGCCTCGGCGATCGGGATGAAGTCGAGCGGCGAGATCATGCCGCGGGTCGGGTGCTGCCAGCGGACCAGCGCCTCGAAGCCGGACACCCGGTTGTCGGCCAGGTCGATCGAGGGCTGGTAGTACAGCCGCAGCTCGTCGCGCTCCAGGGCCAGCCGCAGGTCGGCCTCCAGCTCCAGCCGCTCGACCAGCCCGGACAGCATCTGCGGGTGGTAGCTGGCGTAGCCGGAGCCGCCGGCCGCCTTGGCCCGGTACATGGCCAGGTCGGCGTTGCGCATCAGCTGTTCGGCGCCGCCGTCGCCGGCGAGCAGGGCGCCGGCGGCCAGCCCGATGGACGCCTGGACGTGGATGTCCCGGGTGTCGATCCGGAACGGGTCGTGCAGGGCGTCGACGATGCGCTGGGCGACCTGCTCGGCGTCGGGCGCGCCGAGCGGGGCGGCGATCAGCACGGCGAACTCGTCGCCACCGAAGCGGGCCACGATGTCGCCGGGGCGTACCGCAGCCCGCAGGCGGTCGGCCACCCGCACCAGCAGCTGGTCGCCGGCCAGGTGCCCGAGGCTGTCGTTGACCTCCTTGAAGCCGTCGAGGTCGAGGAAGAGCACCGTCACGTCGGCGCCGTCGGCCCGGGCGTCCAGGGCCTCGGACACCTGCTCGCGGAACAGCGCCCGGTTGGCCAGCTGGGTCAGCCCGTCGTGGTAGGCCTCGTGCATCAGCTGTTCCTGCAGCTTCTTGCGCTCGCTGATGTCGCGGGTGTTCAGCACCAGGCCGCCGACGCTGGGGTCGCCGAGCAGGTTGGTGATGGTGATCTCGGCCTGCCGGCTGCCGCCGTCGTTGTTGGGCAGGGTCAGTTCGAGCATGGTGGTCGCGTACGGGCGCCCGCCGAGCGAGCGCAGCGCCTCGGCCAGCCTGGTCGCCGAGACCGGGTCGAGCATGTCGGTCAGCCGCCGGCCGGTGAGCCGGCCCGCCTGGGCGCCGAACACGCGCTGGATCGACTCGCTCTGGTAGAGCACCACCGACTCCGGGCTGACCACGGTGACCACGTCGGTGCTGTGCTGGACGAGCGCGTGGAAGCGCTGTTCGCTGGCGTAGAGCTCGGCGGTGCGGTCGGCCACCCGGCCCTCGAGGTTGCGGGTGAGGCTGCGGTTCTCGAGCAGGGTGAGCAGCTGCCGGCCGACGATGAGCAGGATCAGGGCACTGCGGGTGTACGCGACGAAGGCGTTGCTCTGGCCGGTGCGCGCGAACCAGACGACGGTGATGACCAGGGCGGCGAGCACGGCCACGTACGGCAGCAGCACGCCGATCTGGGCGCCTTCGACGGCCGGGGCGGCGGGCTCCGCGGTGTCCCGGCCCTGGTCGGTCGGTTTCCGGGCGGCCAGCAGGATCAGCGCGAAGCCCACGAACCAGCCGACGTCGGTGACCCCGCCGGACTGGTAGGCGCCGATCAGGTTGAGGTACGCGTACCCGATGTCGGAGATGGCGAACGCGACCACGCCCGCGCCGACCAGCGCGAGCCGCCCGAAGTCGCGGCCCTGCTGGCGCTGCAGCGCCATCATGTAGATCACGATGGTCACGATGACCACGTCGCCGAGCGGGTAGGCGAGCGAGATGGCCAGCGCGAGCATGCTGTCGTAGCCGCCGTCGAGCATCGGCCGGACGATCAGGATCCACGCGATGATCACCAGCGAGGTGGCCACCATCAGGCCGTCGAGGACGCTGCGGGCCCGGTTGGCCAGCGCCTGGGCCTGGCTCGGGAGCACGAGCAGGCCGGCCGGGGTGAGCACGACCATGCCCATGTAGCCGATGTCGGCCGCCGACGGGAACGGCACCTCGTCGCCGCGGAACGACTCGAGGTAGACCCACGCGCTCTGGCCCAGGCCCCAGGCGAGCACGCCCAGGCCGATCAGCGCCCAGCCCCAGCGGGCCCGGCCGTGGTACTCGCGGGCGCGGAACAGGCAGGCCAGCGCGGCGGTCACGGCGCCCAGGCAGAGGCCGACGTTGGAGATGCTCTGTGCGACCTGTTCGCCGCCGGCGCCGGTGCTGAGCACGACGCCGAAGACCAGGGCGACCACCGACACCACGAGACACAGCCGGGGCCAGCCGCGCGTCACGCGTCGGCGGCCCTCGCTGGTGCTGGTCGCTGGCATCGGCCTGTGTCTCCGCGGGTCCGGGACCGCGCTCGGATGGCGGTCGTACAGGACGAGATCGGATCTTCGGCGGCGACCTTGAGCGATTCCGGACGGTGACGGTGGCCGGCGGTGGGTGCAAAACGGTTTCCCATTGACAGTTGTCACTAGTCGGTGACAACGTTGTCACGCTCTCGTCATGGAGGTATGTCAATGATCCGCCGGTTGGTCTTAGCGGCTTCCTTGTTGGTTCCCCTCGCGTTCGCGGCGCCGGCGTCCGCCGCCGAACCGGAGCCGGTCGACCTCGTCCACCCCTTCGTCGGCACGCAGAACTTCGGCAACACGTTCCCCGGCGCCGCCGCCCCGTTCGGCATGGTCCAGGTCAGCCCGGACACCGGTGGCCAGGGCGGGTACGACTACAAGGCCGGCGCCATCTACGGCTTTAGCCAGACGCACCTGTCCGGGGTCGGTTGTGGCGTCGCCGGCGAGCTGCCGATCATGCCGACGACCGGCGCGGTCACCAGCTCCGATCACAATGCGTACAAGTCGGAGTTCTCGCACGACGACGAGGAGGCGTCGCCCGGCTACTACCGGGTGGGGCTGTCCCGCTACGACATCGACGCCGAGTTGACCGCCACCGCGCGCACCGGCTGGCAGCGCTACACGTTTCCGGCCACCGGCCAGGCCAACGTGCTCTTCAACACCGGCAAGGCCAACCAGAACGTGTTCGGCTCGGAGATCCACGTGGTCGGCGACCGCACGATCGAGGGCCGGGTCAACGCCGGCAACTTCTGCGCCGGCAAGGACGACCACACCGTGTACTTCACGGCCGGCTTCGACCGGCCGTTCGCCTCGTTCGGCACCTGGCGGGGCGGGACGATCACCGCGGACAGCCGCGACGCGACCGGCGAGGGCGGCAACGGCGCCTACGTCACCTTCGACACCGCCGCCGACCGGGATGTGGTGGTCAAGGTCGGGCTCTCGTACACCGGCCTGGAGGGCGCGCGGAAGAACCTCGCGCAAGAGACCGCCGGGTCCTACGACTTCGACCGGGTCCGTGCCGCGCTGCGCGCCCGGTGGGTGGACGAGCTCGACCGGATCAAGATCGACGGGGGTACGGGGGACCGCCGCGCCGCCTTCTACACCGCGCTCTACCACGCCCTGCTGCACCCCAACGTGGCCGGCGACGTGGACGGCCGGTACGTCGGCTTCGACCGGCAGGCGCACACCGCCGCCGGCTACACGCCGTACCAGAACTTCTCGCTGTGGGACACCTACCGCCCACAGAACCAGCTCCTCGAACTGATCGCGCCGGACGTGGCCAAGGACGTGGCGCTGTCGGTGGTCGGCATCGGGCGCGACGGCGGCTGGCTGCCGCGCTGGGCGCTGGCCAACAGCGAGACCAACATCATGACCGGTGACCCGGTCACCCCGTTCCTGGTCGAGGCCTGGTCCAAGGGGCTGCTGGCCGGGCACGAGGAGGAGGCGTACGCGCTGCTGCGTAAGAACGCCCTGTCGCAGCCGCCGGCCGGCTCGCCCTACAACGGCCGGACCGGCGTCGACTACTACGCCGACCGCGGCTACATCCCGTCCGGGCTGAAGCTGGGCACCGACTGCGCGCACAAGGGCGGCGACAACGACTGCGTGCACCCGGCCTCGGCGACGCTGGAGTACTCGGCCGCCGACGCCGCCCTCGCGCTGATGGCCCAGGGGCTCGGCCAGAGCGAGGACGCGACGCTGTTCGCCGGACGCGGCCAGTGGTACCGCAACCTGTGGGACAAGGGCACCAAGCACTTCCGCCCGCGTACGGTCGACGGGACCTGGCTCACGCCCTACGACCCGGTGCACGCGGCCGAGCAGTTCCACGAGGGCGGCGCCAACCAGTACCAGTGGCTGGTGCCGCAGGACCCGGCCGGGCTGGTCGCGCTGATGGGCGGCCGGGCCAAGACCGAAGAGCGGCTGGACGACTTCTTCGTCTACGACAAGCTGCTCACCGACCCCGAGGGCACCGCCCGCAACGACTGGATCGCGGCGCCCTACGACTACTACGAGAAGCCCACCTACAACCCCAACAACGAGCCCGACCTGCTGGCCCCGTACCTCTATCACTGGGCCGGCGCCCCGGCCAAGGCCGCGACAGTGGTCCGCGCCGCGATGACGCTGTTCACCACCGGACCGGACGGCATGACCGGCAACGACGACCTGGGCACGATGAGCGCCTGGTACGTGTTCTCGTCGCTCGGCCTCTACCCGACCATGAGCGGCGCCAACTTCCTGGCCGTGTCCAGCCCGCAGTTCCCCGGAGCCACGGTCAAGACCGGTGAGGGCACGTTGAAGATCACCGCGCCGGGCGCCTCCGACACCAACCGCTACATCCAGAACGTGCACCTCGGCACCAACACGCTCACCAAGAACTGGGTGACCTGGGACGCGGTGGCCAAGGGCGGCACGCTCAAGCACACGCTGGGCGCGACGCCGTCCGGCTGGGGCACCGGCAAGAACGCCGAGCCACCGTCGGTCAACCAGGCGCCCAAGGACACCCGGCGGCACATCGACGCGTCGCTGCGCCCGGCCACCGCCGCACTGCCGTCCGGCGGGACCACCAGCTTCACCGTCGACATCGTGGCCCAGCACCCGACCACGATCCGGCCCACGGTCACCGCCACCGGCCCGGCCGGCTGGACGGTCAAGGTGAAGCCCAAGGAACTGCCGTACCTGCAGTCGTCGAACCTGCCGGTCGCCACCACGGCCACCGTCACGGTCAAGGTCCCGGCCGGGGTCGCCGAAGGCTCGTACCCGATCGCAGTGACGGTGGGCGGCGCCAACACCGTGACCCGCACCGCCCAGGTCGTGATCCGGCCGGCGCTGTCCTGCGTGGCCGGCACCGCCTGCGCGCTCGACCTCACACCGGAGCTGACCCGCGACGGCACGGCCACCGTGGCCGCGTCCGACCAGGGCGACTTCGACACCGGCGGCTGGAGCTACGACGCCGGCCTGCTGCCCGCGGCCGGGCCGGTCACCTGGGGCGGAACGGTCTTCAACGCTCCCGACCCCACCGGCACCGCGAAGAACTTCGTCACCGCCACCGGCCAGTCGCTGGTCCTGCCCCAGGGCTCCCACTCGTGGCTGAACCTGGTCGCCACCACCCACAACGGGCCGGTGACCGGGGCACTGACCATCGGCTACGCCGACGGCACGTCCGAGACGCAGAGCATCACGGTGGCCGACTGGTGCGGGTCGCCGACCAGCGGCACGACCGCCGTCCTGGCCATGCCGCACCGGATCAAGGCCGGGCAGGGCGTGGACGGGCCGCCGGTCAGCCTCTTCGGGCTGAAGGTGCCGGTGTCGGCGGGCAAGGAGATCCGCTCGGTGACCCTGCCCAACGACTCACGGATGAACTTCTACGCGATGACGCTGTCGTAGGAAGCTAGTCCTCGAGGAGGTCGAACTCGTTCCCCTCCGGATCGCGCAGGGTGGTCCAGCCCTCCTGCTCCGCACCGACCTCCGCGCCGAGCGTGGCCAGCCGGGCCAGCTCGGCGCGGTGGTCGCCGGCGCGGAGGTCGAGGTGGATGCGGTTCTTCACCGTCTTCGGTTCCGGGACCCGGGTGAACCACAGGCGGGGCTGGCCCGGGCCGGCCTCGACCAGCACGCTCGGGTCGTCCTCGGGGTCGTCGGCACCGGCCGTACGCAGCCGGGCCAGCTCGGCCTCGTCATAGGGTGCCACCGCGTACCCGTCCAGAACGGCGGCCCAGAACCGGGCCAATGACGCCGGGTGGGCGCAGTCGACCACGATGTCGCCGATCCGGGCCATCAGGCCTCCATGAACCAGCCGTAGACCCGCTCGACCTGGAGCCGCAGCACGATGCGGGCGTCCTCGACCATCACCCGGCGGTACTCGTCCCAGTCCGGGTGCTCGCCCCGGACCTTCCGGTACAGCTCGACCAGTTCCTCGACCGTGGCGTCGTTGATGTCCCGGGCCGGCTCGCTGAGGTCGGCGATCGCCTCGGCCACCGCGTACCCGTGGCCGGCCTTGGCCTTGGTGTGCAGGCTGGCCCGCGGGTCTCGCTTCAGGTTGTGCACCTTGGCCAGCGGCACGCGCGTCGAGATGCTGATCAGGCGGTCCTCGGCCAGGTACGACACGTCGGACAGCTGCGGCCGCCCGTCCTTCTTGATCGTCGCCAGCGTGCCATCGTGCGAGCCGGCCACCACGTCCCAGAGTTCCATGCCGAAATCCTAGTGCGCGGTTGATAGTACGCTTGACGTTATATGACGCGTCGCGTACCTTCCTCGCCGTGCATGAAACCACCTTCCTCATCCTCGCCGCCCTCGCGGCCGAACCCCTGCACGGCTACGGCATCGTCCAAGCCGTCTCCGCCCTCTCCGACGGGGAGGTGAAACTGCGGCCCGGCACCCTCTACGGCGCGCTCGACCGGCTCGCCGAGCAGGAACTGGTCGTCGTCGAGCGCGAGGAAGCGGTCGAGGGCCGGCTCCGGCGCTACTACCGGCTCACCGGCTCCGGCGCGTCCGCCCTGGCCGAGCAGGCCTCCCGGCTGCACCGGCACGCCCGCGCGGCCGAGCGGAACCTGGGGATCGCATGAGCTACCGACCGCTCCTCATCGCCTACCCCGCCCGCTTCCGCCGCCACCACGGCACCGAACTGCTGACCACGCTGTCCGATATGGGTACCCCGTCCCGCACCGACCTGTGGCACGTCGTCCTCGACGGCGTACGCGAACGGTTCCGCCTGCCCGCCGGCCGTCCCCGCCCCCTCGCGGTACTGGCCACCGTGCTCGCCGTACTCGTCGGCGGGGCCCTGGGCGCGGCCGCCGGCTCAGCCGCGGGCTCCCTGACCTACGCCGACCTGCCATCGCCGGAGCCGTTCGCCGCCATGGCGATGGAACCCGGCGGCACCTCCTCGGTCCGCTCCAGCGGCGACGACTACTGGTCGCTGATGGACGGTCTGCCGGCCGGCACCGACGTGACCGCCGTCGCCCAGCACACCCGCCAACGCCTGTCCGCGGCGGGCTGGGCCGTCGGACCGGTCACCCGCGGACAGTCGGACGCCCACTTCAACGCCTCACACTCCACCGTGGAGGTGGACGTCTACGTCTCCAGCTTCGACCAGGTCATGCTCCAGATCTCCGGCTGGCCCACCCGCCCCGCCGCATACCTGTGGCTGTCCCTCGCCGGCGCCCTCCTCGGCCTGGTCGCCGGCTGGCTGCTGGCCGCCGCCGCGGCCCACCGCATCGCCGCCGCCCGCCGCCGCGGCCTGAGCACCGGCCTGGCCCTAGCCGGCCTGCTGGCCCTGATCCCGCCGGCCACCATGTTCACGATGTCGCTGGTCTACTACCTGACCTCGACCGAGCCGGTCGGCTCCGAGGGCATCCCCGAGCCCGGCGTGCTGGCGCCGACCCTGGGCCTGGCCCGTCGCCTCGGCCTGACCGGTGACCTGGCCGTGGACCAGTGGTACCAGCTCCTGACCTTCCTCGGCCTGGCCGCCCTGGTCGTCGCCATGGTCCTGTCCCGCCCCGGCCCCGCGACCCCGGCCCCCGACATCCGCCCCGCCTGACCCGCGCTCTGGCCCTCCGCTGACCTCTTCCCCGCGCGGTTTGCTCTGCGCACCTCTGGTTGCCTACCGCAAATGCTGACAAAGAGGTCAGGCGGGGCCGCGATTCGGAGATTCGCAGCTCACGAGGGGGTGACTACAGGTGCGCAGAGCAAAGGGGCCGCGGTCAGACCATGGCGATCGTGGCGGCTACCTCTTCCACCAGTTCACGGGCCAGGAAGCCGGTGCGGCCGTGGCGGGGGATCAGGCGCTGGCCACTGACCGCGTGTGCGTACGCGCCCCAGCACGCCGCCTGGGCCGGCTCGGCGCCACGGCCCAGCAGGCCGGCGATGATGCCGGCCAGAACGTCGCCGCTGCCCGAGGTGCCCAGGCCGGCGTCGCCGCTCTCGTCGCGCCAGATACGGCCGTCGGGGGCGGCGATGTGGCTGTGCAACGAGACGACGGCCTGGCGCTGGGCCGCCACGGCCTGGGCGGCGGCCGACAGGTCGTCGCCGGGGTCGTGACCCAGCAGGTGGGCGGCCTCCGTCGTGTTGGGCGTGAGGACCACGCGCTGGGGGCGGCCGGACAGCAGGTCGGGGTCGTTGCTGATGGCGCCCAGGGCGTACGCGTCCAGGACCACGGCCGCGTTCTTGTCGGCCACATCCAGCAGGTCGCCGATCAGGCGGGACGTCTGCTCGATGTCGTCGAGACCGGGGCCGATGGCCAGGACGTCGGCCTCCTCGGCCAGTTCGCGCAGCTCGGCGGGCAGGTCGTCGTCGGCGCCGGGCAGGCTGACCACCTTGGCCTCGGGGACGGTGATGCTCAGGGCCGCGGCGATCCCGCCGTCGACGGCCAGCTGGAGGCGGCCGGCCCCGGCGCGCAGGGCCGACTCACCGGCCAGCAGGACCGCGCCGGGGGTGAAGCGGGAGCCGCCGACCACGAGGACCGTGCCCCGGGACTTCTTGCCGCCCTGCGGGGCGGGCAGCGGCCACTCGCGCAGCAGCCGGCGGGTGATCACCTGTACATCAGGACGGCTCGGCATTGACGTTCTCCTGACGCGTCGGGGCGGCGCCGGCCTGGTGCAGGTGCTCGACGTGGTTGAACAGTTCCGGTTCGAGCCGGTCGCCGAGGCGGCGCCAGCTGCTGATCGAACAGTTGGCCACGGTCGTGTCGTGGGCGACGGCCATCAATTCAGCCTCGCTCAGGCCCTCGGCCAGGTAGCGGACGAGCAGCACGATCGCCTCGTGGCCGAACAGCACGACCCGGGCCCCGGGGTGGTCCTCGCGGACCTCACGGAGCAGCGCGCGCAGCCGGAGCAGCACGTCGGCCCAGGACTCGCCGCCGGGCGGCCGGTAGTAGAACTTGCCCAGCCGGGCCCGCCGGGCCGCCTCGGCGGGCAGCCGTTCGCGGACGCCGTGGCCGGTCAGCAGGTCGAGCACCCCGAGCTCACGGTCGCGCAGCCGTTCGTCGACCTCCATGGGTACGCCCGTCCCGGCCAGCGCCGTCTCGGCCGTCTGCCGGGTGCGGAGGTACGGCGAAACGATCGCCAGGTCCGGGGGCCGCTCGGCCAGCCATCGCCCGACCGCCGCCGCCTGTTCGCGCCCGTGATCGGACAGCGGCACGTCGGCGTCCCGCTCGGGGATGTCGATCGACTCCCGCCCGCCGTTCTCCGCCCGCTCGGCGATGACGTTGCCGGTGCTCTGCCCATGCCGTACGACGCCCAGCCATCGCAGTCGCTCGACCTTCACCCAGTCGCCCCTTTCGCCACTCGCGATCCCTCGGGCGATGCGTATTTGTGCTCAGAGCAAGGCGCCTTGCTCTGAGCACAAATACGCATCGCCGGGACGTTGGTTACCCACGGGCGCCCGAATAATCCGGATGTCCTCCGCCGGCGGTCGCGGCAACCAGCGGGACGGGCCGCCTGGCGCGCGGAGCGGGGACGGGACCGTGGTGTGCCCGTACCCGTCAAAGGGGTTGAATGAGCCGGCTCCAGAAGGTGACCGTGGGGCGGGGCGGTTCGCCGGCGGCGCCGGGGCCGAGGCCGAACTCGCGGTGCAGGAAATCCTCGAGGTCGTTGCCGTAGCAGATGACGTCGGTCTGGTAGATCGACAGGACCGGGTGGCCGCTCGTGCCCTTGCCGGCCGGCAGGTAGCGGTGCGCATAGAGCGGGATCATGCGGGGCGCGGTGAACAGGCCGGCGCGCGCCGCGTTGAGTGCCGCCTCGCCGGCCGGTGGGCGCGGGCCCCAGCCGTCGTACCAGAAGTCGTTCTGCGCGACGTCGAACAGGACGCCCTCGACCGGCAGGGCCAGGCGCTCGCGCAGGGCGGACCGGTCGCCGTCGCGCCAGTCCGGCCAGCCGCGTCCGAAGGGCAGACCGGCGGCCAGGAATGCGCGATGATCGTCGGCGAAGGAGAAGCCGAACTCGTCCTCGACGGCGGACAGCTCGGCCTCGGTCAGACCGGGGCGGACGGGAAAGCGGCCCGAGGCGGCCAGCAGATCGGCGGCGGTCACTGGGTCAGCCTATCGATACGGCGGACGGTGCAGTCCATACTCCGGATGGAGGACGTCGAAGTGACCGCGAGCGGACGACGCGGCCGGACCCGGGTCGTCCATACCTTCGGGGACATGCGAAGACTCGAACTGATAGCGGCGGTACTGACCTTGATCGGCGTGCCCGTGGGGATGGCGCTGACCGGCGGAACCGTCGAAGGTGTCATGACCGGGACGCTGGCCGTCACGCTGGCGCTCCTGGTCCTGTTCGCGCGGCGGTGGCCGCTCGTCATCACGATCGTGTCGGTGCTGTGCGTGGCCGGCCAGCGCGGCTCGGACCTGCTCGGCGCCGGCTGGGCGTGGCCCGCCACGGCGGCGTTCGTGCTGCTGGTGCTCGACGGACGGTTGCGCGCGGCGATCATCACGGCGGGGGCCACGCTGGTGTACGGCCTGCAGTGGGACGCGTTCGTCGACCTGGAACACGGCCAGGGCTGGGCGGTCACGCACGTGGGGGCGGAGGCGCTCTACCTGGCCGCGGTGCTGGCGGCGGCCACCGCGTACCGCAACAACGTGCGCTGGCGGTCCGAGCTGACCGCCCGGCTGGCCGCCGACGAGCACGAGCGGGAGCAGACGGCCCGCCGCCGGCGCGCCGAGGAACGCGTGGAGATCGCCCGTGACCTGCACGATGTCGTCTCGCACACGCTGGCCGTGGTCGGCGTGCACCTGAACGTGGCGATCGACGCCTTCGACGACGACCGGGCCGAGGCGCGTCAGGCGCTGCGGCTGGCCCAGGAGGTTCGCAACCGGGCCATGCTCGACCTGCGCGCCCTGGTCGAAGTGCTGCGGGACGGTTCGTGGACGGACCAGCCGGCCGGTGAGCTGAGCGGGCTGGAACGACTCGCCGAACAGGTGCGCGGCGCGGGCCTCGAGGTGTCGGTGACCGAGGATGGTGACCGGCAGGATGTGCCAGCGCCGGTGGCCACCGCGGTCTACCGGGTGGTGCAGGAGGCGCTGACCAACACGGTGCGGCACGCCGGCGCGGATTCCATCGCGGTGCGTTTGCATTACCGGCCGACGGAGGTGCGGGTCGAGGTGATCGATGACGGGCGAGGCTCGGCCGGGCCGGAAGGCGCCGGCCACGGCATCGCGGGAATGCGGGAGCGGGTGGCCGCGCTGGGCGGTTCGCTCACGATCGCGTCCGAGCACGGATTCGCGGTACGGGCGACGATCCCGATGAGCAGATGACCATCAACGTCCTGCTCGCCGACGATCAGCAGCTGGTCCGGGCCGGATTCCGCAGCCTGCTCAAGCGCGACCGGGAGATCACCGTGGTCGGCGAGGCGTCCACCGGGGACGAGGCGGTGCGGACGGCCCGGGCCACACGGCCCGACGTGGTGCTGATGGACATCCGGATGCCGGGGCTGGACGGCATCGAGGCCACCCGGCGGATCGTCGCCGACCCCGATCTGCGGGACTGCCGGGTGATCATCCTGACCACGTTCGAGACCGACGAGTACGTGTTCGCGGCGCTGCAGGCCGGGGCCAGTGGCTTCCTGACCAAGGAGGTCGACCCGGAGGGGCTGCGGCACGCGGTGCGGGTGGTGGCGGCGGGGGAGGCCCTGCTGTCACCGTCGGTCACCCGGCGGGTGGTGTCGCGGTTCGGGCACCTGAAGTCGGCCCGCGAGCCCGGCGCCCGGCTCGCGGTGCTGACCGCCCGGGAGCTGGAGGTGGTCCGGCTGGTCGCGACCGGACTGTCCAACGAGCAGATCGCGGCCGAACTGGTGATCAGCCCGCTGACGGCGAAGACCCACATCACCCGGTCGATCGCCAAACTCGGCGTCCGGGACCGGGTGCAGATGGTCATCCTGGCCTACGAGGACGGGCTGGTGACACCCGGCTGACATCGATGTCAGCCAGAGCTTGTGCATCGACGTCGGTGACGGTCAGGATGTGTCGGGTGTGTTAACCCGCCCCACACATTCCACCGAGGAGACCGCATGCAACCGGCTCGACGGGTCGCCGTCATGGCGTCCTTAGCGCTGGTGGCTTCCCTTGCCACCGGCAGCCCGGCGCACGCCGCCGGCCCACCCTTCGCCTCGTCCTTCGAGACCGGCGACCCGCAGCCGACCTGGTCCGACACGGTGGACACCGGCTCCGACGGCCCGCACGCGAGCGGCGTCTCCGGTCCGGTGCGCTCCGGCCCGCCCGGCAGCCTGCGCGACAGCGTCATCGTGATCACCGCCAACGCCCAGCCGAACTCCAGCGAGGGCGTGAACAACCTCAACGACGGCGACTCACAGACCAAGTGGCTGGTGGACACGCCGACGAGCTGGGCCCAGTACACGCTGGACGGCCCGGCGCGGGCGATCAAGTACACGATGACCTCGGCCAACGACGCGGCCGAACGGGACCCGCGGGACTGGCAGATCCTCGGCTCGAACAACGGCACCGACTGGACGACCGTGGACTCGCGGACCGGCCAGACCTTCAGCGACCGGTTCGTGACCAACGCGTACGAGATCGCGAACCCGGGCTCGTTCTCGATCTACCGGCTGAACATCACCGGCCACCCGTCCGGCAGCCTGACCCAGCTCGCCGACTGGGAACTCAACGACGGCACCACCTCGGAGCCGCCGCCGAACATGACCAGCCACATCGGCGCCGGACCGAACTCGTCGCCGACGGCCAAGACCGGCGTCGGCTACTCCGGGCTGCGGGCGTTCCAGATCGCCGGGCGGCACACCGCGGCCGGGCGGGCGTACTCGTACAACAAGGTCTTCGACGTCGACCTGCCCGTCACCGCCGACACCGAACTGTCCTACCTGGTGTTCCCCGAGTTCACCAAGGACGACCTGAGCAACCCGGCCACGTACACCGCGGTCGACCTGGCCTTCACCGACGGGACCTACCTGTCCCAGCTGAACGCCGTCGACCAGCACGGCGTCAAGGTCAGCCCGACCGCGCAGGGCGAGTCGAAGACGCTCTACACCCAGCAGTGGAACAAGCGGACCGCGCGCGTCGGGGCGGTCGCCGAGGGCAAGACAGTCGACCGGATCCTGATCGGCTACGACAAACCGGCCGGTCCGGCCCAGTTCAAGGCCTGGTTCGACGACATCAGCCTGGCCTCGGTGCCGGCCGCCCAGCCCAAGGACCACCTGTCCGACCACGTCGACACCCGGCGCGGCACCAACTCGTCCGGTGACTTCTCGCGCGGCAACAACTTCCCGGCCACCGCGGTCCCGCACGGCTTCAACTTCTGGACGCCGGTGACCAACGCCGGCACGACCAGCTGGCTGTACGAATATCACCGGGACAACAACGCCGGCAACCGGCCCACCATCGAGGCGTTCGCGGCCAGCCACGAGCCCAGCCCGTGGATGGGTGACCGGCAGACGTTCCAGGTCATGCCCTCGGCCGGGGACGGCACGCCGAACGCCGACCGGGCCGCCCGGGCGCTCGCCTTCGGCCACGAGAACGAGGTGGCCAAGCCGTACGGCTACGACGTCACCTTCGACAACGGCATGAAGACGTCGTTCGCACCGACCGACCACGCCGCGATCTTCGACTTCACGTTCACCGGCAACAGCTCCAACCTGATCCTGGACAACGTCGACGGCGACGCCGGCCTGACCATCGACGCCGCCGGCCGGTCGTTCTCCGGCTGGTCGGACGTCAACAGCGGCGGCGGCTCGGCCGGCTTCTCCCGGCTGTTCGTGTACGGCACGGTCGACGCCCCGGTCACCGCCGGCGGCATGCTGACCAGCGGCAACCGGCCGTCCACGGGCTACCTCAAGTTCGACACCAGCACCGACAAGACGGTGACCATGCGCATCGCGACGTCGCTGCTCAGCGTGGACCAGGCGAAGAAGAACCTGGCCCTGGAGCTCGCCGGCGACGCCACCGTCGCGTCGGTCAGCGCGGCCGCCCGGGCGCTGTGGGACCAGAAGATGCACATCGTCGAGGTCGAGGGCGCGTCCGAGGACCAGCTGACCACGCTCTACTCGAACCTGTACCGGCTGTTCCTCTACCCGAACTCGGCCTACGAGAACACCGGCACCGCGGCGAACCCGGTCTACAAGCACGCGGTCCAGTCGTCCACGACCACCCCGCCGAGCACGCCGACCGAGACCGGGGCTCAGGTCAAGGACGGCAAGGTGTACGTCAACAACGGCTTCTGGGACACCTATCGCACCACCTGGCCGGCCTACTCGTTGTTCACGCCCTCGGATGCCGGTGAGATGGCGGACGGGTTCGTGCAGCAGTACAAGGACGGCGGATGGATCTCGCGCTGGTCGGCGCCCGGCTACGCGGACCTGATGGTCGGCACCAGCTCGGACGTCGCCTTCGCGGACGCGGCCGGCAAGGGCATCCAGTTCGACCAGGAAGCGGCGTACCAGGCGGCCCTGAAGAACGCCACTGTCACCCCGCCGAACAGCAACGTCGGCCGCAAGGGCCTGGCCACGTCGATCTTCAAGGGCTACACGCCGTACGACACCACCGGCGAGGCGCTGTCCTGGGCGATGGACGGCTACATCAACGACTTCGGCATCGCCAACATGGCGGCGCAGCTCGGGCACACGGAGGAGGCGGAGTACTTCCGCAACCGGGCCCTGAACTACGTCAACATGTTCGACCCGTCGGTCGGCTTCTTCCAGGGCCGCAACTCGGCCGGCGGCTTCCGGCTCGGGCCGCAGCAGTACGACCCCGAGGTGTGGGGCTACGACTACACCGAGACCGACGGCTGGAACATGGCCTTCCACGTCCCGCAGGACGGGCAGGGCCTGGCCAACCTCTACGGCGGGCAGGCTGGGCTGGCCAAGAAGCTGGACTCGTTCTTCAGCACGCCGGAGACGGCCACCAAGCGCGGCTCGTACAACTCGGTCATTCACGAGATGCTCGAGGCGCGGGACGTGCGGATGGGCCAGTACGGCCACAGCAACCAGCCGTCGCACCACATCATCTACATGTACGACTACGCCGGTCAGCCCCACAAGACGCAGAAGCTGGTCCGCGAGGCGCTGTCTCGGCTCTACCTGGGCAGCGAGATCGGCCAGGGCTACCCCGGCGACGAGGACAACGGCGAGATGAGCGCCTGGCAGGTGTTCGGTGCGCTCGGCTTCTACCCGTTGCAGATGGGCAAGCCAGCGTACGCGATCGGCTCGCCGCTCTTCACCAAGGCCACGGTCAACCTGGAGAACGGCAAGAAGATCGTCGTCAACGCGCCTTCGAACTCGGCGACCAACGTCTACGTGCAATCGCTGAAGGTCAACGGCGCCTCGTACGACTCCACCTCGTTGCCGCATTCTCTGCTGGCCAACGGCGCGACGCTGGACTTCGACATGGGCCCCCAGCCGTCGTCGTGGGGCACGTCCGGCCCGCCGCAGTCGCTCACCTCGGGTGATGCGGTGGCCGACCCGCTGCGTGACCTGACCGGCCCCGGCAAGGGCACCGCGTCCGAGCCCACCTTGGTCGACGACACCACCGCCACCCGGGCCTCCTTGGCCGGCAACGCGTGGCAGTACCAGTTCGCCTCGGGCGGCGAGCAGGCCTCGTTCTACACGCTGACGTCCGGCCCCACCGAGGGCGCCGACCCGACGGCGTGGAAGCTGCGTGGCTCCTACGACGGCACCACGTGGACGACGCTGGACGAGCGCGGCGCCCAGAAGTTCGACTGGCGCCTGCAGACCCGCCCGTTCAAGATCACCCACCCCGGCACCTACGCCTACTACCGCCTGGAGGTGTCCTCGGGCGCGAACACAACCTTGTCCGAGATCGAACTCCTCGGTAAGCCCAAGCCGGCCTGCACCACCACCATCGGTGACAAGGTGGTCGGCGGCTTCACCGTGAAGTCCGGCGTAACCTGCCTGACCGCCGGAGCCACGGTCAACGGCACGATCACCGTGAAGGACGGCGCTTCCCTCTACACCAACGGCGCGACGATCAAGGGCGACGTCACGGCCACCAACGCCGGCACGCTCTCCATCCTGAACAGCACGATCACCGGCGCCGTCAAGGCCGTCGACTCGGGCCCGGTCAGCGTGGAGAACTCGGTAGTCCGCGGTTCGGTAACCATCCGGCGCAACAACACCGCGACGGTCCTGGCCGCCAACCGCATCACGGGCTCGTTGACCTGCTCCGGCAACGATCCGGCCCCGGTCGACAACGGCCTGCCCAACCGGGTCACCGGCTCCAAACAGGGCCAGTGCGCAAAGCTGTGATCGTTTGAGAGCAAGGGGGCGCCGCTCAGTCTTCTGAGCGGCGCCCTCTTTTTCCAGGTACGGGCACACCTCAGTCCCGTCCCCACTCCGCCCGCTTCGTGCGCGTCCGGGCCGTGCCGCGCGCGCCGGGCATGTGTGGTTGGTCGCGCCTTTGCTCTGAGCACACATATGCATCACTTGGAAACCGGCGGTATCCGACACGCCGCCCATCAAGGCGATGCGTATGTGTGCTCAGAGCAAGGGGCGTGGTGATGCGTGCTTGTGCTCAGAGCAAGGGGCGTGGTGATGCGTGCTTGTGCTCAGAGCAAGGGGCGTGGTGATGCGTATTTGTGCTCAGAGCAAAGGGGCCGCGGCGGGACCCTTGGTGGGGGCGTGTTCGCTCTGGGTGCCGGATCGGTCACGACCGCTGGGCGCGGCACGGTTTGGGCGGGTCGCTGAGCGGGCGGAGTGGGGGACGGAGGGTTTGGTGTGCCTAGGGCGGCGGTCGTGGTGATCAGGCTGCCCGGGAGCGGAACGCGTCGCTTGATGTCGTCTGGGGACGCTCGCGTGCCCCAAACCGAAGCGCTTACGCCGGCTTTTTCTGGTTTTTGCGCCGTTTGCCCTCGTGCATGGCGGCCACGCGAGCGATCGGGATGGTGTGGCCCTCCTCGACCAGGGACTTGTCGAGGGGCTGGGGTGGGGGCATGAGGTCGGACCACGGGTCGCGGTCGGCCAGGTGATCGAGCGCGTTCTTGATGGTGAAGTCGGCGGGGGTCACACCGTCCAGGTCGGACCATGACAGGGGGAAGGAGATGGGGGCGCCGGGGCGGATGCGCGGGCTGTAAGCCGCCGCCACGGTGGCGCCGCCGGCTCGGGTGGAGTCCAGGAAGACCTTGCCGTGGCGGTCGTCGCGGATGAAAGCCGTTGTCGCGATGGACGGGTCGAGGCGTTCGGCTCGGGCGGCTGTCGCGCGGGTCGCGGCGGCCACGTCCTCGATGGGGACGTCGTCGGTGAGGGGTACGAAGATGTGCAAGCCCTTGGAGCCGCTGGTCTTCACCGCGTGGCCCAGGCCGGCGTCGTCCAGGACCCGGCGGACCAGCTGCGCGGCGTCGACCACCTGGGTGAAGGCGCCGCCCTCGGGTGGGTCGAGGTCCATGATCAGGTGGGTCGGGTGGTGGCTGCCGGCCAGCATCAAGGCCGGGTGGTATTCGATGGCGCGCTGGTTGCCGAACCACAGCAGGGTGCGGATGTCGTTGCAGAGGGCGTAGGACACCTCGCGGTGCGACGCCTCGGCCCACACCGATGTGCGCTCGACCCAGTCGGGCGTGTACTTCGGCAGGTTCTTCTGGACGAAGGCGTCCTGGCCGCGCAGCACGCGGGTGACAGTGAGCGGGCGGTCGGTCAGGACCGGCAGGATGCGGTCGCTCATCGCGTCGAGGTAGTCGATCAGGTCGCGCTTGGTCGCCCCGGCCTCGGGGAAGATCTCCTGTTCGAGGTTGGTCAGGGTGACGCCGTGGCGTTCCATGTCACGCCCACCCGGCGATGGCCAGCGCGGGGAAGACCATGACCAGGGTCAGGACGATGTACGCGCTGCCGAGGCGGCCCTGATGGTTGCTGACGGCCATCACCGCGGCCACGAACGGCAGCAGGATGGCGATCAGCGCGGCCGCGTAGCGTTCGGCGCCGGCCGGGCCGGGGCTGGCCAGGCTCCAGCCCAGCAGCAGGGCCAGCGTCACCAGCCAGGCCAGAGTGACCGCGGTGACCCGGAGCGCCACCTCGGTGCGCCGGACCACGTCGCGGCGGGGTTCGATCTTCGACTGGGCCACCCGCATGGCGAACCCGGACTGCTGCTCGTCCACCGTCGTCACGGGTTCAGCCTAGGGCCGCCGGCGCCTGTCCGCTCGGTTCGTAATCAGTCCGCGACCAGCACGTCCGCGACGACCACGGCCACGTTGTCGGGGGCGCCGTGGGTGTGGGCGAGTTCGATCAGGCGGTCGGCGGCGGTTCCGGGGTCGCCGCCGGGCAGGGCGGCCGCCAATTCGGCCGGCGGCACGTGCGCCCACAGGCCGTCCGAGCAGAGCAGATAGCGGTCACCGGCGAGCATCGCGCGCTGCCCGAGGTCGAGGTCGTCGTCGGCGGTGGCCCCGAGCGCACGGAGCAGGACCGGGCGCTTGGGGTGGTCGGCGGCGTCGCCGGGGCCGATCTTGCCGGAGTCGACCAGGGTCTGTACGTACGAGTGGTCCTGGGTCAGCCGGGCCAGTTCCTCGTTGCGCAGCAGGTACGCCCGGGTGTCGCCGATGTGGGCCAGCAGCAGTCTGTCGCCCGAGCGGACCAGCGCGGTGAGCGTGGTGGCGGGCCCGCCCATCGCCTTGATCGTCCGGCTCGCGGCGGCGATCCGGGTGGCCAGGTCGCCGTCGCCGGAGCGGACCGCCGCCACCGCCGCGGCGGACGCCTCGTGGCCGTTGGGCAGCCCGCCCAGGCCGTCGGCGACCGCCAGCACGGTGTCGTCGGCGTACGCGGCATCCTCGTTGGTCGTCCGCACCAAACCGATCGCGGTCCGCGCGGCTGACTTCAGTCCCAGCGTGGTCATGGTTGTCTCCCTACCGGTCAGCAGATCGACGAGGAGGCCGGCCTCGTGGGCGCGGGCCGCGGCGTCCGCCTCCACGCCCGTCCGGAACTCCGCCACCACCGCCGCGGCCTCGGCCGGTGGCAGGTCGCACACCTCGCGGATGCGGGCCAGCGGCATGTCGACGCGGCGCAGGCGGGCGATCAGCCGGGCCCGGCCGAGCTGCTCGTGGGTGTAGAACCGGTACCCGTTGGCGGCGTCGACCGCGGCCGGCCGGAGCAGCCCCTGCTCGTCGTACAGGCGCAGCGCCTTGGGGGTCAGCCCGGCGGCGCGCGCGAACCCGCCGATGGTCAGCAGCTCCACTCGTACCCTCCTCGTGCCGATCTTCTGACCGGCACAAGCAACCTTGGGTCTTTCCCCAGGGGAAAGGTCAAGCGGCAACCGGCTTCGCCTGTTGCCCCCCAATGGTGGGCACGCTGACCACACGGCTCCTCTTCTTGCGGGGGAAGGGCGAGAGCCGTGGCTTGCGACGCGCGGCGATGTCCTCGACCCAGCCCAGGCTCAGCACGGCCACGATGAGCAGCGTGATGGCGATGCTGAAGTCGGCCAGGTCCTCGGCGAACTGGGTCGGGATCTCCCACAGCTTCAGCGGGTCGAAGAGCACCACCGCGATCGTGATCGCCACGTTGTGCCACAGATAGATGGTGACGGCCCGGTTGTTGACCATCGACACGAACCCGTCCAGCGGCCGCACCTTGGCCAGCCACGCCATGTTCGGCGACCAGCGCATCAGGGCCAGGACGAAACCGATCGAGAAGATCGCGTACGCCAGGGGGATGCCGACCAGGTCGAAGCCGCTGTCCTCGGGGTGGGTGAACGCCCAGGCCAGCGCCCCGCCGACGCAGGCGACGGCCAGCGGGTAGACGTAGCGTTTGCCGACCCGCCTGAGGTCGCCCTCGCGGTGTGCGAAGCCGAGCATCCAGCAGGTGGCGTACGCGAGCACGTTCTGCACCACCTCGCCGGCCTGCTGCCCGAACGTGTCGGGCCGGATTGTGAACACCGCCAGCAACGCCAGCGGCAGCAGCAGTGTGGCGATCCGCGCCCGGCGGTAGAGCTTGAGCAGCAGCGGCGAGAGGAGCACCAGCCAGAGGTACGTGACGAGATACCACAACACGCCGGCGGCGGGGAACCCGAACTCGGATGACGGGGGCTGCGCCACGGGCACGACCCAGAGCAGCAGCGACCACCGCGCATGATCCTCCCAGCCCAGCCGGAGCATCAGCGGCACCAGGATCAGGCCCATGGCCCACAACGCGGGCAGTAGCCGGCGAACCCGGTTGCGGATGGTCCGCGACACCGACCGGTCGAGCGACTTGACCATGAGCGAACCGCCCAGGGCGAACATCACGCCCATCGACGGAAAGACCAGCTCGAGAGCGGCGAACGGGAAGGCGTGGAACACCACTACCCGGATCATGGCCAATGCACGCAGAGTATCGAAGTACCGATCTCTGCTGGCGGCCTTAATGCTCGGCATGGCGCTCCTAGCTGCTCTTTTCTCGGAACCTGCTCTGGGCAGCAATCACCGAACGTAGTTGCTTTCGCCGTCATGCGCCGCTGTCCGAACGGACAGAGGACGGGGACCGGACAGATCACGGCGGATGATCCGGTCCGACATCGATGTCATACTGTCCGCCATGTCCGCCGTGCGCCGCCCCACGCTCACGCAGGTGGCGTCGTTGGCCGGGGTCAGCCTGAAAACGGCGTCCCGGGCGCTGAACCGTGAGCCGAACGTCGCCGAGGACACCGGGCAGCGCGTCCGTGAGGCGGCTGACCTGCTCGGCTACCGCCTCAACGGGATCGCCCGGGAGCTGCGCCGGGGCGCGACCTCGGCCCTGGTCGGGCTGATCAGCGGTGACCTCGCCAACCCGTTCTACTCGGCCGTGGCCAGCGGCATCGAGCGCGAGCTGCGCCAGCACGGCCTGCAGCTGATCACCGCCAACACCGACGAGGACGCGGAGCTCGAGCGCAGCCTGGTCGACGCGTTCCTGGAACGCCGGGTGCGGGCGATGCTGGTGGTGCCCAGCGCCGAGCGGCACGACCACCTGGCCGCCGAGGGCGCGGGCGGGGTCCCGTTCGTCTTCCTGGACCGGCCGCCCGAGGGTCTCGAGGCCGACGTCGCGCTGATCGACAACCTCGGCGGGGCCCGGGCGGCGGGCGAGCACCTGCTGGCCGGCGGGCACCGGCGCATCGCCCTGGTCTCCGACCTGGCCCGCAAGGCGCCGCAGCGAAACCGCATCGAGGGTTTCGTGCAGGCGATGACCGCGGCCGGCAACTCCGACTGGTTCTTGAAGACCGACGTCCATGACGTACGCCGGGCCGAGGACGTCGTCCGGGATCTGCTGGCGTCGGCCGAGCCGCCGACCGCGATCTTCACCACCAACAACCGGCTGACCACTGGTGCTTTGCGTGCGTTCCGTGATCACTCCGGGGCGCCGCCGGCGCTGATCGGTTTTGACGACTTCGACCTGGCTGACGTACTCGGCATCACCGTCGTCGCCCACGACATGGTGGCTCTGGGGCGCGAGGCCGCACGCCTCGCCTACGCCCGGATCAGCGGCTACGACGGTCCCGCGCAGACGGTCGTCATCTCGACGACGGTCGTCCCTCGTGGATCGGGTGAGCGTCCGCCCGCATAGCGTCACGTTACGTTGCGGAAACGATGGCGCAATCACCCTTGACGATGTTCGGTGTTGAGCGGCAGTGTGCGACCGGTTGTCTTTGACAACGATGTCAAATAACGAGCTTGGGGGACATATGCGCTTCACGCGGGCCGCGGTTGCGGCTGTCGGCATAGCCGCCCTGTTGACCACCGCCGCGTGCGGCAGCGGTGACGACAGCGGCGGAACCGGATCGACCAAGGTCGAGGTGTTCACCTGGTGGGCGGACGGCGGTGAGAAGGCCGGTCTGGACGGCCTGGTCAGCGCGTTCGGCACCGCCTGCGCCGGGCAGACCTTCGAGAACGGCGCGGTGGCCGGTGGCGCCGGCGCCAACGCCAAGTCGGTGCTCGCCTCGCGGCTGCAGCAGAACACGCCGCCGGACACGTTCCAGGCCCACGCCGGTGCCGAGCTGCTCGACTACATCGACGCCGGACAGGTCGAGGACATCAGCGCCGACTACGACAGCTGGGGACTCAAGAAGGCCTTCCCGCAGGGCCTGATCGACAACCTCACCGTCGACGGCAAGATCTACTCGGTGCCGGCGAACATCCACCGCGCCAACGTGGTGTGGAGCAACAAGAAGGTCACTACCGCGGCCGGCATCACCGCCGACCCGAAGGACCTCAACGAGTTCTTCGCCGCCCTGGACAAGCTGAAGGCCAAGGGCGTCACGCCGCTGGCCGTCGGCAAGGACTGGACCCAGCTCATGCTGTTCGAGTCGGTCCTGATCACCGACCTGGGCCCGGAGAAGTTCACCGGCCTGTGGAACGGCACCACCCCGTGGAACGACCCGGGCGTCACCAAGGGCATCGCGGACTTCAAGAAGCTCCTGTCGTACACCAACAAGGATCGTGACGCTCTCGACTGGACCGACGCCGAGAAGCAGATCATGGACGGCAAGGCCGGCTACCAGCTGATGGGTGACTGGGAGGCCGCCGACCTCGACGCCAAGGGCTTCAAGGACTACGCCTGGTTCACCTTCCCGGGCAACGGCACCACCTTCCAGTGGCTGGCCGACTCGTTCGTGCTGCCCAAGGGGGCCAAGAACCCCGAGGGCACCAAGTGCTGGCTGAAGACCGTCGGCTCGGCCGAGGGCCAGAAGGCGTTCAACACCAAGAAGGGCTCGATCCCGGCCCGTACCGACGCGTCGCCCGCCGACTACCCCAAGTACCAGCAGGCCGCCATGGCCGACTGGAAGTCCGCCAAGCCGGTGCCGTCGTGCGCCCACGGCTCGGCGTGCTCGCAGGGCTGGCAGGGTGCCGCGAACTCGGCGCTCGGCGCGTACAGCACCAACCAGGACGACGCCGCCCTGACCAAGGCGCTGACCGCGGCGGCCGAGCAGTTCGGCAAGAAGAAGTAACTGTCGCGTAGCAACGCGTGGGACGGCCGAGGCCGTCCCACGCGTGTACCTGAGGAGCTCCGATGCGCCGCATGCGGCAATGGGGGCCGGGACTCGTTCTGCTGTCCCCGTCCCTGATCCTGCTGGCCGTCTTCGTGTACGGCCTGATCGCCTGGACCGCGAAGGTCTCGCTGTCCGACGAGCACAACGCCCGCGGCTCGAAGGGGTTCGTCGGGCTGGAGAACTACGTCAACCTGTTCACCAAGGACATCAACGACCGGTTCCTGCACTCGCTGAAGAACCTGCTGCTCTTCACGGTGGTGTTCCTGGTCGGCACGATGCTGCTGGGCCTGCTGTGGGCGTTCCTGCTGGAGCGCGGGGTCCGGGGCGAGGGCTTCTTCCGTACGGTCTACCTGTTCCCGATGGCCGTCAGCTTCGTCGCGTCCGGTGTGGTGTGGCGCTGGCTGATGAACCCCGCCGACGGCGGCCTGAACGCCGTGTTCGACGGCTTCGGCCTCGGATTCCTGCAGAACACCTGGTGGACCAACCCCGACTGGGGCATGGCGGCGATGGCGTTGCCGGCCGTCTGGCAGTTGAGCGGGTACGTGATGGCACTGTTCCTGGCCGGCTTCCGTGGCATCCCCGCGGAGTTGCGCGAGGCGGCGGCCATGGACGGGGCGAGCACCTACCGCCTCTATCGCAATGTCATCTTCCCGCAGCTGACGCCGGTCGCCCTGTCCGCGCTGATCATCCTCGGCCACATGTCGATGAAGATGTTCGACCTGATCATGAGCGTGTCCGGCGCGCAGTGGCTGTCCGAGGTGCCCGCCGTCTACGTCTGGCAGGCGCTGCTGACCAGCGACTACTCCAAGGCCGCAGCGATCTCGATCATCCTGCTGCTGCTGGTGGCCGTCGTCATCGTGCCGTACCTGATCTACACCAACCGGGCGGAGAAGAACCGATGACCACTGTCGCTTCCGCGCCTCCCACCGGCCTCGAGGCTCCTTCCTCCGCGCCTCGTCGTCGTTCGTCCTCCGGCGTCGGCCCGGTGATCAAGTACGCCCTGGCCATCCTTTTCGTGCTGGTCGTGCTGATGCCGGCGTACGTGCTGATCGTGACGTCGTTCAAGGCGGGCAACGAGATCGGCGTGACCGGCCAGTGGAACCTGCCGTCGACGTGGACGTTCGCGTCGTGGGGCAAGGCGTGGACCGCTCTGCAGCCGGCCTTCTTCCGTACGTTCGAACTGGCCGTTCCCGTGGCGCTGATCTCGTCGCTGATCGGGGCGGCGAACGGTTTCGTGCTGGCCCGGTGGCGTTTCCCTGGCGCCGACGTCGTCTTCACGATGATCCTGTTCGGCATGTTCATCCCGTACCAGGCGGTGATGATCCCGCTGCGCGAGATCGTGACGAACATCAACCTGCAGCCCGGCATCCCCACGCTGATCTTTGTGCACTGCATCTACGGCATTCCGATTTGTACGCTGATCTTCCGGAACTACTACGCCACCACGGTGCCCGAGGACCTGATCGAGGCCGGCCGCATGGACGGCGCCGGCCTGCTGCGCACCTTCTGGTCGATCATCCTGCCGATCTCCATCCCCGGCTTCGTGGTCACCATCATCTGGCAGTTCACCAGCGCCTGGAACGACTACCTGTTCGCGATCTTCCTCTCCAACACCCGCAACGGCCCGATCACGATCGCGTTGAACGCACTGGCCGGGGCGCAGAGCCCCGACTACGCCGCCTCGATGGCCGGCGCCCTGATCACGTCCCTGCCCACCCTGCTGGTGTACGTGCTCCTGGGCCGCTGGTTCATCGGCGGTCTGATGGCCGGCTCAGTCAAGAGCTGAGCCCCCCAGCGGCGCCGCCTACTCACCCAGTCAGGCGGCGCCGCTCCCGTTCCCTCCGCTGTTCGCGCCTCGCCCGCTGGCCTTGCCTGCTTCCCGCCCGATTGCCTCGCCTGCCCGCTTCTCTTTTTGTGTCAGCGATCGGCCAGCCCCGCGACGTAGGCGCCCGCAACCTTCTTAGGCACCACCATCCGCCAGGCGTCGATCACCAACTCCTCCATGAGGGTCTGATCGAGCTCACCCATCCACGCCTGCACCCACTGAAAGCGCATGTTGACCGCGTCCGGCAGATGAAACACCCGGGGCGCGGAGGCCACGAGAGCGGCCCGTTCCTCCCGCGGAAACCCGAACCCCATGACGGTCTCATCCCGCGAGAACGCCACATACACAATCTTTCCCACCCGAAACTTCACCCTGTCTCGGATCAGGTGTTCCGCACTCCGGGGCAGCCGCCGCGCGACCTCCCGCACGTCCTCAACCGTCACCATGCGAGGACGCTATCCCCGGGGTACGACAATCCCGCGCCGTCGTTTCCTCAGGACGACCGAGGCCTCGGCACATGCCCGCGCGGCTCGTCCTCCTCCTCGTCCGGCTTGATCGTCCCCGGCACTTTCGCCCGAGCCACCCGATCGGCCGGCAGCCGATAGGTCGAGGCCCGGACAAGCTCATCCGGTACGTAGTGCCGCCCCCGCCGCCCCACCCGAGGCTCACCGTCGTCGTTCGCGTCGGCCCCCTCACCTGCGTCACGCACGACCGGCGCGAAGAACGCCACCGATCGCTCCTCCTCTTCGGACGGCTCCGCCTGGTGCCGGTGTCCGGTCGCCCCCTTGTCCTCTCCGCGTGGTTCCCCCTGACACCGGCCGGCCTCGTCCTCGAACTGTTCGTGTTGTCCCCTGTGCCGCTGCCCGAGCGGCATGCCGACAGCTGGCTCGGCCACAGGAGCCAGATGCGCGGAGTCCTCCTCAGCCGAACGAACCGACCGGCCTCGATCCCCGAGTTCGCCAGCACGCTCCCGCGCCGACATCGCCGCATGATCTGCCGCCAGTCCCCGCCCGAGCGCAGCACCGGAGTGCGACCCGTAACCCGCCCCACCGAACCTCACCGCCGGCGCCTCCGACCTCTGACCGCCGCCGAGCCGGGTGGTCGGGTCGTCACTCAGGTCTCCGCCCCCGCCAGCCGGCGTGTTTGTCGCACCGTGCGCTGCGTTTGCGGGCGCCGGTGGGCTTGGCCGCGAAGGCGCGGCGGCCGGTGCGGGCAGACCTGTGAGAGCGGATGGAGATACGGGCGCGACGGGGTCCGTGGCCAGCGTGGGCGGGGTGGAAGCTGGGGCTGGCGAGTGGGGTGCGATGGCCGTCGTCTGCGGGGCCGGGCCTGGTGCGGGCGTGATGGGGGTCAACGCCGGCGCGCGTGTGACGACCGAGGCGCTGGCCTGGGCCGCAGCCGGGACGGACGTTGCTGCCGGCGGCGTTTCCGTCGCGGCGGGCGTGGTGGCCGGCTTGGGCGGGGAGGCGATGCGCGCGGCCATGCTGAACGTGCTCTCGGTGGCCGCGTCGTAGCCCTCGCGATAGGCCTCCTCCCGTTCTCCGGCACCGCGTTGCCACTGCTGGTAGCGACCGGCGGCGTAGCCCGCGAGCGCGAAGAGGACAGCGAGGATCGACGACACGAGGGGGGCGGTCATTCCCCGATTCTGGCGATAAGTATCGACTGAGAGCTATGGCCCGTTTGATTTACCCCGATCGTGTAAGGATCAACTGTCGGGCTCCCTGCGCGGCGGAGCGATCGTGCCTGCCAGTGCCGTGGGTGGCGTCGCTGTAGGGGCAGAACTGGTGGGCGGCCGGGACTACGACTTCCTGGCTCGCGTCGTGAGAGCGGGTCATGAGCTGGGGATGTCGGCGGTGAGGGCGCGGGCGCAGGCGATGACTTCGGCGGTGAAGAGGGCGGGCTGTTCGAAGGCGGCGAAGTGGCCACCGCGAGGAGGTTCGCTCCAGTAGCGGATGTTGGTGAAGCGGCGTTCCGCCCAGCGGCGGGACGGCCGCGGGTTCTCCTTCGGGAAGATCGAGCAGCCGGTCGGAACGTCGATGCTGTCGGCGACGCCGCCGCGGAAGCGGCTCTGCACGGAGGCGAAGCTCTCGGCATAGAGCCGGGCGGCCGACGCTCCCGTGCCGGGCAGCCAGTAGTGCATGAGGTTGTCGATCAACTCGTCGCGGGTGAGGACGCTTTGCAGGTCGCCGTCGCAGTCGGTCCACGCCTGGAACTTCTCGATGATCCAGGCGCACAGCAGCGCGGGCGAGTCGACCAGGCCATAGCCGATGGTCTGTGGCCGGGTCGACTGTTCCAGCGAGTAGCCGTCGCCGATGCTCGCCGAGGTCAGCGCGGCCGCGGCGGCCTGCTCGGCGGGAGTGCGGTCGCCGGCGGTCGCCGGATCGGGCGGCGCCAGGGGCGGCATCAGGTGCAGCCCGATCACCCGGTCGGGCCGGCGTTTGCCGATCTCGGTGCTGATGCTGGTGCCCCAGTCGTGGCCCTGCGCGATGAACCAGCCATATCCGAGCCGTGTCATCAGCTCGGTCCACGCGTCGGCGATCCGTTCCACCGTCCAGCCGCGCCCGGCCGGCCGATCGCTGAAGCCGTAGCCGGGCAACGACGGGCACACCACGTGGAAATGCTCGCTGAGCGGACCCAGCACCTTTTCGAACTCGATCACCGAGCCCGGCCAGCCGTGAGTCATGATCAGCGGGATCGCGTCCGGCCGGGCCGACCGCACGTGCCAGAAATGGATCCCGAGGCCGCCGATCGTCGTGCGGAACTGAGGCACCGCGGCCAGCCGCGCCTCGGTGGCCCGCCAGTCGTACTCGTCGGCCCAGTAGCGGCAGAGTTCACGCACGTAGTCCAGCGGCGGCCCCTGCCCCCACCCAGGCGCGGTGGCCGGCTCGGGCCAGCGGGTCCAGCGCAGCCGGTTGCGCAACTCGGCGATCCGGTCGTTGCTGATCCGCAGGCGAAACGGCTCGATAGTCGTCATGCCGGGCTCCGGGGCGGGCCGGCCGCGATCCGTTCGGTCATCTGGGCCATCCGGTCGTCCTCGTCACTCGGCTGCCCCCAGCGCGTCTCCAGCCACCATGTGCAACCCGCCTCCGCCAGCGGCCGCACCGTATCCCACCCGGCCCGGGCGTCGTCGGTCGGCGTCTCGCCCTCGGCCAGGATGTCGAGATCTGCCGGCGCTCCCCGCTCATCGAGCCAGGCGCGGGTCGCCCGAATCACCTCCGGCGTCTGCTCGTGGCCGGGAATCAGCCCGTCGCACCGGAGCACACGGCGCATCGACTTGGGCCGGGGCCATATCGCCGCCACCCAGATGGGGACCCGTGCCTGGACGGGCCGGGCGGCCCCGGGAAGATCGCCGGCATCGAACGCGTACCGGTAGTGCTCTCCCGCGGACCGTGCCTCACCCGCCCAGAGCGCGCGCATCAGATCGATGCCCTCGTCCATCATCTCGGCTCGGGTGCGCAGATCGGTCTCCTCGTCGGTCACCTGGGACTCCTTGATCACCGCGCCCACCCCGATGCCGAGGATCGCGCGGCCCCCGGAGAGCTGGTCGACGGTCGCGACCTGACTCGCGACCTTCCACGGGCGGCGCCACGGCAGCGGCGTGAGGATGGTGCCGAGGCGTACCCGAGTCGTCCGGACGGCCATCGCTGCGAGCAGACTCCACGCGTCGACGCCGTAGGTCGTCTCCCACACGAACACACCGTCCCACCCCGACCGCTCGGCCAGAATCGCCTGATCGAGCTGTCGCGCCGCGGTGCCGCCGGGAAGAACCACGCCGAAGCGCGTCGTCTGCTCTGTCATGACCTTGTCCTATCAGTCGGATCCGACAGTTTCCGGTCGCCAGGACGCGGATCGGCCCAGAAGTGCGAGGAACTCGACCTCGGGTGACGCGTCCGGTGGGACCGGGATGCCGGGGCCGAAGGCGGCGCCGGACCGGGTGCGGCTGCCGTCGTCGGGCACCTGGCGCGCGATCGGCAGGGCCGCGATGACCACCTCGGCCGGCGGTGACCAGGGCAGCTCCAGTGTGGCGGCGACATCCCACCAGTGGGCGAGGTAGTCGACCAGATGGAAGCTGACGGCCATGAAACCGGGCACCGGCTCCGGCCGGATCTCGGGCAGGTGGAACAGACGGTTCATCACACCCTCGCCCTCGAACGCCGAGAGCACGACGGCCGCGCTTACGGCGTACCCCTCGAGGGGTTGGGGATCTTGCCATCGCGGACGCCAGACCGCCTCATCCTGCCCGCGCCCGGCGGCGGCCGCGGCGAAGCCCTCATGTTGCGCGGTCATGTGGGCGAGCAGGGCCCGCAGGCTCCACCCCGCGCAGGGCGTCGGCCGGGCCAGGTCGTCGGGGGAAAGACGGTTCACCAGCTCGACGGTGGCTCGTACAGCGGTGGCATCGGCTCGGATCAGATCGATATGCATGTGCTTACGATCTACCTGAGCGTACGATCTGTCAACGGGTATCGTCTCGGCGTGACAAGCGACACGGATCGGCCCGATCTGGGCGCGATGGCGGCCCGGCTGGCGCGGCTGCTGATCACCCTGGAGCAGCCGATCCTGGCCGAGAACGACCTGTCGATGTGGGCGTATGTGGTGCTCACGGCGCTGCGCGACGAGCCGATGCGGACGCAGGCGGCGTTGGCCAAGGCGATCGGCGCGGACAAGACCCGGCTGATCCCGGTGCTCGACGACCTGCAGCGGCGCGGCCTGATCGAGCGCGAACCGGACCCGGCCGATCGGCGGGTCCGGCTACTGGCGCTCACGGATGCGGGCCGAGACGTTCATCGAGTCGTACGGGTGGCCATCCGCGCCGCCGAGCGAGGCCTCCTCGAAAAGTTATCCACAGGGGATGAGCAGGTATTTCTCCGCTGTCTCGAACACTTGTCGGAGGGAGGTGGTAAACCTGACGCCACCTGAGGGAGGTGCCCGGTGCGAGCGTCAGACCACGTCGAAGTTGGCCATCATCGCCATGTCCTCGTGCTCGAGGTTGTGGCAGTGCAGCATGTACTTGCCGCGGTGGCCGGCGAACTTCGCGAGTACCTCGACCGTTTCGTACGGTCGTACGTCCACGGTGTCCTTCCAGCCGCTCTCCCACGGCTCGGGCGACTGACCGGCCCTCGACAGCACCTGGAAATGGGCCAGGTGGAGATGCACCGGGTGATGGAAGTCGCTGGTGAACCGCCACAGCTCGACGGTGTCCAGGCGTGGCGCGGCCAGGCTGCCGGCGGGGTCGTAGAGCTGCCCGTTGACCGTCCACCGCCCTTCGTCGTAGCGGAAGTCGAACTGCCGCTCGGCGACCGCGTCCTTCCTGGCGAGCTGATCGACGGGGGTCAGCCGTTCCGGGATCCGAGTGTCGTCGGCGACCTTCCGCGCCACGACGAACCGCATCACCTCGCCGGTCGCGCCGGTACCGAAATCGTTGACCAGGGTGACCTCGGCACCGATCGGCAGGTCGCCGAAATCGACCACGACGTCGTGGCGCTCGCCCGGCGTCATGATGATCTCGTCGTGGCTGACCGGGGCCGGCAGCAGGCCGTCGTCGCTGCCGATCTGCACCATGGGCAGACGCCGGCCGTCGGGCGCGCGAAAGGCGAGCCGGTAACGACGGGCGTTGGAGGCATTGACCAGGCGTATCCGATACCGGGCCGTGTCCACCTCATGTCGCGGCCACGGCGCGCCGTTGACGAGGATCACATCGCCGAAGACGCCGGTGACGAACTCGCCGCGGGCGCCAGGCTGGTGCATCGCCATGTCGTGCGCGGGATAGGCGAACGAGCCGTCGGCGTCGAAGGACCGGTCGCAGATCAACAGCGGGAGGTCCCGCTCGTCGCGAGGCAGCGGCAGGGCCTCTTCCGCCGGGTCGGTGATCAGGAACAAGCCGGCCAGGCCGCGCCAGACCTGCGGTCCGGTGAAGTCCATCCGGTGATCGTGATACCAGAGCGTCGCCGCCCGCTGGTCGTTCGGGTATTGGTAGTCGCGGCTCGCCTCGTGCACGCGACCGCCCGGCGACGACGGCGGGGCGGGCGAGTAGCCACGGGGGACGGTCAGGTCGTTGGGGAACCCGTCGGAATCGGGCGGGTTGACGCCGCCGTGCAGGTGCGTCGACGTCGGCACCGGCAGTTCGTTGCGCATCGTCACGACCATCGGCCGTCCTGTCCGGGCACGCAGGGTCGGGCCCGGGAAGGTGCCGTCGTAACCCCAGATCCGGGTCTTCTGGCCGGGCACCAGCTCGACGTCGGCGGCCTTCTGGGTGAGCACGTAGTGATCGGCGTCGGCGGTCACCCGGACCGGCCGGGCGGTTGCCGGGATCGGCAACGGCCGGCTGAACCGCGGGGGCCGCACCTTGCTGGTGAGCAGGCGGCCCGTGCCCGGCCCGTCGGAGAGGCGTCCGCAGCCGGCCACGGCGGTCACCCCGGCGAGCGTCAGCAGGGTGCGCCGGTGCAGATTCATCGGGGCGTCCGATACATGCCGGTCCACCAGGCGAATCCGGTGATCAAACCCATGAGCGCGACACCGATCGGGATGTGCAGGCCGATCATGCGGGCGAAGCCGAACCAGTCCTGCACCGCGATCAGTAACCACACCACACTGGTGAGCACGATCGGCCACCACGGGCCGCGGCCCGGACGAACCAGCAGGACCGAGCCGGCCACGAGCAGGCCCGAGGTCACGAAGAGCACGATGCCGTTGGTGCTGTGCAGGCCGAGCAGCGAGACCTCCCCGGTGACGAATCCGCCGGCCAGAACCGCCTGCAACAGCACCTGGAGCACGACGAGGAAGGAAAGGCCGCGGAGCACACCGATCGGCCAGGAGGCAGGCCGGCGCCCAGACGGGGGCACGGGGTCGGTGGACAGGGTTGGGTCGTGGACGTTCTCGAGCACAGAGCCATCCTTCTGGCGAAGGCGTCCGGACGGATCCGGCGCCGCACCTGAGGGCGCGCCGGACTTCAGCAGGTCAGAACAGGCCGGTTGGCCCGGGGTCGCCGATCAGGGCCGTTGTCGCCGGTGGGGTCTCGACGGCGGCGTCGAGAGCCTCCTGCAGCCCGCGGGCGGCGAGACGGTCGGCACGCTCGTTCTCCGGGTGCCCGGCGTGGCCCTTGACCCAGTGCCAGCGCACCTCGTGGCGGCTGACCGCGGCCTCCAGCTGCTGCCAGAGGTCGACGTTCTTGACCGGCTGCTTGGCGGCGGTCCGCCAGCCGTTGGCCTTCCATCGGGGCAGCCACTTCGTGATGCCGTCCCGGACGTAGACGCTGTCGGTGTAGAGCATCACGGTCAGCGGCGCCCGGGTCAGCGACTCCAGCGCGCGGATCGGTGCGGTCAGCTCCATCCGGTTGTTGGTGGTGGGAGTCGCCTCACCGCCGCAGAGGTCACGTTCGGAGGTGCCGTAACGCAGCACCGCGCCCCAGCCACCGGGACCCGGGTTCGGGATGCAGGCCCCGTCGGTGTAGATCTCGACGACGGTTCGGTCGGTCATGGCGGGCACCCTACCGATCGTCGGCGGCCGGGGCTCGCCCGCGGCCGGATGACGACGGTTGCGGACGCAACATATCCACCTCAGGGAGGAGCGCTGCGGCCGCCGGGAGGAGGAATCGCCGGTTGTCAGCCGGTAGGCACGAGGAAGCGAAGCGGGAAAGGGGGGACGGCGGTGGTGACCGAACGTCGCGAGGCTCGGCGCAAGGCCGTGGCCGGGCGCAACGTATCGTGGCCGGAGCGGATCCGCCGGGATCCGCCAGGACGATGGGGCGGGATGAGTCAGGCCGGGGCCGTCGAGGTGCGGGACGTGGTGGTTCGCTACGGCGACGTCACCGCCGTGGATGGCGTCTCGCTGACCGCGCCGCGCGGGCAGGTGCTCGCGCTGCTCGGCAACAACGGTGCCGGGAAGACGAGCCTGCTCCAGGTGTGCGAGGGCTTCCGGCGGCCGGACGGCGGCAACGCCTCGGTGCTCGGGCTCGACCCGGTCGGCGATCATGACGCGCTGATGCCGCGGATCGGGATCATGCTGCAGGCCGGCGGTGTCTACCCGTGGGCGACGGTCGGGGAGATCCTCGAGCTGTTCGCCGGGTTCGCCGCCACGCCGCTCGACACCGAGATGCTGCTCGACCGGCTCGGGCTGCGTGAGATCCGGCGTACGCGGTGGCGGCGGCTGTCGGGCGGCCAGCAGCAGCGGCTCGCGCTCGCGGTCGCGTTGGTGGGGCGTCCGGAGCTGGTGTTCCTCGACGAACCGACGGCCGGCATGGACACCGAGGCCCGGCACACCACGTGGCAGCTGATCGAGGAACTGCGCGCCGACGGGGTGTCCGTCCTGCTCACGACCCATCTGCTGGACGAGGCCGAGCGGCTCGCCGACCAGGTTGTGATCATGCGGTCCGGCCGGGTCGCGGCGACCGGCACGCCGGCCGAGCTCACCGCCGCGGCCGGCATAGACCTGCTGGAGGTACGCGCCGACGCCGGCCTGCCGGTTGCGAGGCTGGGCGAACGGATCGACGCCAAGATCGACGAGTTGTCGCCGGGTGAGTACGCCGTGGCCGGTTCCCTGGACAGCGCGGCCATCGCGGCCGTGCTGAGCTGGTTCGCCGAGGCGGGCGCGCAGGTCACCGCGGTGAACTCGCGGCGGCGCACGCTGGAGGACGTCTACCTGGCCCTGACGTCGACGAAGACGCCGGCCGAGGACACGGAGGCACTGCGATGAGCGCGGGTACCTTCACACCGGCGCCGGGGCGAGCCACTCGTGGCGTGGTGATGCGGCGTCAGATCAGGATGGAGCTTCTGCTCACGGCGCGCCGCGGCGAGGCGGTCGTGCTCGCCATGGGTGTGCCGCTGCTGGTGCTGCTCGGTGCCGGGCTCACCGACGCGACCAACGTTCCCGGTGACGATCGGCTGGCGTACGTGGTGCCCGGGGTGCTCGCGCTCACGGTGATGTCGACCGCGTTCACCGGACAGGCGATCACCACCGGCTACGAACGCAGCTACGGCGTCCTCAAACGGCTCGGCGCCTCGCCACTGACCCGGTCGGGGCTGCTCTTCGCCAAGACCTCCGCGATCCTCGGGCTGGTCCTGGTCCAGCTGCTGGTGCTCGCCCTGGTCGGGGTGGCGGTCGGGTGGCGGCCGGAATTCGGGCAGTTGCTGCCGGCGGTGGGGGTCACCGTGCTGGCGGTGGCGGCGTACTCGGGGCTGGCGCTGACCATGGCCGGACTGCTGCGGCCAGAGACGGTGACCGCCGGCGCGACGCTGATCTACGTGGTGATGCTGTCGGTGGGCGGGATCATGTTCGCGGCGCCGGACCTCGGGGTGGCCGGGTGGTTCGTGTTGCCGCTCGCGGCGCACGCGCAGGCGTTGCGGGACGCGCTCAGTGGCGCGGCGATTCCGGGGGCGATCTGGCTGAGCCTGGCCGCCTGGGCGGCGGTCGGTGTCACCGCGGCGACGCGTTTCTTCCGCTGGGAGTAGGCCGGCGCCGGCAAGCGTGGCCTCGACGTTGGTCCGGCAGGTTCGCCGGCCGGCGCCGCCGGCCCTCTCGGCCCGCGAGGCGGAAGTGCTGCGGCTGGTCGCGCGGGGGCAGACGAACGCCGAGATCGGCAAGTAGCTTTTCATATCCGAGGCGACGGTGAAGACGCACCTGCTGCGGGTCTTCGGCAAGCTGGACGTGGCCGACCGGACGGCCGCGGTGACCACCGCCATGTCGGACGAGCTGCTGTGACCACCGGCGGGGTGAGACACAGCAAGCCCGGACGGCAAACGCCACGGCCTGATCAGAAGCAGCCCACCGCCTCGTGACCGGAGGCCCCGTAGCCCCGCCTGCGACGGCTGCCGCCGGTGGGGCCGATTTGATCCCCGAACCGCTGGTCGAGGACGCTCCGGCGGCCGCGAACCGACCCGGCCGGGAAGATCGTCGCCCGGACCTCGGTCGTAAACTTCCACCCTGATCGATATCCGCCGGTCCGGCGGGTGCACTGTCCATTGTCCAGTGGGACATATCACGATTCATCGACGGATGACGTTCTCCCTCTCGGGCCCGCCCGGCCTCCTGTGTTAACGTTCGATGCCCCCGCAATCGCACCGGACTAAAGAATCTTGACGGCTCAATCAAGAGTCGTTCAGATCCCTATTGTCCGATGTGGAGCCGGTCGGCATAAACGAAACAAACATTCTGCGAAAGGGTCCGGTATTCTCTCGCACCTCATCTGATGTTCACCGCGAAATGGGGAGCGGGGGACGCACCAATGACCGCAATGCCTCGTGGGCGTGGGGACTCTCTCGGAGCTGGGGCGTCGTGACGACGACGGACATGACGGCGGACGACGCCGACACGGGATCGATACCGACTACGACTTCGTATTTCGGCGTGACCGAGAGAGACCTCGGGGACGCCGCCGGGCGCCGGCTCGCGGACCGCTGGGTCTGGGAGGCACGCTACGTCCGGTGGCTGTTCGTGGTCGACTTCTCCGCCACGCTGTTCGCCACCCTCGTGGCGTACGCGCTGCGCTTCCAGGGCGCCGCGTACGCGACGTGGTACCTGGTCTTCTCCGCCCTGCTGCCGCCGGTCTGGCTGGGCCTGCTGGCGATGACCCACGCGTACGAGCGCCGCCTGCTCTTCGTCGGCACCGACGAATACCAGCGCGTGCTCCGCGCGGGCACCCGCCTCACCATCGGCCTGGCCCTGGCCTCCTACGTGCTCAACGCCGACCTGGCCCGCGGCTACGTGCTGATGGTCCTGGTGCTGACCACGGGACTGTCCCTGCTGGGCCGGTTCCTGCTGCGCCAGCGCCTGCACAGCGAGCGCGCCGCCGGCCGGGCCATGCACCGCGTGCTGGTGCTGGGCCACGCCAACACGGTCGCCGAGATGACCCGCCAGCTGCACCGCCGCTACCACCACGGCTTCCAGGTGATCGGCGCCTGCCTGCCGGCCGGCCAGCTCGAGGGCGCGTCGGCGGTGGTCGACGTGCCGGTGTTCGGGGCGCTGGGCGCGGCGGCCAACTCCGCGGCGGCGGCCGGCGCCGACACCGTCATGGTGCTGTCCTGCCCGGAACTGGACGGCCCGATCCTGCGCCGGCTGGCCTGGGAGCTGGAACGCGACGACATCGACCTGATCGTGGCGTCGTCCCTGGTGGACACGGCCGGCGACCGGATTACCGTGCGGCCGGTCGACGGGCTGCCGATGATGCACGTCGAGCACCCCCGGCTGATCGGCGGCCGACGCCTGATCAAGGGCGTGTTCGACATCACCGGCGCCGCCTTCCTGCTGGTCCTGTTCGCGCCGGTGTTCCTGGCCGTGGCGGCCTGGATCAAGCTGGACACCGGCGGGCCGGTGTTCTTCCGGCAGACCCGGGTGGGCCGGGGCGGCGAGTCCTTCCGGATGTTCAAGTTCCGCACCATGTACGTCGACGCGGAACAGCGCCGCGCGGCGATGCAGGAGAGCAACGACCTCGCCGGCGTGCTGTTCAAGATGCGGCAGGACCCGCGGGTGACCCGGTCCGGCCGGGTGCTGCGCCGGCATTCGCTCGACGAGCTGCCCCAGCTGATCAACGTGCTGCTGGGGGAGATGTCACTGGTCGGGCCCAGGCCGCCGCTGCACGCCGAGGTGGAGCAATATCCGGACGACATGCGCCGGCGGCTGGTGGTGAAGCCCGGGATGACGGGGCTGTGGCAGGTGAGCGGGCGGTCGGATCTGTCCTGGGAGGATTCGATCCGGCTCGACCTGAGGTATGTGGAGAACTGGTCACTCACCGTCGACCTGGTGATCCTCATGCGCACCGCGATGGTTGTGATGCGTGGCCAGGGTGCCTACTGACTGACGGCGTACGGACGCGGGGGCGGGATCGAGCGGCAAGGGACGGCCGCGGGATTGGGACTGGGAAATTGGTAACGCTGTATCTCATCGCCGGGCTGGCGGTGATCCTTCCGGTGGCGGCCGGACCGCTGCTGGCGTACGGGCCGGGCCGGCGGTTCGCCCGGAGCGCGGCGGCGGGCCGGATCCGCGCGGCGACCGGCGGCCTGGTGGCGGCTCTGGGCCGCCCGGGTGCCGCGGTGACCGTGGTGCTGGCCTGGTCGGCGGCGGTCGTGGCGGTGTTCTGGCCGATCGGCGAGCTCGCCCACGCGCTGGAGCACGTGGTCGACTGGCCGGTGCTGCACTGGGTGGCACCCCGGCGCAGCCCGGGCTTCGAGGACTTCAACTGGCTGTACACCGCGCTGGGCGACCGTTACCCGCTGAAGTGGGTGACCGTGGCCGGGGCGCTGGTGTTCGCCGTGCTGTGGCGGCGTCGCTTCTGGATCCCGCTGGTGGCGATCCCGGCCCAGTTCGTGCTCGAACAGTACGTGCAGGCGATCATCGCCGGCATGGTCGACCGGGGGCACCCGCCGACGGGACTGGGCACGTACCCGTCCGGCGGCATCGCCCGGATCGTCATGGTGTTCGGCACGCTCGCCCTGTTCGCCGCCCTCACCTGGCGGTTCACTACCAGGATCAAGGTCGCGCTGGGTACGGGCGTGCTGGTGCTCGCCACCTACGAGGGCTACTCGCGCGTCTACGTGCAGAAGCACTGGCTGACCGACGTCATCAGCGGTCTGATGTTCGGACCGGCCCTGTTCGCCGGCTTCGCGTTGTCGGTCTGTGTGCTGGCCGGGGTCACCCGGAAAGCCTCCCCGCGAGCCCTGGAGCCGGCCGCATGACCGCGCTCCTGGTCGCCTCGACCGGCGGTCACCTGGCCGAGCTGCACGACCTGGTGCCGCGGCTGGGCGTGCCCGACCGGCGCTGGGTGACGTTCGACAGTCCGCAGAGCCGGTCCCTGCTGGAGGGTGAGGACGTCGTGCACGTACGCCCGTCCACCACCCGCGACCTGCCCGGCGCGCTGCGGACCATGGCGGTGGCCCGGCGGATGCTCAGCGACGGCCGCTACGACGAGGTGATCAGCACCGGGGCCAGCATCGCGCTGTCGTTCTTCGTGCCGGCCGTCGCCACCGGCGTGCGGTGCACCTACATCGAGAGCGCGACCCGCACCGAGGGCCCGTCGCTGACCGGGCGGCTGGCGGCGTGGCTGCCGCGTACCCGGCTCTTCACCCAGCACCGCGCCTGGGCCGACCACACCTGGCGGTACGGCGGGTCCATCTTCGACAGCTTCCACGCCGAGCCCGCGCGGCCCCGGCCGGTGCGCAAGGTGGTCGTCACGCTCGGCACCCATCCGGGGTACGCGTTCCCGAGGCTGCTCAACCGCCTCGTCGACATTCTCCCCCCGCACCTCGAGGTGCTGTGGCAGACCGGCGCGACCCGGATCGACCGGATGCCGGCCGGCGCCCGGGCCCAGGTGCCGATCGCCGAGATGCGCCGGGCGCTGCGCGACGCCGACGTGGTGATCTCGCACGCCGGGGTGGGTTCGGCGCTGGCCGCGATGCAGGCCGGCCGCCGGGCGCTGTATGTTCCGCGGCGCCGCGCGTACGGCGAGCACGTCGACGACCACCAGGTGGCGATCGCCCGCGACCTGGAGAAACGCGATCTCGTCGTGGCCCGCGAGGCCGGCGAGGTCACCTTCGCCGATCTGGAGACCGCCGCCGGTTGGTCGGTGCGCAGTCTCCCGGTTGTCACACCGTTCCGCCTCACGTCCGAAACTCAGCAGTCCGTTCCCTAGGGAGGGCAAGTGTCCTTACTCCGTCGGCTCCTGGTGCCGGCCGCCGTCGCCGGCCTGGTGGTCGGTCTCAGCGCCGTACCGGCGAGCGCGGTCTACGTGCCGCCGCCGGTCGCCGGAACCATCGTGTCGGCCGACCCGGTCGACTACCTGCCGCACTTCCAGAACGGCGACGTCCGGGCGTTCGCGCAGATCGGCAACACGATCTACGCGGGTGGCGGGTTCACCGGGGTCAAGGCGGCCGGCGCCGCCAGCTGGTCCGCGGCCAGCTACCTGGTGGCGTACGACGCGACCACCGGTGCCCTGAAGACCGGCTTCACGCCCACCTTCGACGGTCCGGTGCAGGCGCTCGCGGTCAGCCCGGACGGCAAGCTGATCGTCGGCGGCAACTTCGGCACCGTGAACGGCGTCGCCCGCAAGAACCTGGTCGAGGTCGACCCGGCCACCGGGGCCACCATCGCCGCCTGGGTCGGCCGCAGCGACGGCGGTGTCGTCCGGCGCGCCATCGTGAAGGGCAACCAGCTCTACATCGCGGGCGCGTTCCACTGGGTCAACGGGACCGAGCACTCGCTGCTGGCCCGGCTGAACGCGACCACCGGCGCGATCGACGCCGGCTTCCAGGTGGACGCGAGCGGCGCCCGGCCGTACCCGAACTCGGCCGAGCTGGTCTGGGCCCTGGCCCTGTCCCCGGACGGCAACACGCTGGTCGCCACCGGCAACTTCACCTCGGTCAACGGGCAGAGCCGCAACCAGGTCGCGATGATCGACGTGAGCGGCGTGCCGGCCGTCACCGACTGGAGCACCGACCAGTACGTCGCGCCCTGCGCCTCCAACTCGTTCTCGTTCTACGCCCGCGACGTGGACTTCTCCGACGACGGCGGCTACTTCGTCATCGCCGCGGACGGCGGCAAGGGCACCAGCTACTGCGACGCGATCGCCCGGTTCGAGACGGCCGACCGCGGCGCGGTCACCGCCACCTGGGTCAACCGGACCGGCACGGACTCGGTCACCTCGATCGAGGCGGCCGACGGCATCGTCTACGTCGGCGGCCACTTCCGCTGGCTGAGCAACGCCAACGGCGACGACGCCAAGGGCCCGGGTGGCATCGACCGGTACGGCTTCGGCGCGCTCGACCCGAACAACGGCCTGCCGCTGTCCTGGAACCCGGGCCGCTCGCCGGGCGACGCGCTCCCGCCCGGCGGCACCGACTGGGGCCCGATCGTCTGGGAGATCTGGAAGGGGAGCAACGGCGTCTACATCGGGCAGGACTCGGACGGCGTGGCCCAGGAGTACCACGGCCGGCAGGCGCTGTTCCCGACCACCGGCGGCCGGACCATCGCGGTGCAGAACGCGCCCACGGCCACCAGCGGCTACCTGTACCGCGGGGCCGGCACGACCGCGTTCACCAAGGTTCCGTTCAACGGCACCACCCTGGGTACGGCCACCACCAGCACGCAGAGCCAGCTGAACGGGGCCAAGGCGGCGTTCTCGCTGAGCAACAAGGTCTACTACTCGACCACGGCGGGCAAGCTCAACGCCTCGGTGTTCTCGGCCGGCGCGGGCGGGGCGCCGTGGGAGGCCAGCGGCTTCAACGCGTGGTTCAACGCGTCGACGATGACCGGCGCGTTCTACCTGAGCGGCCGGATGTATTACACGCTGTCCGGCAAGAGCGGGCTCTACTACCGCTACTTCACGCCGGACGGGTCGATCATCGGCTGCACCGAGTTCACGCTGCCCACCAGCGGTGTCGACTGGTCGACGGTCCGGGGCCTGGCCTGGGTCAACAACAGCCTGCTCTACGGTTCCTCCACCGGTGCGCTCAAGCGGGTGGCGTTCAGCCCCGGCGCGGCCACCGCGGTCGTCGGTTCGACGGCGACTCAGGTCGCCGCTTCGGGCTGGAACAACCCCACGCTGTTCTTCGCGACCAGCTAGCTGCACAATCGCCTTAGGGGCGCGTCTCGTGGATCAGCCGGGGCTGCGGCGTGGCCCGGAGCGCGCCTGACGCCACCCGCGAGACGCCCACATCAGAACCAGGATGAGGGCGTGTCGTGGGCGACGCCAGACACTCTGGACCGCGCCTCGCACTCAGCTGATCCACGAAACACGCCCCAGCGGCGCAGAGGGAGTTATTCATGGATGTCATCGATTCCGTGGCCGGTAACCGGCAGCGGGTGGTCGGCTTCGCCGACGTCCTCCTGATCCCGCTGCGCCGCTGGCGCACCGTTCTCATGGCCACCGTCCTGACCCTGCTGGCGGTGACCGCCTACCTGTTCCTGCTGCCGGCGACCTACCACGCGACTACGGTCGTCGTGCTGCGGCCGGTGGTGACCGACCCGTTCACCCTGCCGTCCAGCGGCGCCGACCGGGCCATCAACATGACCGCGGAGAGCGGCGTCGCGCTGGGTAACGAGGTCATCGACGCGACCGCCCGGGCGCTCGCCCGCGACGCCGACGACGTGCGGGAATCGCTCACCGTTGAGGTGCCCACCGGCGGCGCCGTGCTGCGCTTCGACTACGCCGACGACGGCGAGGACCGGGCCGTGGCCGGGGCGAACACCGCGGCCAAGACCTATCTGCGGGTTCGCGAGGCGATCTACCAGAAGCAGCGGGAAGGGCTGCTGCTGTCCTACGACAACACCGTCCGGCAGGTCACCGACCAGCGGAAAGCGGCGCAGAGGGGGATTCCCGACGACGCCGACGAGCGCGACGGGGCGTCCCCGCGGACCCAGGCCAAGCTGGACGAGGTCGCCGCGCTCAACGACCAGCTGGCCCAGCTGGCCAACCAGCGCGCGAAGATCGCCTCGGCCGACCTGACTCCCGGCTCGATCACCGCCGCCGCCCGCGGCCCGCTGCCGTCCAGCCACGACTCGTGGCCCCTGTTCCTGCTCGGCGCGCTGCTCGGCGGCCTGCTGGCCGGCATCATCGCCGCGCACGCGCGGGAGGCGCTGGACCGGCGGGTCCGCTCCCTCGACCAGGCCGCCGACCTGATCGGCGTGCCTGCCCTGGGCACGGTCCGGGCCGGTCGGCACGCCGAGGACGCGGCCGCCGCCGACGCCCGCTACGTGTCGCTGGCCCTGCTCCAGTGGATCGAACGGCACCCGGGCCGGCCGCTGGTCGTGCTCTCCGGCCGCGACGACGAGGGCCGTGCCGCCGTGTCGGTCAACGTGGCCGTGGCGATCGCCGAGTCCGGTCAGGACGTCTCCCTGGTCACCGCCCCGGAGTTGCACGAGGGCCTGCGGCCGGTGCTGTTCGCGGCGCAGAAGCGCACCCCGCCCAGGGCCCGGGTGCTCCGGGTCGGCGCCGAGGTGCAGCGGACCAACGGGGTTCCGGCGCCGGGCGTGACCGTGCTGCCGGCCGTGCCTGGGCCGCCGATGAACGACGACCCGGAGTCGACGCTGGTCATCGAGCACGCCGACGGCCAGGCGGTGCTCGCGCCGCAACGCAGCTACATGCCGTCCTTCGCCGGCGGTGGCGGTGGCGGCGGCTTCCCCGGTCCGGACGGCCGGCGTCCGCTGGTGGTGGCCATCGGCGGCGGCCTGGTCCGGCTGGTGTCGCTGAGCGAGCAGCCGCAGAACGGCGTCACCGTGATCGACGCGCCGCCGTCCGACGTGGACGAGCGGGGCGTACGCGCGGCGCAGTACGGTACGGCCGTACTCGTGGTGGCCCGCGACCGCACCCGCAACCGCGACCTGACCCGCCTGGTCGACCGCCTCCGGTCGGCCGGCGCGCAGACCGCCGGGTTCGTCCTCACCGGCGGCAAGGGTGCCTAACCCGCCCAGCGTCAGCGTCGTCGTCGCCACCCGGGACCGTCCCGGCCTGCTGGAACGGGCGGTCGCGAGCATCCTGGCCCAGGACTACGCCGGCGAGATCGAGTGCCTGGTCGTCTACGACCACGTCGACGTCCGCGAGTTCGACATCCCGCACGGCCCCGGCCGCAAGCTGCGCTTCCTGCACAACTCGCGGAGCCGTGGGCTGCCCGGCGGCCGGAACAGCGGGGTCGAGGCGGCCTCCGGTGACCTGCTGGCCTTCTGCGACGACGACGACGTCTGGCGGCCGGCCAAACTGACCCGGCAGGTCGCAATGCTGGACGACCCGGCGATCGGCGCGGTCAGCTGCGGCCTGCACCTCAAGGGACCCGGCATCGACCGGGAACGCGTCCTCGACCGCGACGTCGTCACCATCGAGGACTTCCTGGTCGACCGGGTGATGGAGGTCCACTCCAGCACGCTGCTGGTCCGGGCGACCACGTTCGCCGCGGCCGGCCCGGTCGACGAGAACATTCCCGGCGGCTACAGCGAGGACTACGAGTGGCTGCTGCGGCTGGCCCGGCACACCGACGTGGCCATCGTCCGGGAGCCGCTGGTCACCGTCGACTGGCACGGCGGCTCGTTCTACTTCGGGCGTTGGGCGACGATCGTCGACGCCCAGCGTTACCTGCTCGGCAAGCACCCCGAGCTGGGCCGCAGCCGCACCGGTGAGGCACGTATCCGGGGGCAGATCGCGTTCGCCCTGGCCTCCGGCGGCCGTCGGATCGAGGCGATCCGCGAGCTTGCCGCCGTGCTGCGGCTCAACCCGAAGGAGAAGCGTACGGCGGTCATCGTCCCGGTGATCCTCGGCCTGCTCTCCGGTGAGCGGGTCCTGCGGATGGCGCAGAAGCGTGGCAAGGGAATCTGACCTCGTGGTCGCCGGGTCGGCGGCCACCGAGGGGCGGCAGATCTGGCAGGTGCGTCCGGCCGACCTGCCGGTGTGGCCGCTGTACGGAATGTTCGCGCTCATGCCGGTGTGGTGGGCGCTCGGCGTCTGGTATTTCGTGTGGCCGTTCTTCGGGCTGGTCCTCTTCGTGCTGCTGGCCACCCGCGGCAGTGTCCGCCGCCCGGCCGGCACCGCCCTCTGGCTGATCTTCCTGGCCCTGGTGGCGATCAGCGCGATCCGTCTGGAACGCTCCACCCAGCTGCTGATCTTCGGTCTGCGCCTGGGCCACCTGCTGACCGCGTTCCTGGTCGGCGTCTACGTCTACAACCTCCGTCGCGACCGGGTCGCCTGGACCCGGATCGCCAACCCGCTGATCATCTACTGGCTGGCGCTGGTCGCCCTCGGCTGGTTCGGGGTGCTCGCCCCCACGTTCAGCGTGCACAGCCCGCTCGCGCTGCTGCTGCCCGACGGCCTGGCCGGCGAACGCTTCATCACCGACCTGACCACGCTCGACGCCACCGAGTTCAACCGCTTCAGCGAGAACCCGATCTACCGCCCCGCCGCGCCCTACCCGTACACCAACAACTGGGGCACCGCGTACTGCTTCCTCGTACCCTTCGTCCTGGCCCACCTCACCCGGGTCCGCGGCCGGCCCATCCGCGTCGTCCTGCTCGCCTCCCTGCCCCTCTCCATCGTCCCGGCCTTCCTCACCCTCAACCGCGGCATGTTCATCGGCCTCGGCGCGGGCCTGCTCTACCTGCTCGGCCGCGAGATCGCCCGCGGCCGCGTCCGGCTGATGCTGCCGATCGCCCTGATCGTCCTGGCCGGCTGGATCATCACCCTGTTCATCCCGGTCGCCGACCTGATCACCAACCGCACCACGACCACCGACACCACCCGCGACCGCCTCGACCTGTACCTGCAGACCTGGACCGCGGTGTCCCACTCGCCGCTGCTCGGCTACGGTCAGCCCAATTCGGTCGACACCACCCACGCGGCCGAACCCCTCGGCACCCAGGGCATGATCTGGCAGGTCCTCTACAGTCACGGCATCCCCGCCGTGATCGTCATGTACCTGCTGTTCCTGGTGATCACCCGACGGATGGCGGCGGCGGTCACCCCCGGCGGGATGTGGCTGAGCGCGCTGCCGGTGATCGCGGTGGTCATCACGCCGTTCTACGCGTTCATCGACCCCAACATGGCCGTGCTGTTCGCCGGCATCGGGCTGGGGCTGGCCGCGGTGGACGGGCCGGCCGGCTCCTCGCCGCCGCGGACGGGTTCTGTCACGTGACGGCGGTGGAGACGCGGCGGGCGGCGAGGAGCGGCGCGATCGGGCTGGTCGGCGCGGCGGTCAACGGCGCGTTCGGGTTCGTGCTGACCACGCTCCTGACCCGGGGGTACGGTGCGGACGGCGCCGGCGTGCTGTTCACGGTGATCGGCGTCGTGTCGATCGTCGGCGCGGTCTGCTGCCTGGGCGCCGACACGGCACTGATGTGGGCATTGCCACGCCTGAATCCTGTGGAAAACCCGGTAACCCCAACGATTTCCCGCGCTACATTGACGCCCACCCAGTGCCGGGGTGGGGGCGGGGGCGGCGCCCGCAACAAGTTTGACGATTGTGAAACGGCGGGGGCGCTGGTGGCCACGGCGCTGATTCCGAGCGTCAGCCTGGCCCTGGTCACAGCGGTGGCCGGCGTGGTCGCCGCGGGTCCCCTGGCCCGGTTGCTCGAGGTGCCCGATCCGATGCTGCTCCGGCTGGCCTTCGGCGGTGTGCCGGTGATCGTCGCGGGCACCATTCTGATGGCCGCGGTGCGCGCCACCCGGCCGGTGACCGCCTACGTCGCCGTCCAGTTCGTGCTGGTCCCGGTGCTGCGTCCGATACTCCTGATCGCGGCCGGGGGCGGTCTGCTGCTCGGCTTCGGCGCCTGGCTGGCCCCGGTCGGGCTGGCGCTGCTGGTCGGAGGGGTGCTGGCGCCGCGGGTGGGACGGCCGCGAGGGTGGCGGGCGTTCTGGGGGTACGCGCTGCCACGAGCAGTGTCGGTGGCCGTGGACGCCAGCACCATGTGGGTCGGTGTCCTGCTGACGGGGGCGCTGGCCGGGTCGAGGGAGGCGGGGCTGTTCGCCGGCGCGGCCCGGTATGCGATGGCGGGACTCCTCATCATGCAGGGGTTGCGGGTGGCCATGGCGCCGCGGTTGTCCCGGCTGCTCGGCGCGGGGCGGACGGCCGAGGCGGCCACGCTCTACCGGAACACCACGCAGGCGATCGTGGCGCTGTCGTTCCCGGCGTACATTCTGCTCGCGGTCTTCGCCCCGGCCTTTCTGAGTCTGTTCGGCGGGGACTTCGGCGCGGCCGCCGGTCCGCTCGCCGTGCTGGCGGTGGCGATGCTGGTCAACGTCGGCGTCGGGCTGGTGCAGACGGTGCTGCTGATGAGCGGCGACAGCCGGGGCCATCTGGTGGCCACGCTGACCGGCCTGGTCCTGAACGTGCTGGCCGCCCTGGTGCTGATCCCGCGATCGGGGGCGCTGGGCGCGGCGCTGGCCTGGTCGCTCGGCATCGTGGCCGAAAATCTGATCGCCGCCGGACTGGCCCGGCGGGCGCTGCGGGAGCCGCTGTCGTCGCGGCCACTGTGGCTGATCGTGATCGGGGCGACGGCGGTGGCGGGGCTGGCCGCGGCGGCCGGGGTGTGGGCGGGGGGCCGGCAGCTGCCGGGGCTGGCGGTCGCGCTGCTCCTGCTGCTGCCGATCGTCGCGGCCGTCGCGGTCCGGTATCGCCGGGGGAGAGCGTGGCGGGCGCGGTGAAAGTGCCGCTGGGGGCGGGCGTGGTGGGCGCGGTGAAAGTGCCGCTGGGGGCGGGCGTGGTGGGCGCGGTGAAAGTGCCGCTGGGGGCGGGCGTGGCGGGCGCGGTGAAGTGTCGACGGGGGAGAGCGTGACGGTCAAGGACCTGATCAAAGGGGTGGCGCCGCGGCAGGCGCGCGAGCAGATCCGCGGCGCGCTGGTGCGCTACGCCGTGCGTACGAGCGACCAGCGCCCCCTGCCCGACTTCCTGATCATCGGCACGAAGCGCGGCGGCACCACCTCGCTGTGGCGCTACCTGATCCAGCACCCGCTGGTCCCGCGGCTCTTCCCGGCCTGGAACACCAAGACCTCGCACTACTTCGAGGAGAACCACCACCGCGGCGAGGCGTGGTACCGCTCACACTTTCCGACGGTCAGGCAGCGGGCCGCCCTGGAACGCAGGCACGGCGCCCCGCCCCGGGCCGGCGAGGCCGCACCGCTCTACATGTTCCATCCGCTGGCCGCCGACCGGGTCGCCAATCTCATGCCCCGGGCCCGCGTCATCGTTCTGCTCCGCGACCCGGTCGAACGCGCCTTCTCACACTGGAAGGAACGCCGCGGCGAGGGCGTCGAGCCCCTGTCCTTCGAGGATGCCCTGGCCGCGGAGGCCGGGCGCATCGCGGGCGAGCGGGCCAAAATGATCGTCGACCCGCATTACTTCTCACAACCATTCGACTGGTACGCCTACCGTGAGCGCGGCCTCTACCTGGACCACCTCTACCCGTGGCTGGACCGCTTCGACGAGTCCCAGTTCCTGTTCCTGGCCAGCGAGTCCCTCTACGCCGACCCGGCCGCCACCTACGCCCGGGTGCTGTCCTTCATCGGACTCCCGCCCCACGACCTGCCCCACTACGAGGCCCACAACACCCGCCCGAGCCAGGCCATGAACCCGGCCACCCGGGCCGAGCTACGGGCCTTCTACGCCCCGCACAACGCCGCCCTGGCCGCACACCTCCACATGCGCTTCCCCTGGTCATGACCCTGGTCACGCCGCCGGTGATCGCCGCCGGGTCACTCGCCCGCACACCGCAGCCCGTGCTGCGGTCCGGCGAACCCGGTGAGCCCGGTGACCTGGTGCTGCGCCCGTGGGTATCCGCCGACCTGACCGACTTCGTGGCCGCCTACCAGGATCCGGCCATCTGCCGCTGGCACACCAACCGTCCCGCCTCCCTCGATGAGGCCCGCGCCTGGTTCGCCGCCTACGCCGAGGACTGGGCCGGGGAGCGGGGCGGGCACTGGGCGGTGACCCGGAACGACGCGGTGGTGGGTCGGATCGCGGTGCGTGGCTTCAACTTCGCCGCCGGACTGGCCGGGTGCGCGTACTGGGTGGTGCCCGCCGCCCGTGGTCGCGGCGTCGCGCCGGCCGCCCTGCGTACGGTGAGCGAATGGGCCTTCGATGTGGGCTTCCACCGCCTGCATCTCGACCACTCGACCCGGAACCCGGCGTCGTGCCGGGTGGCGACCAAGGCCGGCTTCCGCCCCGAGGGGATCGAACGCGGTGCGGCCGTCCACGAGGACGGCCGCCATGACATGCATCTGCACGCCCGCGTGCGTGGGGACGACTGACGTCAGTCCTTGAGGTGCTGGGTGGTCAGGCTGGTCCGGGTGATGCCGCCGCCGCGGTGGCCCACCCAGGTCTGGGTGATCAGCAGGTCGGGGCAGCAGAGCGGGGCCTTCTCGGTCAGCGCCCGGGAGATGATCTGCATGTTCCGGCCGTTGATCCGCACGTCGGCCGAGGTCAGGGTCTGGCCGTCGCCGATCTTCAGCATCGTCCGCGGGTGGTTGCCGGGCTTGGCGCCGTCGAAGACCAGCACGTAGGCGTGGTCCGGCCCGGTCAGCGGGGTGCAGGAACCGGCCACCACGGCCTCCGGGGCGGTGTCACCGGCCAGGTCGACGCGGTCCACGCTGTACAGCGCGACCTTGCCCTTGGCCTCGGCGTTGTCGACGCACCCGAGGGCCCGGAACAGCACCTTGTTGAAATCGACGCCGGACCAGCCGGTCGAGCCGGAACCGCCGGAGCCGCCCTGCCCGGCCGGCTCGGTGGTCCGGGTCTTCGTGGGCCGGGGCGCCGCGCTGTGCGCCGGAGCGGCCGGAGACGAGGGCTCGGACGAGGTGGCCGGCGTGGGTGCGGTGGACGACGAGATCGGCGCCGCGGCACCGGGACGGGTGGCGCCCGGCGTGCAGCCGGTCAGAGCGGCGACAGCGATACCGGCCGACAGCGCCGCGACGACGATCTTCTTGCCAGACATTGGTTCTCCCCCTGTGATTTCGCGTTGAGGAGTCCAGTCTGGAAAATTTGGCCCCCGGTCTGCTCACGGGTTCGTGCCAGGCGCTCCTTGTGTCAGGTAGGAGGCAAAACGCGTCGCGCCGCGGTGCGTGAAACCCATCGCGGTGTAGAGCCGGATCGCCGTCGCGTTGAAGGCGGCGGTGTGCAGGAACGGCACGTCGCCACGGGCGCGAATGTTGGCCGCGACGGCCCGGACCAGGCGGGTGGCCAGGCCCCGGCCGCGGTACGCCGGGTCGGTGCAGACCGCGCTGATCTCGGTGTACCCGGGCGGCCGCAGCCGTTCACCGGCCATCGCCACCAGCCGGCCGCCGTCGCGCAGGCCGAGATACGTACCCATCTCCACCGTGCGCTCTTCGAACGGCCCCGGATCGGTCCGTTGCACCAGCTCGCGCAGCTCGGGTACGTCGGCCGGGCCGAGCACCACCGCATCCGGGTCGGGCTCGGCCGCCACCGCGTCGCCGACCATCTGCACGCCGGGGACGCCGCGGAAGAACGTCCAGCCGTCGGGCGGGATGGCCGGGCCGCCCATCAGCGTGATCTTGCCGCCGGGCCCGGCCAGCTCGGCCGCGTCGGCCCAGGCGGCCGGGTCGGAGACATCCTCCAGGGCGTGCCACGGTGACATGTCGGCTGGGTAGCGCGCCGCCCGCCCGTGCCGGTCCGCGAACCGTGCGTGCGGCCCGGTCAAGGAACTCCAACCGGGATTGTCGAGCACCGAATCATCCACGGGATCCCAGGCTAGGCGAGTGCGGTCGGAAACCGAGACCCAGGCTAGGCGAGTCGCCCGGCCAGGGTGTCGAGCAGGGCCGGGTGCAGCCGCCGGTTCCAGCCGGCGCCGGGGGAGAGCTGGTAGGTCCGCAGCCACAGCTCGATCAGGTACGCGTCCCCGACGAACCGTTGCCGCCGCTCGTCGAGGCCGAGCGCCCGCCCGTGCCGCCGCAACGCCTGGTCCATGGCGGCCGCGCTCGGAGCGACCGCCGCGCCACCCGACAGCGCGGTCTGGAAGAACTGATGGGCCAGATCAAATCCGACGGGTACGCCCGGAGCACTGTTTTCCCAGTCCCAGACCAGCAGCCGGCCCCGGTGGCGGGCCATGTTCCACGGCACCCAGTCGCCGTGCCAGTGCCCGAGATCCAGCTCCAGCCGGCCGTCCCGGGCCACCAGCGCCTCGATCGCGTCGTCGACCGTGATCGCCCCGGGCGACTCGGCCCCGGCCAGCGCCCCGCCGGCCGCCCGCCGCCGCCAGCTGTCCAAGAACTCCGACGAGCCGAACGGCACCCGTGGCCCGGACACCCGGGCCACCGCCAGCATCGCCGCCGTCCGGGGCGACGCCGGCCGCCGGATCCGCCGGACCTGGCGGGGCATCGGGGCGATGATCGCGATCTCCCGCTGCTGCCAGGTCGTGTGCAGGACCAGCGCGGGCGCGGCCGGGAAGTCGCCGGTGGCCTCGGGCAGGGACGCCAGCGCCGCCGCCTCGTGCCGGACCATGGCGCGGGTGCCGTCGTTCCAGCCGATCTTCGCGTACCCCCGGGGCCGCCCTTGATCGTCGAAGAGTTGCAGCGTCGGCTTGTGGTGCGGGTCGGGCGGGCGGATGCCGATGGCGGCGTGCAGGGGCGGCGTGCCGAGCAGGCCGGCGAGATGGTCGGTGAGCAGCGGGCCGCCGGACACGTGCAGGATCGGGGCGCGGGTGAGGCCGAGCAGTCCGGTGCGGGCGAGGCCGCCGATCGCCGCCCGGGTGGCGCGGACCCGGGGCGGGCGCAGGGCGTTGTAGGCCAGTACGGACGCCGCGGTCACCGTGCGCGAGGCCAGGGGGAGCAGGAACTTCGCGTCGTCGAGGGCGGGCAGCACGGCGTACCGGGCGGCCGAAGGCTCACCCCCACCGACGGTGAGCCGCAGTGCCGGGCCGGGGAAAACGGCCCGGGCGACCCACCCGAGCCCGTCAGTGCGCGAACGCGGATCGTCGGCGGGATAGTCCGGGCGCGCGGCCGACGACCGGCGCTGCTGCGGAATCACGGGCTAACCATAGGCGAGCTTTGATAGACGCGTACATGGTCGACGACGAACTCGGCCGGGAACACGGTGGTCGCGTCGGGGGCGCCGAGCCAGCCGCCGACCTGCAGGTTCAGGCGCAGGTTGTACGGTTTGTGGAAGACCTCGCCGAAGAACTTCGTGGTCGAGCTGTCTCGTCGCCACACCGGTTGTCCGTCGATGAACCAGGTCAGCGACGTCGGCGTCCACTCGGTGACGTAGGTGTGGAACCCGTCGCCGGTCAGCGGGATCCGGGTGTCCTGTTTGACGGGGGAGTAGTCGTAGAAGATCGCGGCGGTGGCCTTGTCCTGCCATTTTGCGCCGCCGGGCAGCTCGACCACGTCGATCTCGCCCTTGCCGCCGTCGTCGGGGCGCAGCCAGAACGCCGGCCAGATCCCGGTGGCTTCCGAAGGCGCCTTGGCCCGGATCTCGAAGCGCCCGTAGGTCCACGAGAACCGGCCGATGGTGTCCAGGTACGCCTGCGTGTAGTGCCTTGTCCGCGACCCGCATCGCACGGTCTTCCGCAATCCCCGGATCACCAGGAACCCATAGCGGATATACGAGTTGGCCGGGTCGTCCACGTTGCATCCGAGGTCGACGTCACGGCCCTCGCCGTTCCGGATGGTCCACTTCGACCGGTCGATCGTGTGGGCGTCGAACTCGTCGGCCCAGACCAGTCGCCATTGCTGAGCCGGTGCGGACGGGGGCGGCGTGCAGCCCGAGACCAGGATCAGAACCATCAGGATCCCGGCGAGCCGCACGCCGCCCAACCTACTGCCTAGGACTAGTTCCACATTCGCCGCCTGTGGAAGCGCCTCGAAAGCGAGTTTGAAACCAGTCTTAGCTGACGCCGAGTGCGCGCCGCATGGTGTAGTTGAGGTCGGTCTGGTTGGTGACGCCGAGGACGTTGGACGCCTGCGGGCCGCCGGCCGCGATCCGCACCTCGGTGCCGGTGTGCTGCTGCGACCCGGTGATGTCGGCGGTCGCGTACGAGATGGTCAGCTCGCCACCCTCGTTGGTGGTCAGCGTCGCCGTGTAGCCGAGCGTCGCCGCCTCCACGATCTGGCTGGTGTGGCCGTGGTCGGCGGTGACGACGACCAGGGTGTCGGGGTGGGACTTCTGGTAGTCGAGGGCCTTCTTGACCGCGGCGTCGAAGGCGACCGTCTCACCGATCTGGCCGCACGGGTTGGCCGCGTGGTCCTGCTTGTCGATGGACGCGCCCTCGATCTGCAGGAAGAAGCCCTTGCGGCTGTCCCGGGTCTGCCGGTCGAGGATCTGCAGGGCCTTGCCGGCCATGTCGACCAGGTGCGGCTGGGCGGCGTTGCGGGCGGTGTTGACGGCGCAGCGGGTGGCCGGAGTGCCGGTGCGGGTCGGCTTGGGGCCCACCCACTCCAGGTCCATGTTGTTCGGCGCGAAGGCGCCCAGGACCGGGCCCTTCGGGTTGGCCGGGAGGCCGGCCAGGCCGGTGGTGTCGGTGACGATCTGGTAGCCGTTCACCTGGGCCTGCTGCAGGACGGTGAGGCCGGAGTACTTGCCGGCCTTGACCTTCTGGTCGAAGTAGGCCTTGCCGCCACCGAGGGTGACGTCGGCCTTGGTCTCGACCAGCTGCTCGGCGATCGAGCCGGCGCCGCCGTTGACCTTGTCGTTGACCGCGCAGGTGGCCATCGCGTCCGGGCCCTTGCAGTCGCGGCTGACCACGTGCGAGACGAGCACGGCCGGGGTGGCGTCCTCGAGCTCGGCCGTGGTCACGTTGCCGGTGCGGAAGCCGGCCGCCTTGGCCTTCTCCAGGATGGTCGGCTTGGGCTTGCCGTCCGGGGTCACCGAGATGGCGCCGTTGTAGGTCTTGTGGCCGGTGGCCCAGCCGGTGCCGGACGCGGCCGAGTCGGTCACGTAGTCCGGAATGGTCGGGCGGTCCTTGTGCACGGCGTACGTGGTGTAGGCACCGGTCAGCGGGAGTTTGTCCATGGCCAGGCGGCCGTCGGCGCCGACCTGGTAGTTGCGGGCGATGGTGATCTCGCTGTCGCCCATGCCGTCACCGATCAGCAGGATCACGTTGCGGGCCTTGCCGCCCTGGATCGCGTGCTTGGCCGACTGGGTGTTGTCCCGGTGCGCGTCACCGGCGACGGCCGCGCTGGGAACGGCCACGACCGCGAGCGCGGTGAGCGTCAGCGCGATCCGGCGGGAACGAAGAGCATTCATGCGCAACACCGCATCAGTCTAAGGAGGACCGCGGGTGAACAGAAGCTGAACGGCCCCGGCAGAAACAACGTCTGCTCCCCGCTTTGGGCTGGCCAGGGCTTTCTACCATCGGGCGGGTGCGGATCTTCCGGATGCTTCGGGCAGGGCTGGCCGTCGCTGTGTGCCTGGGCGCGCTGATCGCGGCGGTGCGGCTCGTCGTCGCCGATGACAACCCCGCTTCGGTACGCCGTCAGCTCGCGTTCCTGCGGTCGGAGCTGGAGTCGGGCGCCGCCCACGACGCCCAGGCGATGTTCCCCGAGGGCTATTTTTTCCTGTACGCCCTGTACGGCCTGACCGAGGTCGACCTGGGCCTGGGCCGGCCGCCGGGGGAGCGGGCCGGCGAGCTGACCGCGGCCCGCTGGGCCCTGGCCGCCCTCGACTCGGCCGACGGCCGCGCCCCCTTCGACGCCGGCCTGACCCCGTCCTACGGCGTCTTCTACCGCGGCTGGACCAACTGGCTGCGCGGCGGCATCGTCGCCCTCGACCCGTCCGGTCCCGAGGCGGCTCGGTTCGAGCGTGATTCGGCCGAGCTGGCGGCTGCCTTCGACGCCGCGCCGACGCCGTTCCTGGCTGCCTATCCGGGCCAGGCCTGGCCGGTCGACTCGACCGTGGCCATCGCCTCGCTCCGGCTGTACGACAAGCTCTTCCCGCCGCACGCGGACCCGGCGCCGGGCGGCCGGGCGACTCCCGCGCCGCGCTATCGGGCGACGGTCGACCGCTGGCTGGCCGGGGCGAAGGAGCGGCTCGACCCGGCCACCGGGCTGCTGCCGCATCGCGCCGACGTGGCCACCGGCGCTCCGATCGAGGTGGCCCGGGGCTCTTCGCAGAGCATGATCCAGCGATTCCTGGTCGACGTCGATCCGGCTTTCGCGGCCCAGCAGTACCGGGTGTTCCGCGAGCGGTTCCGGCCGTGGGGCCCGGCCATCCGTGAGTTCCCGACCGGCGTGGCCGGGGCGGGTGACGTCGACTCCGGTCCGCTCGTGCTGGGCGTCAGCCTCTCGGCCACCGCGGTGACGATGGGCGCCGCCCGGGTGCAGGGCGACGGGCGGCTCGCCGACGCGCTGACCGGTCTGGCCGATGTCGCCGGGGTGCCGATCGACACCCCGCACGCCCGGCGCTACGCGTTCGGCGTACTCCCCGTCGGAGACGCCTTCGTGGCCTGGTCGAAAAGCGCGCGCCCGTGGGTGAGCGCCCCGCCGGCCGGTCCACCGCCGGACCTCGCGTGGTGGTGGTGCCTTCCGATTCTGACTGTTCTGTTGGGTATTGCCATATTCTCGATATTTTTGAGCGGTTTGCGGGCCCGGTAGAGAAAGCTATTCGCACCTTTTGGCGGTAAACCTTCGGTTACGTTACGTCCGACGTACGTGCGATTCCGCCTGAAGGAGACGTTGAGCCATGCACTACACCCCGGGGGCTCCACGCTCCCTCCGGATGCTCCTGGCGACGGCGGTCGCCGCGTTCATCGGTCTCGTTCCCGCGGTGTTCGTGGCCACTCCGGCCTACGCCGCCGGCGAGGTCGACTTCACCAGCGACCAGGAGTCGGTGGAGAGTGACGCCTTCGTCTTCGAACTCGTCCGTCAGGGCGGGTCTTCGGACAAGCTGGACCTGACCTACACCACCGAGGACGGCACGGCCGAGGCCGGCAAGGACTACACCGCGATCAGCGGCACCACGTCCTTCCCGGCCAACAGCACCCGGGCGACCACCAAGAAGTTCACCGTCCAGGGCCTCTCCGACGCGCTGGACGAGGACGACGAGACGTTCAAGCTCAAGTTCACCGGCACGGTCGGCGGGCAGCCGCTCGCCGTGGAGGCCCAGGGCATCCTCGACGACGACGACGTGACGCCCACGTACACGCTGTCGGTGACCAACCCGGTCGCGGAGAACGCGTCAGTGGCCCGGGTCACCGCGACGCTGTCGGCGGTCTCCGGTCGTGCCGTGACGATTCCGATCAGCACGTCGGACGGCACCGCCGTCCAGCCGGACGACTACACCAGGCAGAACAACGTTCCCCTGGCCATCACGGTCGGGGCGGCCACCGGCTACGTCGACATCCCGATCGTCGACGATCTGTTCGACGAGCCGGACATCGAGGCCTTCACGGTGGCCGGCTCGGGCGAGACCAACACCACCGCGGCGCCCGGACCCGCGCTCCAGGTGGAGATCGCCGACAACGACGCGATGCCGACGGTGAACATCGTCGGGCCCGGCGCCGCCACCGAGGGAACCCAGCTCGACTTCACGGTGAACCTCTCCGCAGCGTCCAAGCGTGTGGTCACCGTGGTCGCGAACACCGAGACCGGCACGGCGTCGTCGGCCGACTTCACCGCTGTCACCAACCAGTCCGTCGTGTTCTCGCCCGGCGATACGTCCAAGACGGTGTCCGTGCCCACGACGACCGATCTGCTCAACGAGCTCAACCCGGAGGACTTCAAGGTCAAGCTGACCGCGCCGGGAGCGCCGACCCAGGGCTACTACACGGCCGGGACGATGGAGGCCACCGGCCACATCAGCGACGATGACGCCCTTCCGGTGGTCTCGTTGAGCCCGGCGTCGGTGACCGAGGGCAACGCGGGCACCCGGGACGAGACCTTCACCGTCTCGCTCGACGCCGCGTCCGGTCGCGAGGTCCGGGTCGGCTACGCGGTGCAGGGCAACACGGCCACCGAGGGCGAGGACTTCGACGCGGTCACCTCGGACGAACTCGTCTTCGCGGCGGGCCAGACGTCGAAGACGTTCACCGTGAAGATCAAGGGCGACGTCAAGGACGAGCCCAACGAGACCTTCACTGTCACCCTGTCCAACGCCGCCGGCACCGCGAGCCTGGCACCGAGTGGCGTGCACACGGTGACGATCAACGACGACGACGCCACCCCGCAGTTGTCGACCTTCCCCAACCTCACGATGGCCGAGGGCGACACCCAGGTGTCCAAGACCATCGAGGTCGCGCTGACCAACCCGAGCTCGACCTCGATCACCCTGGACGTGACCGCCACCCCCGGCAGCGCGGTGATCATGGCCGGCGCGCCGGGCGCCAACGACTTCGAGGCGCCGAGCGCCACCGTGACCATCCCGGCCGGCCAGACCACGGCCAACGTGACGTTCCAGGTCAACGGCGACAAGGTGTACGAGGGCCCGGAGTCCGCCACGATCAAGGTGGCGACCACGATGAACGATCCCGCCATCGTGGCCGGTGACCTGACCTCGACGCTCACCCTCACCAACGACGACGATGCCCCGCTGGTGGAACTGCACGCCCAGACCGGCCGGGCGGAAGGACAGACCGCCGCGATCACCGCGACGGTCACCGGCGTCTCTCAGGACCCGGTCGCGATCACGCTCGCCGCCGCGGGTGACGCCCAGCCGAACGGCGACCCCGCCGAGCCGGGCGACTTCGACGCCACCAACCTGCTCGCCGCGGTGAACCTGCCCGGCGGCAACATCAGCAACCCCTGGACGATCGGCACCGTCGATCTGCTCGCCGACACCGCCGACGAGAACGCCGAGACGGTCAAGGTGTCGCTGACCGGCATCCCGGACGTCGCGCCGGTCTGGCTGACGATCAACGACGACGTGGCCGACAAGACCCCGACGATCGTCGCGGCCGGGCTGCAGAAGAACGAGTCGGACGGCACCGTGCAGGTCCCGGTGACGCTGGACTTCAGCCTGAACGGCAACCAGGCCCTCACCACCGAGAAGCGGATCACCGCCGGGTACACCACCGAGGACGGCACCGCGAAGCAGCCCGGTGACTACACCACGGCCACCGGCACTGTCGACTTCGTGGCCGGTGACGTCAGCGAGTCGATCCCGGTGACCATCAACGAGGACACCATCTTCGAGCGCACCGAGCTGTTCAAGGTGAAGCTGGCCAACCCGTCACCGGGCGACGCGCCGATCGCCCCGGCGAGCGTCGACGTGGAGATCGCCGACAACGACTCCGGCCAGGAGGCGGTGCTCAACGACCTGGTCGCCCCGGCCCCGTTCACGGAGGGTACGGCGGGCACGGCGGGCTTCACCGTCCAGCTCGACCGCGCGGCCGCCGAGGACGTCGACGTCAAGGTGACCGTCACCGACGGCACGGCCACCCACGGCGTGAGCGGGCCCGGCAAGGACGACTTCGAGTTGCCGACCAGCCCGGTCACGATTCACGCCGGCGACACGTCGGTTGTCGTTCCGATCACGGTGAAGAACGACGGCGTTTTCGAGCACACCGAGACCGCGACTGTCGGTATCGAGTTGGCGCCGGGG